>NZ_CP108538.1:8437500-8737500 GCF_035994185.1 Streptomyces sp. NBC_01217
AGGCGGCCGCGGCGTCCTCGGCGGCGCCGGTGGCCAGCGTCCGCTGGGCCTCGACGAGCTTCAGCCGTAGATCGGTGGCGAGATGGGCGGGGCGTCCCGTCGCCAGCTCCTCGTACGTCACGCCGAGCCGCTCCGCGAGGTGGCGCACGGCCGCTTCCGAAGGGCGGACCCGGCCCGCCTCCAGGGTGGAGATGTAGGCGGGGGTGTAAGCGGGTTCGGCGAGCTGGCGTTGCGTCAATCCGAGCTGTGTACGCAGGCGTTGTACGCGACGCCCGACAGCTCCGGGGTCGCCGTGCGGGCCGTGCGGGGATTCCGGTCCGTGCGCGGGGTCCGTTCCGGTACCTCGTCCCGTCGTGCGCTTCTCGCTCATCGCGCAGCCCCTTCTGTCTCGCCCGGCCTCGGAATGCGGTCCGTGCATCGTAAACGCCTGGTTACGAGTCTCAACCACTCGGTTCCCGGGCCTTGTTCGAGGGCCCGCATCCTTCTAGGTTAAGCGCCACCTTAAGTCTGCTTACCCCATGAGTTATGTCACGGTCCTGCCGCAGGACCCGAAGGAGTTCCCCATGCGCATACGCCCCCACGCGCGCCGAACAGCAGGACCGGTGGCGGGACTGGCTCTCGCCGGCCTCCTGGCGGCGACCGCCGCCCCCGCGTCGGCCACCCCCACCGACACCGACGGTGGCCGACGCATCGAGGCCGAGTACTTCCCCGACCCCGGCGGCCCGGGCCGGACCGTGGAGGTCCCCGCCGCGCCCGCGCAGCGGGGACCTAGCGCCGCCGCCCCGCTGAGCGCCGCCGAGGCCGCCCTCGACGGCACGGTGGGGAAGCAGTCCGTGACCGGCCCCACCGACGACCGCCTGGACGTCGTGATCATCGGCGACGGCTACACGGCCGGCCAGCAGGGCGACTTCCACGCGGACGCCACCGCCAAGTGGGTCGGCATCACCGCGCTGGAGCCGTACAAGAGCTATCAGGGCCTGTTCAACGTGTGGACCGTCGACGCGGTCTCCAACGAGTCCGGCATAAGCGGCGACCCCGGAGCGGACACGGTGAGGGACACCGCACTCGGCAGCTACTTCTGGTGCGCGGACACGGAGCGGCTGATCTGCACCGACATCGACAAGGTGGACGCGTACGCCGCGATGGCCCCGGCCGCCGATCTCGTGGTCGTCATCGCCAACTCCACCAAGTACGGCGGCGCAGGCTACTCCGGGCTCCAGGCCGAGGGCTACCCCTTCAACGGAGTCTCCACGCTCTCCTCCGACCACGCCTCGTCCGGTCTGATCGCCGCTCATGAGATCGGGCACTCGGTGGGCCTGCTCGAAGACGAGTACACCTACGACGCGTACGGCACCTGGACCGGGGGCGAGCCGGGCGGCATCAACTCCACCACCCACACAGCCGAGCAGCTCACCGAGAAGCAGGCCAAGTGGTACCGCTGGCTGGGGCAGAGCGATCCGGCGGGCGGCACCGTCGGCACGTACGAGGGCAGCGCCTACTACCCGTTCGGCATCTACCGCCCGACCACGTCATCGATCATGCGCGAGCTCAGCAACACGGAGTTCAACCTGCCGGGACGCGAGGCGATGATCGCCGGGTTCTACCGCGCGGGCAACGCACTGAGCAGCACCGTCGACACGGGCGTCACCGTCGGACCCGGTCGCCGCATCACGGTGGCCCGGGCCGCTCTCGGGACCGTCGGCGCCAAGCCCCACGCGCACCGGCCCGGCACCGGCACCGGCCTCGCCAGGACCGAACTGCGCTGGTACGTGGACGGCGTCGAGAGGGTCTTCGCCCGGGGACGCACCTCCGTCACCGCGGCCTCGCTCGGGGTCCACGCGGACGGCCGCGGCCACAAGGTGACCGCCCAGGCCGTGGACCGTACGGCGGCCATCCGCGACCCCGCCGTCCGCGCCCTGGCCACCGACACCCTCACCTGGAGCATCAGGGCGACCGGGCACCGGTAGCAGCCGGTCAGGCGATGATCGGGACCACGGCCTCGGGCGTCAGCATCCGGAAGGTGAACGACTGATGGAAGTAGAGCCGGATGCTGGTCGCGTCGTGGTCCTGGTAGCCGATCGACAGATCCTGCCCCAGGCTCAGCTCGAAGTCGCCGCCCCGGGTGGAGAGCAGCACACCGCCCGCGACGGCGGGCGCCCACAGGATCTGGTCGTCGAGCAGCCGGGCCAGATGGGTCGCCACCGGATATCCGTGGTCCGAGGTCTCCGTCGCCTCGGTGTAGGCGTCGGCACCCAGCAGCAGCCGGTACGGTCCGTCGACACCGGCCAGCCGCAGCTGGGTCAGCGCCTGGCTGACGGCGGCCGGATAGTCGCGGGCGTCGGCCGGCAGCGGCAGCGGGGTGTGCGAGGAACCGTCCCGGAGCCCGGTGATCCCGGCCGAGGCATACCCGTCGATGATCGCCATGTCCTCGGCGAACGCACAGGTGCGGGCCGCGTCCTTGACGGGCTGCCAGTCGCTGTCGTCGGATCCGCGCTCGACGTCGTCCACGGCCGCCCGGGTCACCGTGAACGGCACCCGCCAGTCGATGACGGGCACCGAGGTGCGGGCCCGGGCGATCACGTCCGGCGTCGGCGGATCGATGTCGCGCAGATGCCCGTCACCGATGGCCGCCAGTTCGGGGCCGTCCGGGCCGGCGACATCGACGACACGGCGGCCCGCCACATGGCGGCTGAAGGTGCGCCGGGCCTCTTCTTCGATCTGGTCCCAGGCGGATTCCGTGACAGGGGCGAGTTCGCGGTGGAGGTTGTTCATCACTGGGCGCTTTCTTGCAGGCTGCCGATGTGCAGCGAGCCATCGCCCGGACCGGCCGGGACCGGGGCCTGTGCCGCCACCGGCGCGGACGCCGGTGCCGGCAGGGCCTCGGCCGCGGTCGCGGCGGGCGAAGGCGGCGGGGCGTCGAAGAAGTCGGCGCTGGGGGTGTAGAAGAGCGTGCCGGTGACCGCGGTCGAGAAGTCGAGGATGCGGTCGTGCGTGGCGGGCGGACTGCCGAGGAACATATTGCGGAGCATCTGCTCGGTCACGCCCGGATCGGCGGCGTAGCCGATGAAGTACGTGCCGAATTCGCCCTGCTCGAAGCTGCCGAACGGCATGTTGGCCCGCAGGATCTCGCGCGATGTGCCGTCCGGTTCGGTGATCGTGTTGAGAGCGACATGGGAGTCGGCGGGCTTGATGTCGTCGGGGAACTCGACATCGTTGAACTTCGTACGGCCGATGACCCGCTCCTGCGCCTCGGTGCTCAGCGCGTTCCAGGACGTGAGGTCGTGTACGTACTTCTGCACGATGACGTAGCTGCCGCCCGCGAACCCCGGGTCCTCGTCGCCGACCAGGGCCGCCGACAGCGCGCCTGCACCCAAGGGGTTCTCGGTGCCGTCGACGAAGCCGAGCAGATCCCGGTGGTCGAAGTAACGGAACCCCTGCGTCTCGTCGACGATCTTCACCGCGCTGCCGAGGCGGTCGAGCAGCTGCGCCGCCCACTCGTAACAGACGTCCATCCGCTCGGCCCGGATGTGGAACAGCAGATCCCCCGGGGTGGCGGGGGCGTGGTGGCGGGGGCCGTGCAGTTCCTGGAACGGGTGAAGCCCCGCCGGCCGCTCCCCGGCGAACAGCCGGTCCCATGCCTCGGAGCCGAAGCCGATCACCGGGGCCAGGTCGGCGCCCGGGAACCGGAATCCGATGGAGCGGGCGATCGCCACCAGATCCGGCAGCACTTCGCGTACGACGGGCTCACCGCCGGACTCGATCGTGGCGACCAGGATCAGGGCGGCGCTGGTCAGCGGCGCGACGACGGGCTGGGCCGCGGCCGGATCCGGCGTTGCGTCGGGCATACGAGGGCTCCATGGGGCGTCAGCGGTGCGGAACGGCAGTGGGCCCACGATCAATGTGACGGCAGCGGGCTCACGGGGGCGGGGCGACAAGAGGGCCCGCTGCTACTTACGCACACGCGCGGCGCCGCCGCACCCCGGGGCACCCGCCCGGGCGACACGGTGCCCGCCGAAGGCGTGCCGCCAGGAGCGTCGGTCGATGGGCGGGTCCTCGGCGTAATCGATCAGCGCTACGCCGGGCAGCCCAGCGGGCCGGACGAGAGGTGTCCCACTCGTCAGCCCGCTGTGACCTCCGAGCGGTCGCCGCCCCAGAGCGTGTGGAAGGAGCCCTCGCGGTCCGTGCGCCGGTAGGTGTGCGCAC
This sequence comes from Streptomyces sp. NBC_01217, assembly GCF_035994185.1. Lineage (NCBI taxonomy): Bacteria > Bacillati > Actinomycetota > Actinomycetes > Kitasatosporales > Streptomycetaceae > Streptomyces > Streptomyces sp. NBC_01217. The sequence continues at coordinate 8,441,704 of NZ_CP108538.1, forward strand.
CGAAGAAGTCGCGCTGCCCCTGGGTGAGGGCCGCGGGCAGCCGGTCCGCGCGCAGCCCGTCGTAGTACGAGAGCGCGGCCGCGAACCCGGGCGTCGGCACCCCCTGCCGCACCGCCTCGGCGACCACCGTGCGCCAGTCGTCCTGCGCCGCCCCGATCTCCTCGGCGAACTGCGCGTCCGAGAGCAGACTCAGCAGGTCGGGGCGGGTGTCGTAGGCCGCCCGGATCCGGTCCAGGAACGCGGCCCGGATGATGCACCCGGCCCGCCAGATCGACGCCACCGCGCCGAGGTCGATGTTCCAGTCGTACGTCTCGCTGCCCGCCCGGATCTGGTGGAACCCCTGCGTGTACGAGACGATCTTGGACGCGTACAGAGCCTGCTCCACCCGGTCCGCGAAGGCGGCCGCCTCCGCCTCGCCGAGGGCCTTGGGCGACGGGCCCGCCAGGTCCTTCGCCGCCTCGCGCAGATCCGCGTGGCCGGACAGCGAGCGGGCGAAGACGGCCTCCGCGATGCCGGAGACGGGCACCCCCAGGTCCAGCGCGATCTGCACGGTCCAGCGGCCCGTGCCCTTCTGCTCGGCACGGTCCTGCACGATGTCGACGAACGGCTTACCGGTGGCCGCGTCCGTGTGGGCGAGGACCTCAGCCGTGATCTCGATCAGGTAGGAGTCGAGGCGGCCGGTGTTCCAGCTGCGGAAGGTCTCGGCGATCTTCGCGGGGGAGTAGCCCGCCACGGTGCGCAGCAGGTCGTACGCCTCCGCGATCAGCTGCATGTCCGCGTACTCGATGCCGTTGTGGACCATCTTCACGAAGTGCCCGGCCCCGTCGGGACCGATGTGGGTGGTGCACGGGGTGCCGTCCTTCGCCTTGGCGGCGATCTTCTCCAGCAGCGGCCCCAGCGACTCGTAGGACCGGGACGAGCCGCCCGGCATGATACTCGGCCCGTTCAGCGCGCCCTCCTCGCCGCCCGAGATGCCGACGCCCACGAAATGAATGCCGTGCTCGCGCAGCTCCTTCTCGCGGCGGCGGGTGTCCTCGAAGTGCGCGTTGCCGCCGTCGATGATGACGTCGCCGTCCTCCAGGAGCGGCGCGAACTCCTGGATCACGGCGTCCGTCGGATCGCCCGCCTTCACCATGATGACCAGCCGGCGCGGACGCTCCAGCGCCGCGACGAACTCCTGCGGCGTGCGCGCGGCCACGAAGGATCCCTCGTCGCCGAATTCTTTGACCAGGGCGTCCGTCTTCGCGGTGGTCCGGTTGTGCACGGCGACGGTGAAGCCGTTGCGGGCGAAGTTACGGGCGAGATTGCGGCCCATGACCGCGAGTCCTGTGACGCCGATCTGCGCAGTGCCGCTCATCTGTCGCTCTGCAATCTGTGTCGGGGATGCCGGAATCTCCAGTATGGATACGGCGAGAGGGGGCGGCCTGTTCAGCGTGGGCCGTACGAGGCCACAGGGGCGCCGCCCCGATTCCGGACCCAGGAAGAGTCGACTGAGCCACATTGGCGACACGATGGCATCACGGACCGCACGCCGTATGCCGACGGACCACTGTCCGGGGTCGACCCCGAGATCGTGGTGACACCACCGCCGGGCCGCGGACGCCACGGGGCAGGGGGGGCTCTCGGTCGATGCCGGGCTCGCACGGGCGGTCGCCATGGCCCCGGAGCCCGGCCCGATCCGAACGAAAGGCCCTGACTCACCTGCCAGGGCGGCAAGTTGCCGGCCTACGGCCTTCGACCGCGACCGAGCCGTGTTCCGGGGTCAGCGGTCGGCGATGTCCTCGCGGAGGCCGTCGGAGAACTCCCACCACGACAGCGGAAGCCAGTCTCCGTTGACGAAGGCATCGACAGTCGCGCCACGACCACGGACCGTCACCGTGGTTCCGGGCGGGTAGGTGGTACCGGACAGACCGGGTACCGGGACGAGTAGGGTCCCGAGCCGTTGTGCTGCCACTTCCCGCCCTCCTTTTCCTTTTCCATTTTCCGGTGCAACACCGGGGCGGATATGGGATGGATATTTCTCCCGAGATTACCGGCTTGTCTGTTGGTGCCGGCCGGAGAATCATGAGAGATGGGTCACGCGAAAACCGTATGTGCTTTGCCGAGCGGAGGAGGCAGCCATGAAGGCCGTCGTGTACAAGGGACCGTTCACCGTGGCGGTCGAAGACGTCGAGAAGCCCAGGATCCAGCACCCGAACGATGTGATCGTACGGATCACATCCACCGCGATCTGCGGCTCCGACCTGCACATGTACGAGGGCCGCACGGCTGCCGAGCCCGGCATCGTCTTCGGCCACGAGAACATGGGAATCATCGAGGAGATCGGCCAGGGCGTCACCCTGCTCAAGGAGGGCGACCGAGTGGTCATGCCCTTCAATGTCGCCTGTGGATTCTGCATCAATTGCGTCGAGGGATTCACCGGATTCTGTCAGACCGTCAATCCCGGTTTCGCCGGCGGTGCTTACGGTTATGTCGCCATGGGGCCCTGGCCGGGCGGCCAGGCGGAATACCTGCGCGTGCCCTACGCCGACTTCAACTGCCTGAAGCTGCCGCCGGGGAACGAGCACGAGACCGACTTCATGCTGCTTGCCGACATCTTCCCCACCGGCTATCACGGCTGTGAACTCGCCGACGTCCGCCCGGGCGAGAGCGTCGCCGTGTACGGCGGCGGGCCGGTCGGGCTCATGTCCGCCTACTCGGCCCTGCTGCGCGGCGCGAAGAAGGTGTTCGTCGTGGACCGGGTCCCCGAGCGGCTGGAGAAGGCCCGGGAGATCGGCGCGATTCCGATCAACTTCGCCGAGGGCGATCCCGTGCAGCAGATCAAGGACCGGACCGAGGGCATCGGCACGGACAAGGGCGTGGACGCCGTCGGCTACCAGGCGACGGCGCAGGGCACGGACCGCGAGGAACCGGCGACCGTCCTGAACTCGCTCGTCGACACGGTCCGCGCCACCGGAGCGCTCGGCGTGCCGGGCCTCTACGTCCCGTCCGACCCCGGAGGCCCCGACGAGCAGGCCAAGCACGGCATGCTCCTCGTCTCGATCGGCAAGCTCTTCGAAAAGGGCCTGCGGATGGGTACGGGGCAGTGCAACGTGAAGCGCTACAACCGGTACCTGCGCGACATGATCATCGAGGGCCGGGCGACGCCGAGCTTCGTCGTCTCGCATGAACTGCCCCTGGACCAGGCGTCGTCGGCGTACGACAAGTTCGACAAGCGGATCGAGGGCTACACCAAGGTCGTGCTGCATCCGTGAGGAAGCGTCCGTCACATCAACGGACGGCTCTCCTTGGCGTCGGGGCGGGTCCGCACGACGCGCGGACCCGCAACTCCGGAAGCAGCTCAAGGTGTTGGCGGGGTGCCGGGGTCCGTTCCGATCCGCGCTCGTCGAGCCGCTGCAGCAGCAGCTTCGCGGCCAGCTCGCCCACCGCCCGCTTCGGCGGTGCGACGGCCGTCAGCGGCACCTCCGCCAGACCCGCCACCTCGTCGTCGTACGCGATCAGCGCCAGATCACCCGGCACGCTGACGCCCCGCGCCCGCAGCCCGGGCACCAGCACGATCGCGTCCTCGTCGCTGTGGACGAGGGCGGCCGTCACACCCTCCTCCCGGACGGCCCGCACCAGCCGGCCGACCGTTCCCTCGTACTCGCCATGGGCGCGGACCACCGGGGATCCCGTCACGGGCGCGAGCCCCAGCGACTGCGACGCGGCCAGATATCCCGCGGTGATCTGCGCGGCGTGCGGCCCCTCCTGGAGCACCGCGATGATCGACCGATGGCCCAGTTCCGCCAGATGACCGACCGCCACCGCGGCGCCGTGCGCCCGGTCGGTACGTACCCGGTCCAGCCCTGCCGCGGGATTGCCCGCCGGTGCCGAGCGCTCGACGAGCACGGCGGGCACCGGGCACTTGAGCAGCCACCTCTCCTGCCCGTCGGCGGGCACCCCGCCGAACCAGCTGGGCGCGACGAGCAGCCCCTCGGCCCCGACCGCCAGCAGATGCTCCGCCCGCACCGGGTCCTCGGTGTCGACGTACCCCGACATGCCCAGGACCAGCCTGCCGCCCCGGGACTCCACGGCCTCACGGGCCCCGCGCACGATGTCCGCGAAGATGAAGTTGGTGGTCGGCACGATCATTCCGATCACGGCCCTTTCGGCGGGCGCCGGTTTCACCGGAGCCCCGGCGGTCCGCTCGCCCGGCCAGGCCACCGCGCCGTGCAGCCGCCGCACCCGTCCCTGGGCCGCCAGGATCTCCACGTCACGCCTCAACGTCACTGCGGAGACCCCGATTTCGGCCACGAGCTCGGTGACCCGGAGGCTGCCGCGCTCCCGGACGAGTTCGAGCACCCGCGCGTGGCGCTGGTCGACATGCAGTCGCATCGGGCTTCCCCTTGGCGTGGCGGGCCGGGTGAACGCGGAGCGTGACTCCACGCCGGTCACTGTAGGCCCGCGGTCGATTCGATCGATTGCGTTCAGCGCGATCGCCGGGAGACCGGCGCGGGTCAGCCCTCGCCGTGACCGCGGTAGAGGTCGACTTCGCCGTCGAGTTCGAGGGCGAGCACGGTGGCGTAGGGGTCACAGACACCCGGTGCGTCGATGCGGACCACGCCCGGCACACCGCGGCTGGGGAAGCCGCCGACGACCCGGTGGCCGAGCCGCTCGCCGGTGCCGAGCACGGAGACGCCCTTGACGGTGTTGCGCAGGCCGCGGAGCTCGACGAAGGCACGGGGCGCGTCGAAGCAGACGAGGAAGAGCGTGCGGCGGTCCTTGGAGAGCATCGAGGGACCGTAGTGATGCCCGTACGGGAGACCGCCTTCCGTCGGATACACGGCCTCTTGGTTGCGCCGGATCCAGCGGCCGAGGCCCTCCAGTCGCCGGGCGTGCTCGGACCGGATTCTGCCGTCCTCCTGCGGGCCGGTGTTGAGCAGTAGATTGCCGCCGTGGCCGATGGTCTCGGTGAAGACCCGCACCAGCTCGCGCACCGACTTGTGGTTGACGTCCTGGGGCTGGTACCCCCACATGTCGCCGATGGTGTAGCAGAGTTCCCAGTGGCCGTCCGGGCGCCGGATGGGCACGCCCAGTTCCGCGGTGGCGTAGTCGCCGTGGCCGAGCATGCGGCCGTTGAGCACGGTCCGGGGGCTCAGCCGGAGGATCTCCTCGCGGAGTTCCTTCATCCGCCACTGCCGCTCGTCGCGCTCCCAGGCGCCGTCGAACCACAGAAGATCGGGCCGGTACTCCTGGATCAACTCGCGGATCTGCCCGCGGTGCACGGTCTCCAGGTAGCGTTCCCAGCGCTCCGGGTCCTCCTGGCCGGGCGCCGGCATCGCGCGGCGGTTGTCGACCCAGGGCCTGTGCGGCTGCGCGGGCCGGACGCTGGGGTAGTCGGGATGGCTCCAGTCGTTGTGCGAGAAGTAGAGGCCGACACGCAGGTTCTGACGGCTCAGCGCTTCGGCGAACGGGCCGACCAGATCACGGGCTGCCGGACTGCGCCGGACGACGGACAGGTCCGTCTGCCGGGTGTCCCAGAGCGCGACGCCGTCGTGGTGCTTGGCGGTCAGCACGGCGTACCTGGCACCGGCCCCGGCGAAGAGCTTCGCCCAGTCGTCCGGGTCGTAGCGCGATGCCGTGAAGCCTCCCAACTGCTCCATGTACTCCTGGTGGGAGATGTCTCCGCCGAAGAACGACCAGGACTCCGCGACCCCCTTGACCGCGTAGATCCCCCAGTGGACGAAGATCCCGAGTTTGGCCTCGGGGAACCAGGGCTGCATCGTCACGCCGTACGCTCCAGCTCGTCGCGGTGCACGGGGTGGGCGAACGGCAGCCCGGCCGCGTACCGGGCGATCTCGTCGACCGCCGAGTCGGCCATCCGCTGCACCTCGTTGCCGAAGGAGCCGGCGAAGTGCGGGGTGAGCAGCACATTGGGGAGTTCGTAAAGAGGAGATGATGCGGGCGGCACCTCGGGCTCGGTGACATCGAGCACGGCGTTCAGCCGACCGGACACCAACTCCTCCGTGAGCGCGTCATGTTCGACGAGCGAGCCGCGCGCGGTGTTGATGAGCGTCGCTCCGTCCCGCATGAGGCCGAGCCGGCGGCGGTCGATCATGCGGCGGGTCTCCGGCAGATCGGGGGCGTGCACGCTGATCACATCGGAGCTCGCGCAGAGCTCGTCGAGCCCGACGGTGCGGATGCCGAGCGCGTCGGCATCGGCCACGCCCAGATAGGGATCATGGACGATGACCTTAAGGTCGTACGGGCGCAGGAGTTCGAGCACCCGACGGCCGATGCGCGAGGCGCCGACGATGCCGACGGTCCTGCGGTAGTTCCCGACGTCGGGGAAGGCCTCGCGCCAGTCGTGTTCCCCACGGATCCGGCGGTAGGCCTCGCGCACCTCCAGCAGGCGCTTGTTGGAGAGCAACACCGTGGCCACGGTGAACTCGGCGACGGGCAACGCATTGGCCGCCGCCGCCGAGGAGACGAGTATTCCGCGCTCCCAGCACGCCTCGGTGACATGTGACTTGACCGAGCCGGCCGCATGGACGACGGCCCGCAGCCGGGGCGCCGCGGTCAGAACGTAGTCGTCGACGGGAGGGCAGCCCCAGAAGGTCAAAAGCACCTCGGTGTCGCGCAGGGCCGCGAGCGCGTCGGCCCGGGAGAAGTCGTCGACGATGAGTTCCCGGTCCACCTCCGCCGTCTGCGCGAGCCTGTGGAGCGTGCGTGGACTGAGAAGCGTTGCGGTCACGGAGGGGTCCATCGCCAGCAGGGTGCGCGGGCGTCGGAGCGGCTGCGGACCCGGGAAGGACGACTCGTCGGAGTCCGTGGTCGGGGCGGTCATGCGACGACCCTAGGGATCACTATTTCGATCGTCAAGATCGAATGATCGAAGAAGCGAAAATAGCTCAACCCGATCTTCATGATCGCCGGAGTAGTCTGAGCGGTACGAATGACGTCTCTACCAGCGCAGGAGCCCGGTGTGCGGTACACGGTCGACGAACGCCATGAGCGGATCCTTGAACTGGTCCGTCTCCACGGCAGCCTGAGGGTCACCGACCTCGCACACCATCTGGGCATGTCCACGGTCACCCTGCGCCGCGATGTGGAGGCTCTCGCCGCCGCCGGGCGGCTGGACCGGACGCGGGGTGCGGTCTCATGGCCCGGTGCGTCGGCCGCCGCGTCCGTGCCGGGGCCGCAGCCGATTCCGGAAGCGGGGCCGCAGGGCCTGGCCGCCGGCGCGGGTGTCACCCTCGGCCTGGTGGTTCCGCAGTCTCAGTACTACTTCGGGGAGATCGTCCGAGGTGTGCGGGAGGAGGTCCAGTCGGCCGGCGGCAGGCTCGTGCTCGGCTTCTCGGGCTATGTTCCTGGCCAGGACGAGGAACAGGCGCGCAGGCTCCTGGACTCGGGTGTGGACGGGCTGCTGCTGACTCCCGGGTGGATGCGGGACGGCTCCGAGGAGGACGCCCCCGACCTCGACTTCGGCGTCCCGACCGTCATGCTCGAACGCCGCGCGGCCGCCGGTACGCAGGCCGCCGAGTTCGACTCCGTCTGCTCGGACCACTACGCCGGAGTCGGGCTCGCGGTGCGTCATCTCGTCTCGCTCGGGCACCGCGACATCGCGCTGCTGGCCGGGACCAGCGCGACGGGTGTGCAGGTGCGGGCCGGGTACGAGGCGGCGCTGCGGTCCGCCGGGATCGCCCGGCCCCCGATCGAACCGATCGAGCTGTACGCGGGTGCGCTCGACAGGGACCGCCTGGAGCGGGCGGCGAAGAGGCTGGTCGGGGCCGTCGACGCGGGGAAGGTGAGTGCGGCGGTCGTGCTCAGCGACACGGATGCCATCCTCCTGCTGCAGATCCTGCGCGGCCTCGAACCGCAGCTCCAGGTACCGCAGGACCTGGCCCTCGTCGCGTACGACGACGATGTGGCGGCCCTCTCCGACCTCCCGCTGACGGCGGTCGCACCGCCGAAGTACGAGGTCGGCCGGGAGGCCGTGCAACTGCTTCTCCGGCGCGTACGGGAGCGTCGGCAGGGGAGGCGGACCGATGCGAGACGGCACCTGGCCCTGCTGCCCGAGCTCCGTGTGCGGCAGTCCTGTGGAGTCGAGCTGAAGCGTTAGTTAATTCGATCGAAATGATCGAAGGATCGAAACTTCGATCCTCGCCTCTTGACTGCGATCGGAACGCTCGCCAGTATTCGGAACGTCGCCGCAACGTGGACGACATCCGGAGCGCGCGGCGAGCGGCTCCTGTGCTCCCGTACCCCTCACGCGCCATGCCCCCTGGGCCGACGTGTGCGCCGGGCCGGGCACGCGGAGTACGCCGGACGCATGGAGAGGGGAGCAGCATGTCGGTGGCGGTCAAGGAACCGGAGGCGCGCCGGCGAATACGGACAGCCCTCGGCCGGCCCGCAACGAGCAGTCCGCCCACAGCCGGTCTGTGGACTCGGATACGCAGGGACCGCGCACTCCTGCTGCTGATGGCACCGGGCGTTCTCTTCTTCCTGGTCTTCCAGTATCTGGCTCTGTTCGGGAACGTCATCGCGTTCAAGGACTACATGCCGTTCCTCGGAGTGAAGGACAGCCCGTGGGTCGGCTTCGCCAACTTCCAGGCCCTGTTCGGGGAGCCGGCGTTCTGGCACGCGGCGTCGAACACCGTGGTCATCTCGCTGGCGCAACTCGTCTTCTACTTCCCCGTCCCGCTGGCGCTGGCACTGCTTCTGCACAGCCTGGTCCAGGGGCGGGTGCGCAGGTTCGTACAGAGCGTGGTGTATCTGCCGCACTTCATCTCATGGGTGATCGTGGTCGCTCTCTTCCAGCAGGTGCTGGGGGCGGACGGCGTGCTCAACGGCGCGCTGGGCGGATCCGACGGTCACCTGGTCGACGTCATCGGCAATCCGGACCTGTTCAAGCCCCTGATGGTGCTGGAGCTGATCTGGAAGGAGTGCGGCTGGGGCACCATCATCTTCCTCGCCGCGCTGGCCCAGGTCGACGAGGGCCTGTACGAGGCGGCGGCCCTGGACGGGGCGGGTCCGTGGCGAAGGTTCTGGCACGTGACGCTCCCCGGGCTGCGCGCGGTGATCTTTCTGCTGCTGATCCTCCGGCTCGGCGACATCCTCTCGGTCGGCTTCGAGCAGATCCTGCTGCAGCGTGACGCCTTCGGGCCCGATGTCTCCGAGGTCATCGACACCTACGTCTTCTACCACGGCATCCGCGACCAGAACTGGGGGGTGGCCGCTGCCGCCGCACTGTTCAAGGGCGTGATCGGTGCATGTCTCGTCCTCGCCGCGAACAAGATCGCCCACCGCATGGGTGAGCAGGGGGTGTACCGCTGATGAGTGCTGCTGCCACGGAGCGCCCGGCCTGGATGGAGAGACCGAAGCCGGTCACCCGGGGGGCCAGGGGACTGGCCCTGATCGTTACCGTCCTGGTGGTGCTGGTCCCGTTCTGGGTCGTGGTCGCGACCAGCTTCGCCCCCGACCAGCAGGTGATCGCCAACGGCGGCTACGCGCTCTGGCCGGACGAATGGACCCTCAGGGCGTACGAACTGGTCTTCTCCGGCGGACAGATCCTGCGGGCGCTCGCGGTCTCGGGCCTGATCACCCTGGTCGGTACGGCGTTCAGCCTGGCGTGCACCGTGATGCTGGCGTACGCCCTGGCCCGCCCCGGTGTCGTCGGCGGCAAGCCGGTGATGCTGATGATCCTGTTCACCTTTCTCTTCCCGGCCGGAATGATCCCCAGCTTCCTCGTGGTCAACGGCCTGCATCTGCGCAACACCTACTGGGCACTGTTCCTCCCCGTCCTGATCAGCGCGTTCAACCTCGTGGTGATGCGCGGCTTCTTCCAGGGCATCCCGGCCGAACTCTTCGAGTCGGCCAGGATCGACGGCGCCGGTGAGCTGCGGATCCTGCTGACGATCGTCCTTCCGCTCTCCAAAGCGGTCGTCGCGGTGGTCGGGCTGTTCTACGCGGTGGGCTACTGGAACGACTTCTTCCGGGCGATCCTGTACACCGACCAGTCGACGATGTGGCCTCTGCAGACCTGGATGCGCACCTATGTCGTGCAGAGCCAGAACAGCCTCATCCAGGTCCAGGGCGGCGTCGGCGAGCAGATCCAGTTCGCCCCGCAGACCGTGAACATGGCCGTCGTGGTGCTCGCCACCGTGCCCATCCTCTGCGTGTACCCCTTCATCCAGCGCTACTTCACCAAGGGCGTCCTCACCGGCGCCGTCAAGAGCTGACCGACTCCCGCGCTTCCTCAGCCATCGGCCCACCCCGCCCCTGTCCGGGGCTCCTCATGAAGGATCGGTTCGTCATGTCTTCCGGCATCTCCCGCAGAACTGTCCTGCGCACGATAGGCATCGGCACGGCGCTGGCCGCCACCGGCGCATCACTGTCCGCCTGCTCCGCCTCGGCGGACGGCGGGGCCCTGAGCAACGAGGGGAAGAAGCTGGCACCGTGGCCGGACTACGTCCCGCACCCGGACGCACCGGAGCCGGACCTTGCCCCGAGCGAGAAGGGCGTACAGCCCGGGTACACCGCGTATCCGAGCGAGCTGAAGCAGTCGGTCGCCGAGAAGCCGGGCGACGGCTCCAGGGTGACGGTATGGACGATCACCTGGGGCGCGCCGCCGAAGGCCAAGGAGAAGCACCGGCTTTGGCAGGCGCTGAACAAGCAGCTCGGCGTCGACCTCGACCTCGTCGTGGTGCCGGCCATGGAGAGCCAGCAGAAGTTCGCGACCCTGGTCGCAGGCGGTGAACTGCCGGACATCATCGCCGTCGCGCAGAATCTGCCCGACCCCACCGAGCTGATCGCGGCCAAGTGCCAGGACCTGACCGAATTCCTGTCGGGTGACGCCGTCAGGGAATACCCGAACCTGGCCGCCATCCCCACCTATGCGTGGAAGGCCGCAGGGCACATCGGCGGCAGGCTCTACCGCTTCCCGGTCGAGCGCTCACGCATCGGCCACTCCCTCTACGCCAATGTGGAGCGGTTCAAGCAGGCCGGGATCTGGGTGCCGGAGACGGCCGGGATCGCGGTCGACGATTTCACCGAGGGCCTGGCGCAGATCTCCGGCAGGCAGAAGTGGGCGATGGGCGCGGCCGGCACGGGCGCGTTCGGATACAACACCGTGGCACCCGCGTTCGGGGCACCCAACTGGTGGTCGGTGAAGGACGGCCAGTTCACCGGCGCCGTGGAGTCCGATGAATTCAAGGCCGGTATCGAGCAGCTGGCCAAGTGGCAGAAGGCGGGCGCGTTCCGGGCGGACCCGCTGTCCCACGACGCCACGCTGAGCACCGACTTCCAGACCGGCGTCACCGCGAGCGTGTCGCAGTCCAATGTCTCCTTCACAGGCTTCGAGATCGCTGTGAAGGACGGATTCACACTCGACACGGTCCGCCCCTTCAAGCCGTCGAACGGGGCGCGGCCCGGACACTGGTTCTCGCCGGGCGCCGACTACTTCACCGTGCTGAAGAAGGCCCCGAAGGCGCGCATCAGGCTGCTGCTGCGGGTGATGGACTTCCTGGCCGCACCGTTCGGCACCAAGGAGTGGGAGCTCGTCAACTACGGCGCCGAAGGCACCCACTTCACCCGCGGGGACGACGGCAGCCCGGTCCAGACCCAGCTCGCCCTCGACGGCGACAACAAGGACACCCTGGGCATCGCCTTCATCGCGACCGGCCAGCAGGTGCTCTTCATGCCCGCGGGTGTCACCGGCGGCGCCGATGCCGTCGGACGCCGTCACGCCTTCCAGGCCGAGATCGCCGAGATCGGCATCGCCGACCCGTCGGTGGGGCTGCTGTCCAGGACCTGGCTCGCCAAGTACAACGAGCTGCTGCTTCTTAAGGAGGACGCCATCAAGGCGGTCGTCATGGGCCGCAAGCCCCTCTCGTACCTGGACTCCATGGCGAAGGACTGGAAGGCCAGGGGCGGCGACCGGGCCGCCGACGAATTCTCCAAGGCGTATGCCTCGGCCGAGGCATAGCCGCCCGCATCACTCACACAAAGGAGTCTGAGTGAACACCACAGGATCTGCCTCCCCCCGCATCCTCCACGCCCCGACGGCGCTTGCCGTCGCAGGACTGCTGACTGCCGCACTGCTGTGCGCCCCGGCCGCGGACGCGGCCGGGACTTCCTCCACCGCCCTCGTCGACCCCAGCACCCCGGCGGGTGTACGGCCCAATGGCGGCAGCTCGCACGGCACGCTCGTCTTCAGCGACGAGTTCACGGGAACCTCGCTCGACTCCTCGAAGTGGAGCTCCGTCGATGCCCTGCGCCGAACCGGCACGTACTTCGACGCGTACTGGAAGCCGTCCAACGTCAGGGTCAACCCCAACCCGGACTCGGTCAACGGCGGCAATCTGTGGATCTCGCTCTCCCGGCCGGGCGAGGACCAGTACGCCACGGGTGAGATCGAGGGCCGCGGAAAATTCGACTTCACCTACGGAACCGTGGAATGGCGGGCTCAAATGCCGCCCACCGACGACCACTTCGGCGCGCTGTGGCTGATGCCGACCGGCGGCACGGGCGGCGTGGACGGCACGGCGCGTGACGGCGGCGAGTACGACGTCATCGAGAGCACCCAGAAGGCCGACGCGTACGGCAACACCATCCACTACGACGGCTACGGCGCCGACCACAAGGCGTCCTCCGTCAATGTCAGCGCACCTGGCCTGCACAGCGGTTACCACACCTACGCCATCGAGTGGAAACCGGCTCAGATCATCTACCGCTACGACGGCGGCGTGGTCCACACGATCAACGATCCTGCCCTCATCAGCCAGGTGCCCATGTTCCCGGTCATCTCCCACGAGGCCGCCGAATGGGCGGACGGCAGCATCTACGACGCGCCCCTGGACTACCGCTCCAACATGTACGTCGACTACATCCGCGTCTGGCAGTAGCGCACAGTCCCCACACCCCCCGAGGAAATTCCGCACCGGAGGATCCATGCCCAGATCTGCCTCGCCACGCCTGACCCGCATCTCCATCGTCGGCGCGGCCCTCGCCGGCACCCTCGCCGTGGCCGTGCCCGCACCCTCGTACGCCGCCGGACTCGTCACCAACGGCGACTTCGAGCAGGTCGCCGCCGACGGCAGCATCGTCGGCTGGCCGCAGAGCGAGAACCGGGCCAGTGGCCGCGCCACCATCGTGGACGGCGCGGGCCCCGACGGCAGCCGGGCCCTTGCCCTCGACCTCGGCGACCCGGGTGACAAGGCCGCGGTCGGCCAGGACATCCCCATCGCCGACAGCACCACCCTCCAGGCGTACCGGATCACCTTCGACGAACGCGCCGCCGGCCTCTCCGGCTACGGCGGCGACCTGTGGGCCCGCAACTTCGGCCACGACGCCGTCATCGGCCGGATCACCGGCGACACGGGCTGGCGCAGGGCCAACGCCGTGGTCCTCGCCCGGCCCGGCACCAAGGCCGTCAATCTGCTCCTCGCCCTCGAACAGACCACCGGCCGCATGCTCATCGACAACGTCGAGGTCGAGCGCATCGCGGGCAACGCCGTGGGCGCCAACGTGCAGCCCACCGGCGCCGTGCAGCTCACCTGGCACTTCGCCGCGACCGACGGCACCCCGGCCTCGTACGAGGTGCACCGCTCGACCCGCGCGGACTTCATTCCGAGCGAGAGGACACTGATCCGCGAGGTCCCCGGCGCGTGGACCGCGGAGGACGGTTCGGCCCGGCCCGGCCGGCGCTACACCTACAAGGCCGTCGCCCTCGCCGCGGACGGCACGAAGCTGGCCACCACCGGTCCCGAGACCATCACCACGCCCCCGGCCTTCCTGGACGAGCAGCAGACCGATGTGCTGACGGCGACCGAGCACGGCCGGGCGGTCCGCCTCGCGTGGCGGCTCAAGGCCGGAACCAAGGGCCCGGTGACGCTGTACGCGGGCGGCCCCGAAGTCGCCGAGGGCAAGCTCCACAAGGCCCGCAAGGTCGGTACGTACAGCGGCAACACCACCACCGGCGGCACCACGCTGCCGGACAGGGACCGACGCGGCGCCACCGGGTTCGCGGTCGTCGGACGGGGCGGCAAGGTCCTCGCCACCGCGAGCGCCGCGAGCCTGCAGCACCCGCGGATGGGGGTCAGCGACGACAGGCTCGCCGCGATCCGCGCCGCGATCCAGCAGGACGGCACCCCCAAGTCGACGTACGACAGCATCGTGAACCGGGTCGCCAAGGGCCTGCCGGCCTACAACTACCGCCCGGGCGAGGCGCAGGCGTCCTGGGCCCAGGACGCCGCGGTCCTCTACCAGGTCAGCCAGGACCCGGCCTACGCGCAGACCGCGTACGACGCGCTCATCGAGTCCGGCCGGACCATGCCGTACGTCAACGGCACCTCGGCCGCCGGAGCCGCCGCTCTGGAGACCGCCAACGCCGCCGCGCCCCTGGCCGCCGCATACGACTGGGCCTACCAGGGCTGGACACCCGGCCAGCGCGCCGAGGCACAGAGGGTGCTGCAACGCGTCGCCGCCTATCTGGAGGTTTCGTACCACCCGAACTTCGACCTGCCGACCAAGCAGAGCAACTGGACCGCGGTGGTGCGCGGCGCCGAGCTGTCCCTGCGACTCGCGGTGCGCGGCGACGGCCCGTTCGATCTGCAGGAGTACCGCATTGCGCAGTTGATCGACGCGCTCGGCAGGCACCTGGACACCGCCTATTCCGACGCGGGCTGGGACCAGGAGGGCCTGGACTACTTCGGGTACGGACTCGGCGTCGGAGCGCCCGGTGTCGTCGGCTCCATCGACGCCGGGATCGGGGTGCTCAGGGCGAAGTGGCAGCGGCCCGCATTTGCCGGTCTGGTGATGCACAGCGCCTCGGCGCAGCCCGACGGCGCCCGGCTGCAGTGGGGTGTCGCCTCCGCCACCGGTGCCGTGCCCATCGCGGGCCTGATCTTCACCCAGGTACCCGCGGATCAACGGGCGGCGTGGCTGTGGCAGTACGAGAAGACGGTCGGCGGCGGGGGCGGTGCCTACGGCCTGCTGGACTACCCGTACGGGGTGACCCCGCAGGACCCCGACGAGGGCCCGGCGGCCGTTCGTCAGGCGCTGCTCGACGACCACGGCGGCTCGTACCTCTTCCGCAGCCGCTACCAGGACAGGGACGACGTGCTGGTCGGCGCCCAGAACCGCAACGACAACCACATCGGCTGGGGCGGATTCGACACCTTCGCCCTGTCGCTGGTCGGCCAGGACGTGACCTGGGCCAGGCAGCCCGCCAAGGACTACGCCAAGCGCGAGCTGTTCTCCAAGCCGCTGATCGACGGCTTCCCCGAGAAGCGCAGCACGGACAGCATCGCGGGCAAGGGCGAGACCCTGGAGTCCCGGGCATACGCAGGCCAGGGCGGCGGCTTCGTCTCGCTCGACGGCCACCTCAACTACGAGCTGGCCAAGGCCCACCGCGACCTGGCGGTCGACCTGCGCCCGGTCGGCGGAGCGGACTCCGTCATCGCCGTCCACGACGTGTTCGCGGACTCCGCCTCGCACCGCTACGACTGGCAACTGTCCCCCGAGGCCGGCACGGCGATCACCTTCGGTGCGAGCGAGTCGGGCGTGAAGACCTTCCTCTTCAAGAAGGGGGAGGGGTACCTCAAGGGCTGGGTCCTGGCTCCCGACGGAGCCGAACTCTCCACCGACAAGGGAGCGTTCAAGGTCACCCGCAGCGGCACCGGCGCCGACTTCAAGATCGTTCTGGCCGTGGGCAAGGGCACCCCACCCACGGCCACCACGGTCGGCGACGCACTGACGATCGGTGACACCACCTACGACCTCGGCGCTCTCAAGGGCTTCAGCCCGGCCGGGGGCTGACGAAGCTCCGCGGGAGTCACCGATACCTGACGATCGGCGGCTCCCGCGGAATCAGGACCGGGATTCGATCCCCCACGATCCACCGGTCCGTCGTCGGCGGCGGGCCGGTGTCCCCCCACCCCAACACGAGGAGGAAAGTTGCAGATCCTCAACTTCCGGTCAATCCGGCGTCTCGTCCGCATACCCACGCTCATCCGCAGGGCCACGGTCCTCGCGGCCGCCCTGCTGGTGGCCGCGGTGCCCGCCATCAGCACGCCGGCGGCCGCCGCGGCGAGCTTCCCCGTCTTCGTCAACGAACGCGGCGCGAACCGGCCGGCCCTGGAGCAGTACGGCTCGACCCGCTCCACAGTCGTGTACGACGTCTTCGCCTTCACCTGCGACACGGCGGGCTGCTATTCGAACGGCGGGGCGCTCCCGTCCGAGGCCACGTACGAGGCCAAGGTCAAGGAGTACATGGGCGCGAGCCAGTTCGGTGGTGCGGCCACCGCTCCGGTCGTGCTCGACTTCGAGTCGATCGAGCTCACCCAGGTACCGACGGGCCAGGCGGCGACCAACGCGTACAACCTCTGGCGTCAGCTGCTGACCTGGACCCACACCGCCGCCCCACAGGCGCCGGTCTGCCACTACGGCTACGACTGGCTGACCCAGAACCAGAACCTGATCAAGCAGTTGCACACGGACAGCCTGCTCAACTGCTTCGCACCCAGGGCGTACTTCTACGACGGCCAGGCGCTGACCAGCTGGGACAGCAATCTCGACCAGTCCGTCGCCCGCGACCGGGCCATGGCGCCGAGCCACCCGATCTACCCGTACGTCAACCCGACGTCCTTCCAGTCGGAGAGCTATGTGCCCGGCAGCACCTGGGCGCACATGTTCGCCAAGGTGAAGGCAGTGGCGGACGGCGTTGTCATCTGGGAGCCCAGCGTCGAGAACGCCAATGCCTGCGCATGGATCTCACAGCATTCGTACGAGATGGGGGTCATTACCGGCACCAGCAGCAGCGGTCCGTTGAAGGCCACGGCCGCACCACCGAGCGGCAACTGCACAGTGACCCGCGGGACCACCACCACCGTGCCGGTCACCCTCACCAACACCTCCGGCTCCACCACCGCCGCCACCCAGATGCAGAGCTTCGCCGGCACTGCGGGTTTCTCCGGCAGCTGGCAGTACTGGAACGTGCCCTCGCTCGCACCGGGCGCGAGCTGGTCCACGTCCCTGCCCATGGCGATCGCATCGACGCAGACGGCCGGTACGGCGCTGCTGCACATCCGCACCGGCCTCAGCGACACCCGCTGGGCGGTGATCGTCCAATGACCGCAGCCCGGAGCAACCGGATCGAGGCGAAGCCCTGCTGGTAGTTTTTCATCATGCGCACAGCTGTGATGACCGGGTCGCTCGTCCAGGTGTGCCTGGACGAGCCGCCCCGTGTCGCGAGCGTCGGCGTCGGTGTGCACGGAACGGAGAGCCTGCGTGATGTGTTCCGGCTGCCGGATCTGTGGCAACTGCATCTGTACCGGTACGCGGGCGAACTGACCGTCGACGGCGAGGCGCACGAGATCCGGCCGGGGTACGTGAGCCTGACGCCGCCCGGGGCGTTGGTGCGCTACCGCTACCGAGGGCGGTCCGAACATCTCTACGCGCACCTGGAACTTCCGCGGACCGGCGATCGGTTGACCGTACCCGTGATGCAGAGCGCCGGTGCGCAGGCGCCGATGCTGTCCGGCCTGTTGCAACAGGCCGTCGCGGTGGCGCCGCGCAGCCACGCCCGGGCCTCCGCCGAGGTGTGGGCCGCTCTGTGGCGGGTCGCCGCACTCGCGGCGACCCGCGAGGGGGATGCCGAGCGGGCGCACAGCCCGGTCGCCGCGGCCGTCGCCCATGTCGAGGCCAACCTGGCGGGGCCGCTCTCCGTGCCCGAAGTCGCCGAGGCCGCCGGGGTTTCGCACAACCACCTCATCCGGTTGTTCCGGGCGGAGACCGGCGCCACCGTCGTCGCGTACATCCGGCGGCGCAGGATGGAGCAGGCCCGGCACCTGCTGCGCGAGTCGACGCTGTCGATCCCCGCCATCGCGGCCTCGGTCGGCATCGGCGATCTGCAGGCCTTCAACAAGGCGTGCCGGCGCGAACTGGGCGCGTCACCGCGCGCGGTCCGCGCCGGAGGCTGACCTCAGTCGCGGCCGGTGCCGCGGTACAGGTCGAGCTCACCGTCGAGCTCCACGGCCAGCACGGTGGCGTACTCGTCCACATCCGCGTCCGTCGGGGCGTCGATCCACAGGACTCCGGGCACCTCACCCAGGCCGCCGATGATCCGGTGGCCGAGCCCGGTGCCGGGGCCGACCACGCTCACGCGCTTGACCGGGGTCCGCAGACCGCGGAGTGCGATGCTCTCGCGCGGCGTGTCGAAGCAGATCAGATAGAGGGTGCGGCGGTCCGCGGACAGGGTGCTCGGACCGTAGTGGTGCCCCGCGGGGAGCCCCGCCACCGTGCCGTACACGGCGCCGCGGTGCCTGTCGATCCAGCGGCCGAGTCCTTCGAGGCGCTCGACCTGCTCGGCCGGGATCGTGCCGTCCTCCATCGGGCCGACGTCGAGGAGCAGATTGCCGCCCGTGCCGATGGTCTCGGTGAAGTAGCGCACCAACTGGCGCACCGACTTGTGGTTGTTGTCGTGGTGCTGGTAGCCCCAGGAGTCGTTGACCGTCAGACACAGCTCCCACGGCCCGTCGGGGGCCCGCAGCGGCACGCCCTGCTCGGGCGTGGCGTAGTCGCCGTAACTCAGCATCCGTGCGTTGAGGACGGTGTCCGGGTTGCCCGCCAGGATCTCCTCGGACAGCTCCCGCATCTTCCACTGCTGCTCGCTGCGCTCCCACTCGCCGTCGAACCACAGGAGATCCGGACAAAAGCGCTCGACGAGCTCGCCGACCTGGGCATTGCGGTACGCGAGGAAGCGGGCCCAGGCCTCGGGGTCCTCCTTTCCGGGCGCGGCCGAGGCGTAACGGTTGCCGACGACCTCTTCGTTCGGCGGGTCGGTGTGCACCGTGCTCGCGTAGTCGGGGTGGTTCCAGTCCGAGTGCGAGTAGTACAGGCCGACCTTGAGGCCGTGCTCACGCAGCGCTTCCGCGTACCCGGAGAGGAGGTCGCGGCCGGCGGGCGTGTGCCGTACGACGTTCAGGTCGCCGTGTGCTGTGTCCCAGAGGGCGACGCCGTCGTGGTGGCGGGCGGTCAGCACCGCGTACCTGGCGCCCACGCGGGCGAACAGCTCGGCCCAGGCCTTCGGGTCGTACTTGGAGGCGGTGAAGCCGTCGAGCTGCCTCATGTACTGCTCGTGCGGGACCTTTCCGGAGTAGAAGGACCAGGACTCGGGCACGCCGTCGACGGCGTAGATCCCGTAGTGGATGAAGATGCCCAGCTTGGCATCGGAGAACCAGGGTTGCATCGGCATGCCATCAAGCTAGGCGGGGGTGCCCCGTCCGCGCGTGGGGCGCAGTCACCACTGCTGGTCCGTTTTCACCCTGTGGGTGACCGACGAATGATGTGCGAGGCGGTGTCGGCCGATCCGCCCGTGTTGGGTGGGCTGTTGCGGCTCTCTTGTCATCGGCCTTTGCCTGCCCATAAGTTGGGCGCTTGCGACGTGTCCTACTGCCAGTGGGGGAGCCAAGTCATGGCCGCGAACGGACGGCACCGCAGATATCAGCCCAGCCGGCTCAACCGTGCCTCGCTCACGGTCACCGCCGGAGGCGCGGGCATCGCGCTCCCGCTCATCGCCACCGCCTCGGCAGGCGCCGCGTCGACGGATGTCTGGGAGAAGGTAGCCGCCTGCGAGTCCACCGGCAACTGGCACATCAACAGCGGTAACGGCTACTTCGGCGGTCTGCAGTTCACCCGGTCGACGTGGGCGGCGTACGGCGGTACGGTTTACGCCCCGCGCGCCGATCTGGCCACCAAGGACCAGCAGATAGCCATTGCCGAGAAGGTGCTCGAAGGGCAGGGGCCCGGCGCCTGGCCGCACTGCTCGACACGGGCGGGGCTGACCCGGGG
This sequence comes from Streptomyces sp. NBC_01217, assembly GCF_035994185.1. NCBI lineage: Bacteria > Bacillati > Actinomycetota > Actinomycetes > Kitasatosporales > Streptomycetaceae > Streptomyces > Streptomyces sp. NBC_01217. The sequence continues at coordinate 8,461,534 of NZ_CP108538.1, forward strand.
CGGGGACGCCCCCGGCATCGAGCCGCAGTCGCAGGGGACCAGCCGGGCGAAGGCGCCCGGGAAGGCCGCCGCGGGGAAGCCGGAGGCGAAGACGAAGCGGACGTCCGCGCCCGCCACGCCGACCACCGTGCCCGGCAAGCGCGATGCGTACACCGTGGCCCGTGGCGACTCGCTCTCCGCGATCGCGGCGACCGAGCGTGTCCGGGGCGGCTGGCAGAACCTGTACGCGGCCAACCGCGAGATCGTGGGGGACGACCCGGATCTCATCCTTCCCGGGCAGCGTCTGAGCCTCGACGTGGCCCGGGCGCCCAAGACGGACTCCAGGACGGGCTCGACGGCGGCAGCGAAGCCGAAGGCGAGGCCGGGTGCGCAGGCCGCCCCGCACCGCAAGGCAGAGCCGAAACATCAGCCCAAGCAGCAGCACAAACAGCACCCGAAGCAGGTCGAGAAGGCCGGGAGCCACAAGCCGGAGCGGGTGGAGAGGCACTCCGGCGGCCTCGTGGCACCGGTCGCGGCGCGCATCGGCACCCCGTACCACCAGGCTGGTGCCTGGGCAAGCGGCTATCACACCGGTGTCGATTTCCCAGTCCCGACGGGCACGTCGGTGAAGGCCGTCGATTCCGGCACGGTCGTCTCGGCGGGCTGGGCGGGGGCGTACGGATACCAGATCGTCATCCGGCACAGCGACGGCAAGTACAGCCAGTACGCGCATCTGTCCGCGGTTCATGTGCGCGAGGGCCGGCACGTCGCCGCGGGTCAGCGGATCGCGCGGTCGGGTTCCACCGGGAACGTCACCGGTCCGCACCTGCACTTCGAGATCCGTACCGGCCCCGGGTACGGATCCGACATCGACCCCCTGGCCTACCTCAGGGCGGGCGGCGTCAGCGTCTGAACGGTCCCCCGGGGCCCGGCCGCATCCGCCGGTGCGACGGGCCCCGCGGCAACGCCGCCCCGCCGTGGTGCGGTGTCGGTGCGGGACGACCGCCCGGGCCCGAACTCCATCTGCCCGAGCCGACGCTCCTGCGGCAGCGTCACAGGCATCGGCCGGGCCTGCGAGAACGTTTCCGCAATGGCTTCGACGGCCCCGGCGGGCGTCGTCGGTACGAGCTCGGGCCGGACGACGACCGTCCGCGTCCCGGCCGGCAGCACCGGATCTGGGGCCGGTTCCGCGGCACCTCCGACGCCGGGTTCCGCTTCCGGGCCCTGCGTCCCGTCCCCCGGAACGGCGGGGCGCTCACTCCCGGCCGGCTGCCCGGCCCGCTGCTCCGCGCCGAGCCGCTCCGTCGTGAGAAGGATCAGCCCGCCCGCGGCGACCACGCCGGAGGCCAGCGCGAGCATGGTGCCCGCCGTGCCGTACCGGAACTGCTCATCGAACATGGTGATGCCGACCGCCGCGGCTATCACCGGATTCACCACCGTCACCGTGGCCAGTGGCGCGGTCAGCCCGGCGCCCCGGTACGCGGCCTGGGAGAGCAGCAGCCCGGCAGTCGCGAAACCGGCGATCGCCAGCAGCGCAGGCATTCCGGCCTCCGCCGCGCCGGAGGTCCACTGCACAGCCACCGTCTTCGTGAACACCGAGGCGATACCGAAGGCGATGCCCGCGGCCCCGGCCAGGATCACGCTCCGTACCACCGGCCGGTGCAAGCCCTTGGAGATCAGGAGGAGCACCGCGACGCCACCGATCGTCACACCGGCGAGCGTCAGCTGATCCGGGCCGGCCCCTGCCCGGCGGCGTACGAAGAGCGCCGCCATCGGCAGGGCGAAGACGATGGTCAGCGCACCGAGCGGCTGGACGAGACTGAGCGGGCCGTAGGCCAGGGCCGCGACATGCAGGACCGCGCCCACGCCGTTGAGCGCCACGGCGCCCCACCAGACACGGTTGCGCAGGGGAGCGAGCGAGCGGCCGTCTCCAGCCGTGGCCACGCGCTCCTGGACGATCGCCCCGGCCGCGTAGGCGACCGCGGAGACCAGTGACAGGAGCACGGACAGCGCGAGGGAACTCATGTACACCACGATGTCCCTTCAAAGCGGCCGCGTCGTCGTCCTTGAGGCGGCAATCCCGCGTACTGCCTTGGTAGTACGGAAGTGGTCCCGATGTCCTCCTCCCGACGGTAGTCCTCCCTTCGGTGAACTCCGGAGAGCTCCCGAGAGGTGACTGCGAGGAGTCACGGTGAGTGGCGGGTTCCCGGCGGCCCTGACCGGCCGCTTCCCCGGTCTCCGGAGCAGGCCTGTGACCGGCGCGGCGGCCGGTCGGGTGGGTGTTGCGTCTGTGGTTGTCGGTGGTCGGGGCGGCTCTCGCCTTGCTTTGTCATGCACCTGGACAGCGGATCGGGTGTCGTGCTGTCATGCCAACGGCCATTCCTTCCAACGTTGTACATCCTGTTGCAACGAGCCGCCACCCTTCCTCAGCAAGGAGGATCCGTGCGCATCAGAAAGAAACTGGTTCTACTGCTCGCTGCCGTTCTCGGCACAGCGGGCCTGTACGCCGTGCCCACCGCTTCGGCCGCCCCGGACCCCGGGAGTGCCGTCGAAGTGCATGGCCTGAAGGGCGAGTACTACACCCAGTCCGCACCCGGTGCCTTTGACTTCGGGCAGCTCAAGGCCACCGGATTCGACCCGGACATCGACTTCCCGACGCTTGAGTCCCGGCTGAGTTCGGCCACCGGGCAGAACGACGACGTCAGCGTCCGGTGGACCGGGAAGATCGTGCCGGAGAAGACCGGCTCCCATGTCTTCTCGATGATCGGGGACAACGGCTTCCGTCTCTGGGTCGACGGGAAGCCGGTCATCGACCACTGGGTCGACGACTGGGAGAAGGAACAGACCTCGCAGCCGGTCGAGTTGACCGCAGGCCAGGCGTACGACCTCAAGGTCGAGTTCTTCGAGCACCAGGGAGGCTCCAACCTCCATCTCAAGTGGACCGAACCCGGCGGCAGCAAGGTGCCGGTGCCGCAGTCGGCCTTCCGGCTCCCCGACGGCTTCGCGTACGACGGAGCCATCGGCGCCACCGTGCTCGCCGACGGCCGCACCCTCAAGCTGGACTTCGCGCAGAAGCTCGCGCCGCTGCCCGCCGGGCTGGTGAACCACCTCGACGCCGTCATCGGCGGTGCGAAGTGGCCGCTCGGCAGCGTCGAGGCGGACCCGGCCGACCCGCGCAGCCTCACCGTCGCGCTCAAGGAACCCGTCGTCGGCAACAAGGCCGGAAACGCCAAGGGGCTTGCCGACATCCGCTACGACGGCGCGGGGGCGCTGGCGGGTGAGGACCAGAAGGCCGTCGGGGCCTTCTGGTCCAGCGGGCCGAACCGCTCCACGTACGAGCTGCGCACCGAGTGGGCCGACGAGGTGGGTCCGGGCAACGCGCTGCCCGAGTACCCGCGGCCCCAGCTCACCCGTGACGACTGGCAGAACCTGAACGGCTCCTGGGAGTTCGCCGCGGCCGAGGCGGGGGAGCAGCCCCCGGTCGGCAGGAAGCTCGGTGAGAAGATCCTCGTCCCGTATCCGGTCGAGTCGCAGCTCTCCGGGATTCAGCGGCACGAGGACCGGATGTGGTACCGCCGCACCTTCACCGTCCCCAAGGACTGGAAGGTCGCTTCGGCCAAGCGGCTTCAGCTGAACTTCGGGGCCGTCGACTGGCAGTCCGAGGTGTACGTCAACGGCACGAAGGTCGCCGAACACAAGGGCGGCTACGACAAGTTCAGTGCCGACATCACCGACGCGCTGAAGCCCGGCCGCACCCAGGAGCTGATCGTCGGCGTCTACGACCCGACCGACGCGGCGAACGGCGAGAACCCGCCGATGGGCAAGCAGCGCCTCGACCCGAGCGGCATCTGGTACACCCCGTCATCCGGGATCTGGCAGACGGTGTGGATGGAGCCGGTCGCCGCCGACCACGCGGACTCGCTCAAGCTCACCCCCGACGTCCCGGGCGGGAAGCTCGCCGTCGAGGTGCGCGGGGTGCGGGACGGGGTGCCCGTCACGGCGACCGTGTACGACGGCGGGCGCAAGGTCGGGACGGCCGCCGGCCGCACCGGATCGCCGCTGAACGTGCGCGTGCCGAATCCGCATCTGTGGTCCGCGGACGATCCGCATCTGTACAAGCTGAAGGTCGGCGTCGGATCGGACCGGGTGGGCAGCTACTTCGGGATGCGGTCCATCGCCGTCGAGAAGGTGAACGGCACCCCGCGCACCGTACTCAACGGCAAGCCGGTCTTCCTGATGGCCACCCTCGACCAGGGCTTCTGGCCCGACGGGCTGCACACCGCGCCCACCGACGAGGCCCTCGCGTACGACCTGAGGATGCACAAGGCGATGGGGTTCAACTCCGTCCGCAAGCACATCAAGGTCGAGCCCGACCGCTGGTTCTACTGGGCCGACAAGCTGGGCCTGCTGGTCTGGCAGGACATGCCGGCGATGAACACGGTCAACCCGTCCACCGCCGCCCGGGCCGAGTACGAGCGAGAGATGAAGGAGATGATCGACGAACACTCCAGCCATCCGTCCGTCGTCATGTGGGTCACCTTCAACGAGGGCTGGGGCCAGTACGACCAGGCCCGCATCGCCGACCAGGCCAAGTCCTGGGACCCGACCCGGCTGGTCAACAACATGAGCGGCCTCAACTGCTGCGGTGCGGTGGACGGCGGCAACGGTGACATCGCCGACGCGCACGGCTACCCGAGCCCCGCGCTTCCCCAGCCGGACGGCGAACGCGCCCTGGTCAGCGGCGAGTACGGGGGGCTCGGCCTGGCCGTTCCGGGACACGCCTGGGCCGTACAGCAGTCGTACATCGCGGTCGACCCGGCCACGTACACCGACGACTATCTGGTCAAGCTCGACGAGGTGCGCAGGCTCGCCTGCATGGGCAGCAACGGCGCCGTCTACACCCAGATCTCGGACGTCGAAGGGGAGTTGAACGGGCTCCTCACCTATGACCGACGGGTCGTCAAACCCGATGTGAAGCGGATCAGGGCGGCGCAGGACGCACTCGTCCGCGATGCGTCGAAACCGGTCGTGGCGGGCTGCCCCGCCGCCTGACCCGTGCACGGTGCTCCGGCCCGTCCCGCCCGGGACGGGCCGGAGCGTGTTCGTCCGAACCCTTGACGCGCACCACCCCGGAACCAAGAATGATCGCGCTCTGACAACGTTGTCCAAGGAGGAGTACCCCATGCACCGGACTCGGACCCCACGGCCGCGACTGCGCGGCCCGGCGGCCGTACTCGCCGCCGTCGCGCTCCTCGGCGGTGTCCTCACCACCGGGGCCACGGCCCAGGCCGCGCCCCGTACCGACGGACAACTGACCGACCTGGTCAACCCGTTCATCGGCACCCAGAACGAGGGCAACACCTACCCCGGCGCCTCCGTGCCCTTCGGCATGGTGCAGCTCTCCCCGGACACCGGCCACAACACCGGCTACGACTACGGCGAGAACCACATCCGCGGATTCTCCGCCGTCCATCTCTCCGGCGTCGGCTGCGGCCTGGGCGGCGATCTGCCGACCCTGCCCACCACCGGAGACATCACGCAGACCGACTACGCCAAGTACGCGGCGGAGTTCAGCCACGACGACGAGAAGGCGAGCCCCGGCTACTACCGCGTCGGGCTGAAGACCGGGATCGACGCCGAACTCACCGCGAGCAGGCGCACCGGCGTACAGCGCTACACCTTCCCCGCCACCGACAAGGCCAACGTCCTGCTCAACGCGGGCCAGTCGCTGCACCGGACGCTCTCGTCCAGGGTCGAGATCCTCGACAGCCGGACGGTACGGACCGCGATCACCGGCAGCGGCTTCTGCCAGGACACCAAGCCGTACACGCTCTACACGATCACCCGCTTCGACCGGCCGTTCACCACCTCCGGCACCTGGAACGGCGACACCGTCACCGAGGGCTCCAAGGAGTCCTCGGCCACCGGCGCCCGCAACGGCGCCTGGCTGCGCTTCGACACCACCGAGGACCGCACCGTCGAGGCCACCACCGCCCTGAGCTACGTCGACGCCAGGGGCGCCGCGCTCAACCTCCGCGCCGAGGGCGGCCGGAGCTTCGACCGGGTCGAGCGCGCCGCCCGGCAGACCTGGGAGAAGCGGCTCGAAGGCGTGAAGGCGCAGGGCGGCAGCGACCACCTCCGCCGCACCTTCTACTCCTCCCTCTACCGGTCCTTCCTCGCTCCCAACATCGGCAGCGACGTCGACGGCCGCTACACCGGCTGGGACCAGAAGATCCACCACGTCAAGGGCTTCACCTACTACCAGAACTGGTCCCTCTGGGACACCTACCGCACCCAGGCCCAGCTCCTCTCGCTGCTCGCCCCGCGCGAATCGCGCGACATGGCGATCTCGGTCCTGCGCATCGACGCCGAGAGCGGCTGGCTGCCCAAGTGGGGCTACGGCACGGTCGAGACCAACATCATGACCGGCGACCCGGTCACCCCCTTCCTCACCAACGCCTACCAGCAGGGGCTGCTGAAGGGGTACGAGGAAGAGGCGTACCGGGCCCTGAAGAAGAACGCCGACGGTGTGCCGCCCACCGACTCCGCACCCGTCGGCCGTGAGGCCAACGTCCAGTATCTGAAGGACGGCTTCGCCCCGTACATCAAGGACCGTCCGCACGCCAAGCCCGGCGACTCGGACTTCGACCACGGCGCCTCCGCCACCCTGGAGTACGCCCTCTCCGACGCGATGCTCGGCGAGATGGCCCGCGACCTCGGCCATGACGCCGACGCGAAGCGCTACGAGGACCGCGCCCAGAACTACCGGAAGATCTTCGACTCCACGACCGGCTTCTTCCGCGCCCGCGACGCCGCCGGGGCCTTCACCGGACCCGCCGACCCGGCCCAGAGCGAGGGCTTCCACGAGGGCACGTCCTGGCAGTACCAGTGGCTCGTACCGCAGGACCTGCCCGGCATGGTCTCCCTGATCGGCGGGAAGGACGCCGCCAACCAGCGGCTCGACTCCTTCTTCGCGTACGACAAGCTGCTCGCCGATCCTGCGAGGACCGCCCGCGAGGTCTGGGTCAACGGCCCGTACGCGTACTACAACGCCGACAAGTACAACCCGCAGAACGAGCCCGATCTGATCGCCCCGTACACCTATCTCTCCACCGGCCAGCCGTGGAAGACCACCGATGTGGTGCACGCGGCCCTCACCCTGTTCACCGACACCCCGACCGGCATGACGGGCAACGACGACCTCGGCACCATGTCCGCCTGGATGGTGCTGTCCTCCATCGGCGTCTTCCCGGTCCAGCCGGGCACCGACACCTGGGGACTGTCCACGCCCGCCTTCGAACGCGTCGACATCGCGCTCGACCGCCGCTACTACCCGCGCGGATCGCTGACCGTCAGCGCACCCGGCACCTCGGGCACCGACCGCTACATCCAGTCGGCCCGGCTCGACGGCACGGCGCAGTCCCGCACCTACCTCACCACCGATGACATCCGCTCGGCCCGCTCGCTCTCCTTCACGGTGGGCAGCGAGCCGTCGGCCTGGGGCACCTCGGCCGCGGACGCCCCGCCCGCACTGGGCTGACCGTGGTCGTGGGGCGGGCGGCGTCCCGCCCGCCCCACAGCTCAGCTGCTCAGCTCGAACTCGGCCCGGATGCGCTTGCCCACCGGCACGCGCTCCGCGGTCAGCCGGTCGCACAGCGCCACGACGATCTCCATGCCGTGGCCACCGGGGCGCGCCGGGTCGGGCGAGCAGAACAGCGGCAGGGCCGTGCTGGAGTCGTACACCGTGACGCTGACGCGCTCCGCGGTGCCCTCCAGCTCCAGCAGATACGGGCCCTGGCTGTAGCGGTCCGCATTGGTGACCAGTTCGCTCACGGCCAGTATCAGATCGCCCCGGGTGCGGTCGCCGAACACCGCGAGCCGCTCGGCGGCCAGCCGGACCAGGAAGCGGTCGGCCAGGGCCCGGGCCTGCGCGATGCAGCCGGGCCGTCCGTCGAACACCTCGGCGCTGTGCAGAACCTCCATGGGCCGGCCCGCGCAGGGTCGGCCGGCCGCTCGCGAGGTGACCTGTTCCTTCATGTGCTCCAGCCCGGGCGACGCAGGGGTGTTCGATGACAGCTGTCCGACGTCCGCCTACCCGCGACGAACGGTCCCACTCCGGGAAAACCCGGCAGATCTCCGGCGCGCGTGAGCGAGCGTCTCACAACGGGCAGCCGCACAGGGACGCCGGCCATGCACATGAGCGCCCGCGAAGGGCGGCGAACACCTGGGAAGTCACGCGAACGGAGCAGCATCCGGTGCATGGCAGACTTGATCGGGGCGTTCGGCCCGGCAGGACCGTGTGTGCGGTCGGCGCCACGAGTGACAAGCGACAGAGGAACGGCAATGACGGTGACAGAGGACAGCCAGGAGCTCGCTCCCGGTACTGAGGAGTTCGGTCCCGGTATCGACCCGGAGCGGCTGGCCGTCTGCCTGAGCGTGCTCGACGAACTCGACGCGATCGAGGTCGACCACCCGGACGCCATCGCCGTGCGCCGCGCCACGGCCGGGATCTACCGGACCGTGAAGCAGCGCCGCCGTCAGGAGCGCCGCGCCGCCAAGACCGCGCACGACAAGGCCGTCACCGAGGCCACCGCGACCGGCTCGGCCGACCGCATCGACGACGAGACCCAGGGCGTCCTGCCCTCGTCCACGGCCCGTGCCGAGATCGCGGGCGTTCTCCAGCGCCCCCGGTCCTGCTACATCTGCAAGACCCGGTACGTCGAGGTGGACGCCTTCTACCACCAGCTCTGCCAGCAGTGCGCCACGAAGAACCGCTCCCGCCGCGACGCGCGGACCGACCTGACCGGCCGGCGCGCCCTCCTCACCGGCGGCCGGGCCAAGATCGGCATGTACATCGCGCTGCGGCTGCTGCGCGACGGCGCGCACACCACCATCACCACCCGGTTCCCCAACGACGCGATCCGCCGCTTCAAGGCGATGCCGGACAGCGACGCGTGGATCCACCGGCTGAAGATCGTCGGCATCGATCTCCGCGACCCCGCCCAGGTCGTCGCGCTCGCCGACTCGGTCGCGGCCGAGGGCCCGCTGGACATCCTGATCAACAACGCGGCACAGACCGTGCGCCGCTCCGCGAACGCGTACAGCGAACTGGTCAATGCCGAGTCCGCCCCGCTCCCGGCGGGTGAGCTGCCCGCCGCCGAGGTCATCGGCACCTTCGGCAGCGGCACCGTCGACCGTGTCGCGGCCCTGCCGGCCGCACGCAAGGAGGGCCTGAGCGCGCAGGACGTCACCGGGCTCGCCCTGGTCACCGGCTCCGCCTCGCTGGAGCGGATCGCCGCCGGAACGGCGATCGACGCGGGCGGTCTCGTACCCGACCTGCACGACACCAACAGCTGGATCCAGACGGTCGAAGAGGTCGAACCGATCGAGCTGCTGGAAGTCCAGCTCTGCAACTCCACCGCGCCGTTCATCCTGATCAGCCGCCTCCGCCCGGCGATGGCCGCGACCGCCGCCAAGCGTGCCTATGTGGTCAACGTCTCCGCGATGGAGGGCGTGTTCGGCCGTGGCTACAAGGGCGCGGGCCACCCGCACACCAACATGGCCAAGGCCGCGCTGAACATGCTCACCCGCACCAGCGCCCAGGAGATGTTCGAGAAGGACGGCATCCTGATGACCGCCGTCGACACCGGCTGGATCACCGACGAGCGCCCGCACCCGGACAAGATCCGCCTTGCCGAGGAGGGTTTCCACGCCCCGCTCGACCTGGTCGACGGCGCCGCCCGCGTCTACGACCCGATCGTGCGCGGCGAGGAGGGCGAGGACCTGTACGGCTGCTTCCTCAAGGACTACGCGCCCGCCAACTGGTAGTCAACCGGTTGCGCAGTGTTCGTGCGGCGCCGTGGACCCGGCCCGGGACTCGTTCCCGGCCGGGTCTTTTCCATGCTCGATGGCCGAAAGTGATCCAGCGCACACCTTCCATCGAGCGGGAACGCGCTCATTTGGTTACTCTGATGCGAACGGACGTCATCGAGGAGTCCACGAAACCTCCTCGACCGTCCTGGGACAGGCTTGCCAACCGAGTCGCCGTCCCGCCCCGTACCCGGCGCCACCGCGACCGAACTGTTCTTGCCCCTGCCCTCGCGGGTGGTCGACTTCCGGCAATGAGGCCGGAGCGTCGGCGACGCCGGGGGTTACGCGACACGAAGGAGTGCGCGGTGACAACACCAGAACTGACGAAGGACGAGAAGCAACCGGCCGAGCGGTCCGGAGAACGGGCTCGCGGGCCCGAGAAGCTCCGGAACATCGAGGTCTGGGCCAGGTCCGCACCGATCCGGCTGGCCGGCTACGAGGACGACCTCGCCGAGCCGCACATCCTGCCCGGCATCGACTGACCTTCCCGGTCTCGGGCCCGCACGGCTTCACAGCTTCACAGCTTCACGTTTTTACGGCCGAGCTCCGGCCCACCCCTCGCGAGGGGTGGGCCGGAGCTCGGCCGTTTGCGGCGTCCGCAGCCCGGGAGTTGCCCGGCGCCGGCCTCAAGTCCTCCCAGTCATCGGATGGTTGCGGGAAAAGGGTTTCCTTCTGTCTGGAAGATTGCATTGACAGGTTCGCGTCGGACTCCAATCATCGGACGTCATGACCGAACTTCCCAGGCGCCATGTACTCGGAATGACGGCAGGGGCGGCAGTCGGCGCCGCCCTGCTCACCCCCGCCACCGCCGATGCGGCCCCGCGAGCCGGAGCCGTGCAGGTACACCCTGAGACCGGTGCGCAGGACAGCGACTGGGGCCCCGTCCCCGCCGCTGTCACCGTCCCCCTCGACCAGTGGTTCGACAACGACGGCATCGACACCGCCGATGCCCGCGGCGGCGACTTCGACGGCTCCGGCTACACCTTCCCCGGCGAGGAACTCCCCGCCGGAGAACGGGAGATCGACGGCACCGCGTTCCTCTTCCCCGCCTCCGGAGCGGGTGCCAAGAACAACATCGTCGCCCTAGGCCAGCGCATCGACCTCCCGCCCGGCCGCTATCTCAGCGGCCTCGTCCTCACCGCGTGCAGCTACGGCGCCGCATCCGGGAAGGCCACGGTCCACTACGCCGACGGCACCACATCGACCCCGGTCCTCGGCGGCCCCGACTGGTACTCCGGAAGCGGCGCCCTCACCGCCGCGTACCGCTACACGCCGGGCGGCGACAAGGACCAGCACCAGGTCTCCATGGCCATCAGCGAGATCGCGCTCGACCCGGCCAAGGAGGCCGTCGCACTCACCCTGCCCACCACCCAGCCCGCCGAGGCCAACAAGTCGTCCCTGCACATCTTCGCGCTCTCCCTCCAACCGGCCGCCCAGGGAAGGGCGTTGACACTCCGCGACGCCCACTGCACCACCTCGCTGCTGGACTCCGGCGCCCAGAGCGTCGAGGCCACCGTCGTCAACGCCGGCACGGTCGGCATCCTGGCCGCCGACGGCCTCACCCTCTCGGTCGACGTGCCCGGAGCCCGTACCGTCGCACCCGCCCGCATCACCCGGCTCGCCCCGGGCGACCAGGCCCGCGTCCGCATCGGCATCCGCAACAGACCGGGCACCGCACCCGGCACCGCCCGCGACGGCAACGTTGTCGCACGAGGACGCGGACAGCAGGCCGCCACCGTCCGGCGCTCGCTCACCCTCGGCGTCCCCGACTACACCCCGACGGACGACTCCCTCACCACCCATCAGGCGCCGTACTGGTTCCAGGAGGCGAAGTTCGGCATCTTCATCCACTGGGGGGTCTACTCCGTACCGGCCTGGGCTCCGGTCGGCACGCAGTACGCCGAGTGGTACTGGAATCAGATGCAGGACCCCAACAACCCCACCCACACCCACCACCGCGACACCTACGGCGAGTCCTTCGCCTACGACGACTTCATCCCGCAGTTCCGCGCCGAACGCTTCGACCCGCGCTCCTGGGTGGAACTCTTCCGGGACGCGGGCGCGCAGTACCACGTCCTCACCTCCAAGCACCACGAGGGCTTCGCGCTCTGGGACACCAAGCTCTCCGACCGCAACTCGGTGAAGATGGGGCCGAAGCGCGATCTGATCAAGGAGCTCTTCGACGCCTCGCGCCGCTACACCCCGCAGCTGCACCGAGGGCTGTACTTCTCGATGCCCGAGTGGTTCAACCCCGACAACCCGTGGATGGGCCACGCCCCGCGCAATCCGTACACCCTGGAGCCGGTCCCGTACACCGGATACACGGCGGGCAAGGACTATGTCACCGGGTTCCAGGGCCCGCAGATGCTGGAGCTGATCCACGGCTACGACCCCGAGATTCTCTGGTGCGACATCGGCGGCGACAACGACAGCCACCGGGTGCTGGCCGAGTACTTCAACCATGCCAAGAACCGGGCCCGCCCGATCGAGGTCACCGTCAACAACCGCTCCGGGATCGGGCCGCACGACTTCACGACGCCCGAGTACACGACGTACGACCAGATCGTCACCGCGAAGTGGGAGTCCAGCCGCGGCCTCGACCCGTTCAGCTACGGCTACAACGCCCAGACACCGGACGAGAAGTACATGAGTGCCGAGGAGATCGTGCACTCGCTCGTCGACATCGTCTCCAAGAACGGCAACTTCCTGCTCGACATCGGACCGAAGGCGGACGGCACGATCCCCGACATCATGCAGCGCAGGCTGCGCGAGACGGGGGAGTGGCTGAAGACCAACGGGGAGGCGATCTACGACACCACGTACTGGGCACGGATGCCGCAGCTCGGCGAGGATCTGAGGTTCACCGTCCGGCCGGACAAGGCGTTCTACATCCACTCCCTGGCACAGCCGGGCTCGACCCTCACCGTCGAGGCCCCGGTGCCGGTCCGCAGCGGTGACCGGGTCACCCTGCTCGGCCACGACCGGCCGCTCAGCTGGCGCACCACGGGCGGCTCGCTGGTGATCGACGTACCGGCGGCGGCCCGCAGGACCGGGAAGCACGCCTGGGTGTTCAAGATCGCCTGGTCGGACTGAGCCAGGAGGGCCCGAGCGAGACCGGGGGCATGAACTCCCGCACATAGGTGCGGTGCCACCACCGTCCGGTGGCCCGCAGTTCGCGCCAGGTCGTGTACCGGTAGCGGTACACCCTGGCGCGGACATGTGCGGGAGGTGTCCGGGGGAACGGGTTGTGACGCAGCAGCCGCAGCGTGTCCCGGTCGTTCTCCAGCAGCCGCTCCACGAACGGGCCGAACCAGGCGCGTGCGTACGCCGGGGAGAGCGCCGCGAACCACATCAGCCAGTCGAGCCGCAGATGGTACGGGGCGAACTGGCGGGGCAGCCGGTGCGGATCGCCCGGTTTGCCGCGGAAGCCGTACTCCTGCCAGAGCGTGCCGTCGTGGAGCTCCCGCTCGTCCGTGCCCTCGACCACCACCTCCAGCCGGACCCGGCTGATGCTGCCGAAAGCACCATAGGTGTTGACCAGATGCAGCGGGTCGAACGAGCGGTTCATCACCTGACGGCGGGAGACCAGATTGCGCGCGGGGCGGTAGCTGAGGAACACGACCAGCGCCGTGACCGCGATGACGACGATCTCGTACCAGAGCGGCGGCGCGGACTGCGCGGGCGGCTCGGAGACCAGCGACCAGTCGACGGCGGACAGGGCGAGGGCGATCGTCAGCCAGTTCAGCCAGGCGAAGTTCCCCGAGACGACCAGCCACAGCTGGGTGACGATCATCAGCCCCGCGGCCGCGCTCGCCACCGGCTGCGGAGTGAAGAGGAGAACCGGCACGAGGAGTTGAGTGACATGGTTGGCCGCGACCTCCACCCGGTGGACGGGCTTCGGCAGCCGGTGGAAGAACCAGCTCAGCGGTCCCGGCATCGGCTGGGTCTCATGGTGGAAGTACAGACACGTCAGCCTGCGCCAGCACTCGTCGCCGCGGATCTTGATCAGTCCGGCGCCGAACTCCACCCGGAACAGCACCCAGCGCAGCAGCCACAGCACCAGTACGGGCGGGGCCGTGTGCGCGTTGCCGAGGAAGACGGCCAGGAAGCCGGTCTCCAGCAGCAGGGACTCCCAGCCGAAGCTGTACCAGGTCTGGCCGACCTGGACGATCGACAGATACAGCGCCCAGGGAAGTGCCCAGAGCACCATCGCCGCCCAGAGCGGAACGTAGGAGTCCGCGCCCGCGAGCAGGGCGACAGCGAGCGCGCAGCCGGTCCAGGCGACGAGGGCGAAGAAGCGGTCGGAGTAGTGGAGCCGGAAGAGGCCGGGCGCGCTGCGCCAGTCCGTACGCCGCAGGAAGTCGGGCACCGGGAGCATGCCGCGTTCGCCGATCAGCGCCCGGAACTGGAGCGCGGCGGCAAGGAACGCGACCAGGTAGATGCCGGCCAGCGCCCGCTGGAAGATCAGCCGGCTGAGCCAGTACCCGTCTGCGGTGAACCACTCCATCGACTCCAGTATCGGCCCGGTGGCGCGGCTCAGCCCCTCAGGCGTGCGCCGTGCAGTGCCGGGAGTGTTCGACGATCCGGCGCAGCGTGGTGCCGAGCCGGCGGGCGTATCCCTTCTGGAGTACCGGTACGACGGGCCCCGCGAGCCGGGCGTACCAGGCGGCCGGCCGGCTGAACGCCATGACGGTGAACCACACCGTCCCGTCGTCCGCCAGCTCCACCACGAAGGACTCCTCCCCGGACTCGGGGTGCCGGACGAGTGTTCCGTAGGCGAATCCGATGCGGTCCTTCCCGTACACCGCCCAGACGACCTGGCAGGGTGCGGTGAACCGGAAGGGGCCGATGCCCAGCGACACCCGCAGGAGCACTCCGGCCCCGGCGCGGGCCGCGGAGGCGCGGACCCGGGCCCCGCTGGTGCGGTGCATGCGCCACCCGGTGACCGCCGCGCCCGCTGCCTCGAAGTCGGCCCGGCCGCGACCGACCCGGGTCCGGTGGTGGAGGTGGTGGTAGCCGTCGGGGAGCGGGCCGAGTCGGGTGGCTCCGGCCTCGGGGTAGGTGAGGGGGCTCATGCGGTCCTGCCTTCGTGGTCGGTGGGGTTCTGGAGCCTGCGCCAGGCGAGTACGGAGCAGAGTGCGAAGCCGAGTGCGTTGCCGAGACCATGGGTGGCGGCCATCCAGGTCAGTGTGGGGTGCGGGAGCCCGGTGGCCTCGCCGAGCGCCCAGCTCAGTGCGAGCACCATGGTGACCACGAGTACGACGGACGAGGTGGCGAGCAGCAGCCGGGTGATCCGGTCCCGCCGCGCGACGCGGACCGACTGCCAGGTGAGCAGGGCGACTGTCCACATTCCCGCCGTCAGAACGACTGCCCCGGCCAGCTCGGCCCAGTCCCCGATGAAGTAGCCGATCATGACGAGCAGGGTGCCGAGCGGCACGCTCAGCGCGGCGAACCGGCCCGCGGCGCTGTCGGCGATCCGGCAGACGAGCCCCGCGACCAGCGCGGCGGCGAACCCGGCGAAGTGGAAGTGCGGCACGGTCAGCGCCAGGATGCCGAGCCCGAAGCCGAAGAGTGTGTGCCCCGAACGTTCGGCGACCAGGGCGAGGGCGGCGATCGACGGGGTGACCAGAGCGGTGACCAGCGCGATCTCGGCAGGCGCCACGGCGCGGCTTCCCCGCGCCGCGAGGGTGCGGAGCAGCCGTGGTGGGGCGTGCAAGGCGAGGAGTACGGCCCCGAGCGCATAGCAGGCGGCGAGGGCGGTGGCGGGCACGCCGCGCGGCAGCCAGAGCGATACGGCACCGGGCACGGCGAAGAGCGGCCACATGCGGCGCATCCGGTCCAGCTCGGTCGCTCCGGCCAGTCGCAGCCCCATCGGGACCACCACCAGCATGCCCAGCATCACGATCAGAGCTACCAGTACGGACATCGCCAACCCCCCGACTTGAACGTGTTCAACTGTGCTCGGAGATGACTCTACGGCCTCCCTTGAACACGTTCAAGGGAGGCCGTGGGGCGAGGGGGGAAAGGGGACGGGCGGTGAGCCGGTGAAGGGGGTCGGCGGCGGCTGCCGGTGGGTCAGAGAACTCCCCGGCGCCACTCCCGTACCAGCAGATAGCCGAGGTACACGCCCCCGATGGCCATCGTGTAGATGCCGACGGGCAGGTTCTCGAACAGCGGCAGTTGCTGGGCGCAGAGATCCGCGAGCACCAGCAGCAGCGCGCCGGCCAGGGCCGACAGCAGCAGGTGCGGTCCCGATACCCTGGTGAGCCGCTTCGCGATCTGCGGGGCCGTCAGCGAGATGAACGCGATGGGCCCGGCGACGCTGACGGCTCCCGCCGAGAGCACGATCGCGAGGACGATGGCGATCGATTTCGTACGGCGCGGCTCGGATCCGAGCGCGCCCGCGATGTCGTCGCCCATCTCCCCGATGTCCAGCCGCCGTGCGACCAGGGCGGTGAGCGGGGCCGCGACCAGCAGCACGAGCCAGATGGTGGTGGCGTCGTCCCAGGACCGTGCCGACAGGCTGCCGTTGACATAGGCGGTGAGCACGGCGGCCCGGTCCCGTTCCATCGCGTAGACGATGTACTGGGTGACCGCCGTGCCGATCGCGGCGACGCCGATCCCGGCGATGACGAGCCGGGCCGGGTTACGGAATCCGGTGCCGGTCGACACATAGACCAGGGCCATGGCAAGGAGGGCACCGATCAACGCGCCGAGGGCCACCGGCACGGTGTCCGGGAACATCAGCGCGGTGATCGCGGCGCCCGCACCGGCGCCGGAGGCCAGCCCGATCACATCCGGGCTGCCGAGCGGATTGCGGGTGACGGACTGGAACAGCGCCCCCGAGAGACCGAGCGCCCCGCCGGTGCCGATGGCGACGACCAGACGCGGGCCGCGCAGGCGTTCCAGGACGAAGGCGTTCTTGCCCTCGGCGCCGCCCGTCAGCGCCCCGGTGAGCTCGGCGAGCGGAATGCCCAGCCGCCCCAGCGACAGCGTGGCGACGGCGGTCACCACGAGCAGCACGAACAGGACGACCGCCGTCAGCAGGGACACCCGCCGCAGCGGCAGTGCCACAATCCGGCCGATCGTCAGGAACCCCCTGGGCGGGGAGGTACGGAATCCGGCCTGATGCGACGTCATGCGTTGCCCCTCATCCTGCGTACGGCAATGAGCAGCGCGGGCGCCCCGATGAACGCGGTCACGACACCGACCATCAGCTCCTGCGGCTGCATGACCACACGGCCCACCACGTCCGCGAGGAGCAGCAGCGCGGGACCGACCAGCGCCGAGAAGACGATCTGCACACGGAAGTCGACGCCGACCAGGGCCCGCACCACATGCGGAACGGCCAGGCCGACGAAGGCGATCGGGCCGACCGCCGCCGTGGCCGCGGCGCTCAGCAGCGTGGCCGAGAGCAGCCCGCCCGCCCGCACCAGGGCGGGATTCGATCCGAGGGACGCCGCCGTGGAGTCGCCGAGCGCGAGCGCGTTGAGGCCGGGCCCCAGCACCGCCGCTATCGCCAGGCCGACCGCGGCGAACGGCAGAACCGACAGGAAGACGTCGAAGTCCCTGCCGCCGAGGGCGCCGACGACCCAGTAACGGTAGCTGTCGAACACCTGCGGCCGGCTCAGGGTCACCGCCTGGATGAACGCCATCAGGACGGCGGAGAGCACCGCGCCGGCGAGCACGAGCCGTATCGGTCCGCTGCCCGAGCCCGCCGATCCGATGGCATGGACGAGCAGACCGGCGATCAGCGCACCGGGCAGCGCCCACCACATGGTGTCCGTACTGCCCGAGGCTCCCAGGAAGGCCGTCGCGGCGACGATGCTCGCGGAGGCGCCCGCATTGATCCCGAGGAGACCGGGGTCGGCCAGCGGATTGCGGGTCACGCCCTGCATGAGCGTGCCCGCGACGGCCAGGCAGAGACCGGCGAGTATCCCGAGCGCGGTCCTGGGGTAGCGGCTCTCGACGATGGTGGTGACATTCGGATCGGCGGCGCTGGACAGGACGTTGAGCACATCGCTGATCGAGGTGGTACGGCTGCCGAACATGACGCTCGCGAACACGGCGAGAACGAGGACGGCGACCGCGAGGACGAGGGAATACGCCCGCCGAGCGGTGCCGGACCGTGAGGTTCCGGCACCGCTCGGCGGTGCGTGCGTGGTGGTGGCCATGTATGCGGTGGTCGGCCTCAGCCGTTGTCGGCGGCCTTGACGGCCTTGTCGATCAGCGGCAGGTAGCGGTCGATCACCCACGGCACGGTGAGCGGGTTGATGATCGAGGAGGCCGTGACGAAGGAGTTGTCCTTGCCGGCGACCACGGCGCCGCTCTTGACCGCGGGGATCGCCGCGTACAGCGGCTGGGCCTCGATCTCCTTGCGGGACTTGTCATCCATGTAGAAGGTGAAGACCAGGTCGCTGTCCTTCAGCTTCTCGGCGTTCTCCAGGCCGATGAGCGCCGAGTCGGTGCCCTCGGTCTCCTTGAAGGTGTTCACCACCGGGTCGACGGTGAGGCCGAGGGAGGAGACCATCTTGACGCGCTGCTCGTCGGGCTTGAACACGCCGAGGGTGCCGGGGCCGGTGTTGTAGATGTACGAGAACTTGTAGTTCTTGTAGTCCGGCCGGGTCGCCGCCGCGTCGGCCAGCTGCTTCTCGACCTTCGAGACGAGACCCTTCGCCTCGTCCTCCTGTCCCAGCGCCTTGCCGATGAGGTCGATCTGCTGGTCCCAGTCCGTGCTCCACGGCAGGTCGGGGTAGGCGACGGTGGGGGCGATGTCCTTGAGGATGTCGTAGTCCTTCTGCGTGATCCCGGACCACGGCGCGAGGATGACATCCGGCTCCAGTTCGGTGATGGCCTCGAAGTCGATGTCCTCACCACCGGTGAACTGGGTCGGCAGCTTCTTGCCGGACTTCGTCACCGCCTCGTGGATCCAGGGCAGATAACCGGTCTTGTCGGCGCCCCACGCATAGGTCTCCATGCCCACCGGGGTGTGGCCGAGCGCGATGGCGGTCTCGGCCGAGCCCTGGCCAAGGGTGACGATGCGTTCGGGCTGCTTCTTGATCTCGGCCGTACCCAGTGCGCTCTTGATCGAGACGGGGAACGCGCCGCCGCTCTTCCCGGATGCGCCGGTGCTCTCCTTGCCGTCATCGCTCGACGAACAACCACCGAGAACGAGAACGAAAGCTGCGGCGGTGGCAGTTGCGGCGAGCGTCCGGCGACGCACGCGGGTGAACCGGGACATGGATGTTCCTCAGGGGTTGATAAACGAAGCTGTTGAATCCCGCGCAGATCGCGAAGGTTTAGGTAAGCCTAAGCTAAGTCAACTTCCGACTACAACCGGCCTCTGTTTGTGGCCGTCGCCGTCGGTCCAGACCTATTGACGAATGGTCTGGACCAATCTAATGTTTGTCGGGGCCATGACAGTCATCGTTCGATTCGCCCGGGAGGGAACGGAACATGAGCGGTCGGACATCGCGCCTGCTGGGGCTCGGCCTCGCGGCAGCCTGTGTCGTACAGATGCTGGTCGGATCGACGGCCGGCGCCGCCGCGCAGCAGGACACGTGTGCGGTCAAGTCGAAGCCCTCGGGCAAGGTGCTCCAGGGGTACTGGGAGAACTGGGACGGCGCGTCCAACGGCGTTCATCCGCCGCTCGGCTGGATTCCGGTCACCGACAGCCGCATCACGGGTCACGGCTACAACGTGATCAACGCGGCCTTCCCCGTCATCCTCCCGGACGGCACCGTCCTGTGGGAGGACGGGATGGACTCCACCGTGAAGGTCCCGACCCCGGCCGAGATGTGTCAGGCGAAGGACGCCGGACTCACCACCCTGATGTCCATCGGCGGTGCGACCGCGGGTATCGACCTCAGCTCCAGCGCCGTCGCCGACCGGTTCGTCGACACGGTGGTGCCGATCCTGCAGGAGTACAACTTCGACGGGATCGACATCGACATCGAGACCGGTCTGACGGGCAGCGGCAATATCAACCAGCTGTCCGCCTCGCAGGCCAACCTGATCCGCATCATCGACGGTGTGCTCGCCAGGATGCCCTCCAGCTTCGGCCTCACGATGGCGCCGGAGACGGCCTATGTGACCGGCGGGAGCGTCGCGTACGGCTCGATCTGGGGCGCCTACCTGCCCATCGTGAAGAAGTACGCGGACAACGGCCGCCTGTGGTGGCTGAACATGCAGTACTACAACGGCAGCATGTACGGGTGCGTGGGCGACTCGTACTCCGCCGGTACCGTCGAGGGGTTCATCGCGCAGACCGACTGCCTGAACAACGGTCTTGTCATCCAGGGCACCACGATCAAGGTCCCCTACGACAAGCAGGTTCCGGGACTCCCTGCCCAACCGGGGGCCGGGGGCGGCTATATGACGCCGAGTCAGGTGTCGCAGGCGTGGAACCACTACGGCAACGGCCTCAAGGGCCTGATGACCTGGTCGCTCAACTGGGACGGGTCCAAGGGCTGGACATTCGGGGACAACGTCAAGGCGCTGCAGGGACGTTGACCCGATCACGAGCCGGGCAGCTCTGCCGAGGTGGACGGAGCTGCCCTTCCGGCCGGCCGCCGGTGGCGGCCGGCCGGGCCATCATCACCGCATACCGTCAGGCACGGGGATCGGAGGCGTCCAGCATGGCCTCGCGCTCCACGACCTTGATCCTCTCGCGTCCCTGCTCCGCGCCCAGCGCCTGCTCGTGCGCGTCCAGGCGGTACCAGCC
Source organism: Streptomyces sp. NBC_01217 (assembly GCF_035994185.1). Taxonomy (NCBI): domain Bacteria; kingdom Bacillati; phylum Actinomycetota; class Actinomycetes; order Kitasatosporales; family Streptomycetaceae; genus Streptomyces; species Streptomyces sp. NBC_01217. The sequence goes on from NZ_CP108538.1 coordinate 8,482,106, forward strand.
CTCGCGGGTGGTGTAGCGCACGCCGCGCTCCTCCAGGAAGGCGGTGACGGCATCGGGCCCGGGCTGCGCCGGGGCGGGCAGCCGGCCCGCGGCGTGGTCCTCCAGGAGGCAGGCGACCGTCTCATTGGCATCGCCCTTGGTGTGACCGATCAGGCCGATCGGACCGCGCTTGATCCACCCCGTGACGTACACCGACTGCATGGGCTCCTCGCCGTCGAGGACGCGTCCCGCTGCGTGCGGAACGGTGCCGGAGGCCACGTCGAACGGGAGCTTGGGGAGCTCCTGCGAGTAGTAGCCGACCGCGCGGTAGACGCTCTGGACGTCCCAGTCCGTGAAGCGTCCGGTGCCCTTGACGTTCCCGGTGCCGTCCAGCTCGGTGCGCTCGGTGCGCAGAGCGACGACCCGGCCGTCCTCGCCGAGGATCTCCGCCGGGGACTCGAAGAAGTGCAGGAACAGCTTGTGCGACCGGTCTCCGACATCGCGGATGGCCCAGTTCTCCAGCGTGGAGGCGACCATGTTGGCCTGCTTGTTGCCCCGCCGGGTCTCGATCGAACCCGCGTCGTACTCGATGTCCTCGGGATTGACGATGACCTCGATGTTCGGCGAGTGGTCGAGCTCCCGCAGCTCCATCGGGCTGAACTTGGCCTGCGCGGGACCTCGGCGCCCGAAGACGTGCACTTCCAGGGCCTTGTTGGCCTTGAGGCCCTCATGGACGTTCGCGGGGATCTCGGTCGGCAGCAGTTCGTCCGCCGTCTTGGCGAGGATGCGTGCCACGTCCAGGGCCACATTGCCCACCCCGAGCACGGCGACCTTCTCCGCCTCCAGCGGCCAGGTACGGGGCACATCGGGGTGTCCGTCGTACCAGGAGACGAAGTCGGCGGCGCCGTGGGAGCCGTCCAGGGAGCTGCCGGGGATGTCGAGCGCGCGGTCCGCGTCGGCGCCGGTGGAGAAGATCACCGCGTCGTAGAAGGACCGCAGGTCGTCCAGGTCGATGTCGGCGGGGTAGTCGACGTTGCCGAACAGCCGCAGCTGCGGCTTGTCGAGCACCTGGTGCAGCGCCTGGACGATGCCCTTGATCCGCGGGTGGTCGGGAGCCACTCCGTAACGGATCAGACCGAAGGGGGCGGGCATCCGCTCGAACAGGTCGATCGAAACCCCCGGGTCCTGGGCGGCCTCGGATTTCAGCAGCGCGTCCGCTGCGTAGATTCCGGCAGGGCCGGCTCCGACTATGGCGACGCGGACGGGGCGGGTCATGGAGTGCTGGTCCTTAGCTCGGGCTGACGCGGGCAGTGCGGCGCAGGGTAGTAGTAAGGCTTGGCTTACCGTGCTCCACGGGACACGGTATCCGTTGCCGGTCTCCGGCCTCCGGGCGGGCGGCCCTCCGGGCCGTCCGGGGTGCTCTCGCCCGGTGCCCGGCACGGGTCACAAGGTGCCCCGGCCGAGCGGCACCGGATTCCCACGCCGGTGCGGGGTTCGCTCGAAGAATCGGACAAATAATGGCAGAGTGACCCACATGGATGATCGGGTAGCGGGTGCCCTGTCACTCCCGGACGACTGGCCCGCCCACCCGGATCTCAGTCTCGCCCTGAACCGTATGGGCAGCTTCGACTGGGATCTCGACAGTGGCCTGATGCACATGGACCCACCCGCACTCGATGTGTTCGACATGCGGGTGGAGGACTACGACGGCCGGCCGGAGACACTCAAGTCCAGAGTGCCGACGGACGAGGGCGTGCGGCTCGACGCCATGGTCGCGCAGGCCCTCAAGCGCGGGCAGCGCAACTACGGCGCGTACTTCAGGATCCAGCGGCGCGACGGCACGCTGCGCTGGACCCACACCCAGGGCTTCGTCCAGCGCGACGAGTCCGGCCGCCCCCACCGCATCATCGGCATCGTCCGCGACGCCACCCAGGAGCTGGCCGACTCCACCGCCCGCCGCGAACTCGACACGGAGCGCCAGCGCCGCACCAGCCTGGTGGAGGGCACCACGGCCGCCCTGGCCCACGCCCGGACGGTCCGGGACGTCATCGAGGTGCTGAAGAACTCCCAGGGACTGGCGCATCTCGGTGCGACCAGCCTGGTCGTCGGGCTGATAGAGGCCGGGCGCATCCATCTGGTGGCGGACGGCCCGGAGGGTTCGTTCGTCCCCGGCACCCGCTACACCCGGACGGACGAGCCGTACCCGATGAGCGAAGTGGTCAGTACGCTCGCGCCCCGTTTCATCGAATCCGCCGCGGACTTCGCCACCTCCTACCCGATTCTGTGGCCCCACATCAGCCACCTCGGCATCACGTCCGCCGCCTATCTGCCGCTGATCGCCCAGGCCCGGCCCATCGGCGCGATCGGACTGCTCTACAGCAACAAGGACGGTTTCACCGGCGACGAACGCAATCTGCTCGTCGCGCTCGGCAGCTCCATCGCCCAGAGCCTGCAGCGGGCCATGCTGTACGAGCAGGAGCACGATCTGGCGGAGGGCCTCCAACAGGCCATGCTGCCGCGCCGGATTCCCGACGTGCCGGGCGCCCAGGTCGCCGTCCGCTACCGCTCGGCCCGGCTGGGCCGGGACATCGGGGGCGACTGGTACGACGTCATCCCGCTGCCCGGCGGCCGCGTCGGGGCCGTCATCGGGGACGTACAGGGCCATGACACGCATGCCGCGGCCGTCATGGGACAGCTGCGCATCGTGCTGCGCGCCTACGCGGCCGAGGGGCACAGCCCCGCCACGGTGATCGCCCGCGCCTCCGTCTTCCTGCACGAGCTGGACACCGACCGCTTCGCGACCTGCTCCTACGCCGAGGTCGACCTGACGACGGGAGTGGTGCAGCTGGTCCGGGCCGGCCATGTCGATCCGCTGGTGCGCGACACCGACGGCTGCTGCCGCAGACTGCCCGCGGAGGGCGGGCTGCCGCTGGGGCTCTCGGCCGAGTTCGGGCGGCTCGAATACCCCGTCAGCACGGTCGAGCTGGACCCCGGTCAGACGCTGATCCTGTTCACCGACGGTCTGGTGGAGCTGCCCGGCACCGATCTCGACGAGGGCATGCAACTGCTGACGTCCATGGTGCGCAACGGTCCGCAGGACCTCCAGATGCTGGCCGATCAGCTCTGCGAGGAGGTCGACGAGCGAGGCGGCGAGGACGATGTGGCGGTTCTGATGCTGCGCCGCAAGGCCGCTCACGCACCCCAGCCGGGCGGCCGGCTCCAGCAGCAGGTCGCACAGGGTGACCCGGATGCGCTGAGTTCCGCGCGGCACATGATCCGGGCGGCGGTACGGGCCTGGGGGGCCAAGACACGGGCCGACGAGATCGAGCTGGCCGCCGACGAGCTGATCACCAATGCGCTGATGCACACCGACGGCGGGGCGATCGTCACCGTCCGGGTGCTCACGGGGCCCGAGCGGCGACTGCGGGTCGACGTGGAGGACCGCTCCAGCGCACTGCCCCGGCGCCGGGACGCGGGGCAGGCCGGGGTCTCCGGGCGGGGGCTGATGCTGGTGGACCGGCTGACCGACCTCTGGGGTGTGGAGTCGCGCGGCAGCGGCAAGTGCGTGTGGTGCGAGTTCGTCATTCCCGAACGCGGATGACGCAATGCTGCGCACTACCAGGAGGTAACAGAACGTAACATGTCTGTGCTTGACCGTAACCGACCGCAGGCGATTGACTGCGACTCCGTCAGTCCTGTTTTTCGATGACATGAGGATCCATTGGGCACTGAGCTACTGGCACCGCTCGATCTGGCCTTCTGGCACCTCGAATCCGATGCCCACCCCATGCACCTCGGCGCGCTCGCCGTCTTCTCCCCTCATCCCGATCCGGCGCGCGGCGCCGGGACGGAGACCGTCCTGGAGCTGCTGGGCACCCGCGCGGCCGCGATTCCCCGGCTGCGGATGCGGGTCAGGGACGTACTGCTGCCGGTCGGAGGCGCGGCCTGGTTCGTGGACAAGGACTTCGATGTGCACCGGCACATCGAGCGGGTCCGGCTGACCGAGGCGGAGTCGCTCGGCGGGGACGACGGATTCATGGCGGGCGCCACCAGGCTCGCCGGTGAACTGATGGAGCGGCCGCTCGAACGTGGCCTGCCGCCCTGGCAGATGTATGTGATCGGCGGCGCCGACGGCGGCCCCTTCGCGGTGCTCGTCAAGCTCCACCACGCGCTCGCCGACGGCATGCGCGCGGTCGCCATCGGAGCCGGGATCTTCGACGAGATCGCCTCCGTCGCCGCCCGTGCCCGCGGTGGCGTGCCCTCACGCCGGGCCCGAACGGTCCCGCCCCGCTCCTGGATGCCGGGCCCCCGCCAGGTGGCCGGTCTCGCGCTGGGCCGGATCGAGGATCTCGGGCGGGCGTTCGGGGTCGGTGCCTCCATGGTGCGGGCCAGCCGCCTCGATCTGCGCGGTGCACCCGCACTCACCGCGAGCTCCAGCGGCACCCGCCGGCTGGTCACCGCGGACCTGGACCTCGACGCCGTCCGGCGGATCAGACGGGCCGCCGGAGGCACGACCAACGACATCCTGCTCGCGATCGTCGCCGGTGCACTGCGCCGCTGGATGCTGGAGCGCGGCGAACCGCTGCCCGCCGAGGACCCGCGCGCCCTGGTGCCGGTCTCCCGCCGCAGACCGGGCCGGCACGCCGCGACCGGGAACAAGCTCTCCGCCTATCTGCTCGGCCTCCCCGTCTCCGAACCCGATCCGTGGCAGCGGCTCCGTACCGTCAGCAGGGCCATGGACCGCAACAAGTCCGCAGGGCCCTTCCGCGGCGCCGGGGCGGTCGCCGTGCTCGCCGATCAACTGCCCTCACTGGCCCACCGCTTCGGCGCGCCGCTCGCCGGGAACGCGGCCAGGATGCTCTTCGACGTCCTGGTCACCAGCGTGCCCCTGCCGCGCTCGGCGCTCTCGCTCGGCGGCTGCCCGCTGCGGGCCGTCTACCCGATGGCGCCGCTGGCCCGCGGCCAGTCCCTGGCCATCGCCCTGTCCACCTACGGGGGCCGGGTGCAGGTCGGGCTGGTGGCCGACGGCAAGGCGCTGCCCGACCTGGACCGGCTGGCGCGCTGCGCCGACGACGAGGTGGCACAGCTGCTCGCGCTGCTGCCCCAGCCATAGATCGGACAGATCTCAGGGAAAGTGCCGTAGTTCGTGCTGTCCGGGGTGTTGACGCACCCAAGTGATCCGATGAATATTCCTGTGTGCAGGAAGCGATCACTGGGGAGGGCGACGGAAGCATGCGGCGCAACAGACTGGGCGGCAGCACGGTCGAGATCACCGAGCTGTCCTTCGGAGCGGCCGCCATCGGCAATCTCTTCAGCGCCGTCGACCCCGCGCAGGCCGCGGCCGCCGTCGACGCCGCATGGGAAGAGGGCATCCGCTACTTCGACACCGCACCGCACTACGGACTCGGCCTGTCCGAACGACGGCTCGGCGAGGCCCTGCGCACCAGACCCCGCGACTCGTACGTACTGTCCACCAAGGTGGGCCGGGTGCTCGACCCGCTGCCCCCCGGCACCGTCGCCGCCGACGAGAACGCAACCGGCACTCTCTCCGAAGGCTTCGCCGTACCGGCCACTCACCGCCGCCGCTGGGACTTCAGCGCCGACGGGGTACGCCGCAGCGTCGAGGACAGCCTGGAACGGCTCGGCCTCGACCGCATCGACATCGCGTATCTGCACGACCCGGACGACCACGCACAGGCCGCGTTCCACGAGGCCTATCCGGAGCTGGAGAAACTGCGCGCGCAGGGTGTCATCGGCGCCATCGGCGCCGGCATGAACCAGACCGGGATGCTCACCCGCTTCCTGCGCGACACCGATGTCGACGTCGTGCTCTGCGCGGGCCGTCACACCCTTCTCGACCAGTCCGCCCTGACCGAGCTGCTGCCCGAGGCGGCCGCCCGCGGCCGCAGCGTCGTCGTCGGCGGCGTATTCAACTCCGGGCTGCTCGCCGATCCGCGCCCCGGCGCCACCTACGACTACACGGCCGCGCCCCAGGACCTCCTGGACCGGGCGCTGCGCATCAAGGCCGTCACCGAGCGCCACGGCATCCCGCTGCGGGCCGCGGCCCTCCACTACCCGCTCGCGCACCCGGCCGTCGCCGGAGTGCTCGTCGGCACCCGCTCCCCGGACGAGGTGCGCGACGCCGCCGCCCAGCTCCGCCGCGAGATCCCGGACGCCCTCTGGGACGACCTGCGCGCCGAGGGCCTGCTGACCGAGGACGGACACTGACATGAGGATCGCCCTGCACACCAAGGTCCGTGCCGACCGCATCGAGGAGTACGAGGCCGCGCACCGCGAAGTCCCCGCCGCGCTCACCGCCGCGATCCGCGCGGCGGGAGCCACCTCCTGGACGATCTGGCGCAGCGGCACCGATCTCTTCCACGTCATCGACTGCGCGGACTACGCCGCACTCCTCGCCGAGCTGGAGAAGCTCCCCGTCAACGTCGCCTGGCAGGCCAGGATGGCCGAGCTCCTCGACGCCGCACACGACTACTCGCCCGGCGGCGGCGAAGCCGGTCTCCCGGTCGCCTGGGAGCTGTGACATGACCGGCCGGGAACGGATCGTCGACGCCCACCACCATGTGTGGGATCTCTCCGTGCGCGACCAGGACTGGATCACCGGCGATGAACTCGCCCCGCTCCGGCGCACGTTCACCCTCGCCGACCTGGAGCCGGAGGCACGCGCCGCCGGGGTGTACGCCACCGTCCTCGTCCAGACCGTCACCGTCCCCGGGGAAACCCCCGAGTTCCTGGCCCTCGCCCATGACAACGAGCTCGTCGCGGGCGTCGTCGGCTGGTGCGATCTCACGGCGCCGGACATCGCCGACACCCTTGCCGCGCTGCGGGAACTCCCCGGCGGCGACCGGCTCGTCGGCATCCGCCACCAGGTCCAGGGCGAACCCGACCCCGCGTGGCTGCTGCGCCCCGACGTCCGGCGCGGACTGCGTGCCGTCGCCGACGCGGGACTCGTCTACGACCTCGTCGTCCAGGCCCCTCAGCTGCCCGCCACCGTCGAGGCCGCGGCCCTGCTGCCCGAGCTGACCTTCGTACTCGACCACGCCGGCAAGCCGCCCGTCGCCACCGGCCGGCTGCACCCCTGGGCCGACGACCTGCGGGCCCTCGCCGCCCGCCCCAACACCGTCTGCAAGCTCTCCGGCCTGGTCACCGAGGCCGATACACAATCCTGGAGCGTGAACGATCTGCGCCCGTACGCCGACACCGCCCTGGACGCCTTCGGCCCCGGCCGGCTGATGTTCGGCTCGGACTGGCCGGTGTGCCGGCTCGCGGCGACGTATAGGGAGGTCGTCGACGTGGCACACACCCTGACCCAATCCCTCACCGAGGACGAGCGCCGCCGTGTGTTCGCCACCACGGCCGAGCGCGTCTACGGCCTCTGACAGGCATCGGGCCGACGGCTTTGGCAGTCTGGAACCATGCCCGAATTGCCGGAAGCAGAAGCCCTGCGGGTCTTCCTCGACGACCATCTGGTCGGCAGGGAGATCGACCGCGTCCTGCCGCTCACCGTCAGCGTCCTCAAGACGTACGACCCACCCCTGAGCGCCCTGCACGGTGGCACGGTCACGGGCATCGCCCGGCACGGCAAGTTCCTGGACATCGGCGTCGGACCGCTGCACCTGATCACCCATCTCGCCCGGGCCGGCTGGCTGCGCTGGAAGGGCGGCTTCCCCGCCGCACCGCCGCGCCCCGGCAAGGGGCCCCTGGCGCTGCGTACCGTACTCACCGGCGGCGACGGCTTCGACCTCACCGAGGCGGGCACCACCAAACGCCTCTCCGTATATCTGGTGCACGACCCGGCCGAAGTGCCGGGCATCGCCCGCCTCGGCCCCGACCCGCTCGACGACTCCTTCGACCGTGCGGCGTTCGCCGCGCTGCTCGCCGGGGAACGCCGCCGGATCAAGGGCGCCCTGCGCGACCAGTCCCTGATCGCCGGGATCGGCAACGCCTACAGCGACGAGATCCTGCACGTCGCGAAGATGTCGCCGTACAAGCTCACCGCGAGCCTCACCGACGAGGAGATCACCCGGCTGCACACCGCGCTGCGCACCACGCTCCGCGACGCGGTCGCCCGCTCCAGCGGACTGGAGGCCGGAAAGCTCAAGGCCGAGAAGAAGAGCGGGATGCGCGTCCACGGACGCACCGGCGAGGCGTGCCCCGTCTGCGGGGACACCATCCGCGAGGTGTCCTTCAGCGACTCCTCGCTCCAGTACTGCCCGATCTGCCAGACCGGTGGCAAACCACTGGCCGACCGCCGAATGTCCAGACTGCTCAAGTAGCCCCGGTCACCGAGTGATCCGCAGCAGCCGCCGCCCGCCCGCCGTCCGCACCTCGAAGTGATCGATGGACTCCGGCCGCAGCGCGGCCCCGCCCCGTACCACCACGTGCTCCGGCCCCGGACCGTGCACCGACCAGGTGGCCACCGTCTCCTCGCTCCCGTCCCGCCCCACCGCGACCAGTGCGCACACCCCCGCCACCGGCACCCGGGCCACATCGAGGCCGACCTCCGTGCCCCAGTCGCGCGCCCCGGTCGTCACCACGGCCGCAGCCCCCGAGGCCCGGTCCGCTCCCTCCCACCGCTGCGCCCCCGCCCCGCCGGGCACCGTCAGCGCCCCGGTCACCGCGAGAACCACCGCGGCCGCCACCAGCACGATCCGCCGCCCCCGGCTCCGGCGCCGCCGGGCAACCGCCACGCCCACCACACGCCCCAGCAGCTCCGGACCCGCCCGCTCCACCGGACCGACCCCCGGCGGTGTCAGCCGGGCGTACCGCCCCAGCACGGCGGCCACCCCGGCGAACTCCGCCGCCATGTCCCGGCACCGGGCACAGTCCGCCAGATGCTCCTCGAATCGGAAGGAATCCGCGGCGCCCAGTACACCCAGTGCATGGGCGCCGACATAGCGATGAGGTTCCAGGGTGCGCATGCCGTCGGGTACGGAAAGAACCGCTGAATCACTCAGCCCACCATCCCTCGGAAGCACCTGAGACCGACCGGCAAATGGGGGGCGGCGTCTAAACTCCGCCCCATGCTGCGCGTACTCGCCGTCGACGACGAACAACCCGCCCTGGAGGAACTCCTCTACCTCCTGCGCGCCGACCCCCGAATCCGCAGCGCCGAGGGCGCCACCGGGGCCACCGAGGCGCTGCGCCGCATCGGCAGCGCCGTCGACGCCGGCCCCGACGACCCCTGCGCCATCGACGTCGTCTTCCTCGACATCCACATGGCGGGCCTCACCGGCCTCGACGTCGCCCAGCTGCTGGCCGGATTCGCCGCACCCCCGCTCATCGTCTTCGTCACCGCACACGAGGGCTTCGCCGTCCACGCCTTCGACCTCAAGGCCGTCGACTACGTCCTCAAACCGGTACGCCGCGAACGCCTCGCCGAAGCGGTCCGCCGCGTCGCCGAACAGGTCGGCGACCGCTCCGCACCCGTACTCGACGCAGCCAACGACCAGATACCGGTGGAATTGGGCGGAGTGGTCCGGTTCATCCCGATCGACGACATCGCCTACGCAGAGGCCCAGGGCGACTACGCCCGGCTGTACACCGACCACGGCAGCCACCTCGTCCGCGTACCCCTCACCACCCTGGAGGAGCGCTGGCGCTCCCGCGGCTTCGTACGCATCCACCGCCGCCATCTCGTCGCGCTGGGCCGGATCGACGAGCTCCGCCTCGACGCGGGCAGCATGAGCGTCCGCATCGGCACCGCGGAACTCGCCGTGAGCCGCCGCCACACCCGCGCGCTGCGCGATCTGCTGATGCGCCAGACCGGCCGCTGACCAGCGCCTACCCGCACACGGACCCCTTCCCACGGGGGACCGGTGCTGCGTACACTCCGGGCCCATGTCCGCAGAGCCAACACCCCGGCGTGAAGTGGTGACGGGGGAGCCCCGGCGGGTGCGCCCGCTGCCGCGCTACCGCACCCAGTCGGAGATCGACGAACAGACCGCACTGGGCGGCGCGTACGTCCGCTCGCTGATGCGCAGCCAGCTGCGCGCCGGACTCACCGTGTTCCTCACCCTCGCCGTGATCGTCGGCACGCTGCCGCTGGTCTTCGAAGCCCTGCACAGCGCCGCGCTCGTCTGGGCCGTCCTCGGGTTCGCCGCCTATCCGCCGCTGACCCTGACCGCATGGTGGTACGTGCGACGGGCCGAGCGCAACGAACGCGACTTCGCCCGGCTCGTGGAAGGCCGCCCCGCACAGTGAGCCGCACGTACGCGGTGGCGGCCGTCGCCGTCGTCGTGGTCGCGACCGTCCTCGTCGGCGGTTTCGGGCTGCGCATATCCCGTACCACCTCCGACTTCTACGTCGCCTCGCGCACGGTACGCCCCCGGCTCAACGCCGCCGCGATCAGCGGCGAATACCTCTCCGCCGCGTCCTTCCTCGGCATCGCCGGTCTGGTGCTCGTGCACGGCCCGGACATGCTCTGGTATCCGGTCGGATACACCGCGGGCTATCTCGTGCTGCTGGTCTTCGTCGCCGCGCCGCTGCGCCGCTCGGGGGCGTACACCCTGCCCGACTTCGCCGAGGGCCGGCTCGAATCGCGGCAGGTGCGCAGGCTGGTGAGCGTCTTCGTCGTCGCCGCGGGCTGGCTCTATCTCGTACCGCAGCTCCAGGGCGCGGGACTGACGCTGAAGATCCTGACCGGGGCCCCCGGCTGGCTCGGTGATGTGCTCGTGGCGTCCGTCGTCGTCATCGCCGTCGCCGCGGGCGGCATGCGCTCCATCACCTTCGTGCAGGTCTTCCAGTACTGGCTGAAACTGACCGCGCTCCTCGTCCCCGCGATCTTCCTGGTGCTCGCCTGGCAGGGCGACGGACGGCCCCGCGTCGCCTTCGACGAGCAGCTCTCCGTGTTCCGAGCGGACCATCCGCTGTACGCCACCTACGGGCTGATCGTCGCGACCTTCCTCGGCACCATGGGCCTTCCGCATGTCGTCGTCCGCTTCTACACCAGCCCCAACGGCCGCGACGCCCGCCGCACGACGGTCGCCGTCCTCGCACTGATCGGCGTGTTCTATCTGCTGCCGCCGGTCTACGGCGCACTGGGCAGGCTGTACGCCCCCGAGCTGATCCACGGCGGGGACGCGGACGCCGCCGTACTGCTGCTGCCGGACCGGGTCATCGGCGGACTCGGCGGGGATCTGCTCGGCGCGCTCATCGCCGGCGGCGCCTTCGCCGCGTTCCTGTCGACCGCCTCCGGCCTCACCATGGCCGTCGCCGGAGTCATCACCCAGGACGTCCTGCCCTCGCGCGGGGTACGCCATTTCCGGCTGGCCACCGTCCTTGCGATGTGTGTGCCGCTGGCCGGGTCGCTGATGGTCAGCCGGGTGCCGGTGGCCGACTCGGTAGGGATGGCCTTCTCCGTCTCCGCGTCCTCCTTCTGCCCGCTGCTGGTCCTCGGCATCTGGTGGCGGCGCCTCACCCCGCCCGGCGCGATCGCCGGGCTGCTGCTCGGCGGCGGCTCCGCGTTCCTGTCCGTCGCCATCACCGTCAGCGGCGCGGTACGCCCGCCCGGCTGGCCGCACGCCCTGCTCGCCTGGCCCGCCGTCTGGTCGGTGCCCGTCGGCTTCCTCGCCATGGGCCTGGTGTCCCTCGCCACGCCCGGCCGCATACCCCCCGGCACGAACGCCGCCATGACCCGCTTCCACCTGCCGGAAGCACTGATCTCGGGGAGACACCGATGACCGGGGCCGGATACGCCGTACTCGTCCTGCTCGTCCTCCTGCTGCTCGGCGCGGGCTTCCTGCTCGGCCGCCGCACCGCGCGCCCCGTCCGTCCCAGCGACGTCGGAACCCCCGTCGAGCACGCCACCTTCGAGACCCTGCACACCGCCTCGCTGGCCGCTCCCGCGCTGCGCGCCGGACTCACCGAGGAGAGCGCCCGCAAATCCGCCCGCAGGCTCCGCTCCCTGCTCGGCACCGACGCCCTCTGCCTCACCGACCGCGACCGGGTGCTCGTCTGGGACGGCGAGGGCGAACACCACGGCCGGCACGTGATGGAGCAGGTGCGGGGCCTCCTCGCCAGCGGCCGCGACACCGCCTTCCGCAGCGACTGCGACGACCTCGACTGCACGCTGCGCTGGGCCGTCGCCGTGCCCCTCACCGTCGACCACCGGGTCCTGGGCACCCTCATCGCCTACGCCCCGCGCGAATCCGCGGTGCTGGCCAGAGCGGCCGGAGAGGTGGCCCGCTGGGTCTGCGTACAGCTGGAACTCGCCGAACTCGACCGCTCCCGCACCCAGCTCATCGAGGCCGAGATCAGGGCCCTGCGCGCCCAGATATCCCCGCACTTCATCTTCAACTCACTGGCCGCCATCGCCTCGTTCGTCCGCACCGACCCCGAGCAGGCCCGCGAACTCCTCCTGGAATTCGCCGACTTCACCCGCTACTCGTTCCGCAGCCACGGCGACTTCACCACCCTTGCCGACGAACTCCACTCCATCGACCAGTACCTGGCACTCGTACGCGCCCGCTTCGGCGAACGGCTCGCGGTCACCCTCCAGGTCGCCCCCGAAGTGCTGCCCGTCTCCCTGCCGTTCCTCTGCCTCCAGCCCTTGGTCGAAAACGCCGTCAAGCACGGCCTCGAAGGAGCCGTCTCGCGCAGTCGCATCACCATCAGCGCACTCGACGCAGGCTCCGAGGCCGAGGTCGTCATCGAGGACGACGGCACCGGAATGGACCCCGAACACCTGCGTCACATCCTGCGCGGCGAGGGCGGCCACTCCACCGGAATCGGGCTGCTGAACGTCGACGAACGGCTGCGCCAGGTGTACGGGGACGACTACGGACTCGTCATCGAAACGGGCGTCGGCGCCGGGATGAAGATCACCGTACGGCTGCCGAAGTACCGTGCGGGGGTGCATGGTTCCTGACCACCGGACGGGGTCACGATCAGTGGAGGTGGATCGCCAGATGTCCCAGCGGCAGGCCGAGCTGCCAGGCGGGTGTCCACACCTGGGCCGGCTCCTCCGCGTCGGCCTCGTCACCGACCGGTTCCCAGGGCGGCGGGCCGATCGCATCGAGGTCGGCCGCGAGCAGCTCGGTCTCCTCCAGCCACCGCCAGGCCGTCCGGGCCAGCGCCAGATCGGGGTCCGCGCCGCCCGCCCCGGGCCCCGGGGCCGCGTCCAGCGCGTCGAGCCGGTCACAGACCCAGCAGCGCCAGGCCGCCCCGTACGCCGTCAGCAGCCGCAGCTCGTCCATCCGGGCCGCGGGCAGGGCATCGGGCACCCCGCCGTCGGAGAGGAAGACGGTGAGCGCGAGCGCGTCCCGCCCCGCGCGGTACTCCAGCGTGGACGGCTCCATCAGATCGCCGGTCCGCAGCAGATCGTCGGCGATGTACTCGGCGTACATCCAGGCCATCGGGACCAGCAGCCCGCCCCCACTGGTTCCATCCTGACGTTCCGGGCACATCCCGACTCGCCTCTTTCTCTTCTCGGCACCGGGCTTCACGGAGCATTGAACCGGGGGAGCGCGCCCCGCGTGGCCAGAAGGACAGGATCCGTCACGACCGGGTCCGTCCACGACACGAGGATGCGATGACCGCCGATCCCGGGGAGGGCCCGCACGTGCGGCAGTTGCTCGGCGCCTATGTTCTCGACGCGCTCACGGCCGGCGAGACCCGCGCGGTCTGCCGCCATCTGCAGTACTGCGACCACTGCGCCGCCGACTACGTGGAGGTCGCGGAGGCCGTGTCGCTGCTCGCCCTGCTCAGCGAGGAGGACCTGCTGGAGTAGCCCGGAAGGTTACGGGAGAGCTGACGCAGCGCGTAGTAGGACCGGGACTTGACCGTGCCCGCCGGAATGCCGAGCGCCTGCGCCGTCTCGCCCACGCTCAGCCCGCGGAAATATATCTGGACGAGGACCGCGCGGTGTTCCGGGCTGAGGGTGCGTACCGCATCGCGTACGTCGAGGGCCGAGACCGTGGAATCGGCGGTGTCCCCCTCACCCGGGGCGGCCTGCAGCACGACGTCACTGACCTCGGCCGGCCGGGCCTGCCTGGAGCGGCGCGCATCGATCGCGAGGCGCCGCGCGACGGTGAAGAGCCAGGGCCGCATCGACTCGTACGGGGCATCGAAGGCCTCCGGGTGCTGCCAGGCCCGCACCAGCGTCTCCTGGAGCAGATCCTCAGCCCGCTGCCGGTCGCCGAAGGTGAGCCCGAGCAGGAAGTGGAACAGGGCGGGGCCGTGCTCCCGCTGGAGGTCCGCGAGGGCCCGCTCATCGGTCGTCGTGGTGGTCATCGTGAACGCCCTTCCCCGTGGTGGCCCCTGCGGCTTCGCTGCCGACTGGCGTATACGAACGCATTGGCGCGCGGAGGAACAGGCGACGAGCGGTTCCGTGCGACGAGCGGTCGCACAGTGCGGCGAATGGTGCGGTGAACGGTCGGGCGGCGGTCGGCGGAGTGTGCGTACGGGCGCCGGATCAGCCTCCGTCCGCCTTCGGTGCCTTTGCCATCTCCGAATTCCGGTACGAGTAGCCGAAGTAGATCACCAGACCGACCAGGAACCACACCACGAACCGCAGCCACGTCTGCCACTGCAGGAAGGTGATCAGCCAGACCGAGAACACCACCCCCAGGGCGGGCACGAACGGCATGCCGGGGGTACGGAACGTACGCGGCAGCCCGGGCCGCTTGTAACGCAGCACGATCACCGCGATGCACACCACGACGAACGCCAGCAGAATGCCGATGTTCGTCAGCTCGGCGGCCTCGCCGATCGGCAGGAATCCGGCGATCACGGCGGACGCCGCGCCGACGATCCAGGTCACCCGGGTCGGCACGTGCCGGGTCGGGTGGGTCCTGGCGAACCACTTCGGCAGCAGCCCGTCGCGGCTCATGGAGAACCACACCCGGGTCACGCCGAGCATGAAGGTGAACATCACCGTGAGGATGCCGATGATCGCGCCCACCGCGATCACATCGGCGAGCCTGGTGAGCCCCACCGACTTGAAGGCCGTGGAGAATCCGGACTCCGGGTCGATGTCCTTGTAGCTCTGCATCCCCGTCAGCACCAGACACGCCGCCACATAGAGCACCATGGAGATCGCGAGGGAGTACAGGATCGCCTTCGGCATGTGCCGCTGGGCGTCCTTGGACTCCTCGGCGGCCGTCGACATGGCGTCGTACCCGAACACAGCGAAGAACACCGTGGCCGCACCGGTGAAGGCGCCGCTGACCCCGAACGGGAAGAAGGGGGCGTAGTTGGCGGTGTCGATGTGGAACACGCCGACGCCGATGACCAGCAGGACGACCAGGACCTTCAAGGCCACTACGACCGTCTCGAAGCGGGCCGCGTTCCTGATGCCCAGGGTCAGCAGATACGCCACGAGCAGACAGAGCAACGCGGCGAACAGGTCCACCCGGTGGCCCGCTCCGGTACCGGGCGCGCCCAGCATCCACTTCGGCAGTTCGAGCCCCGTCTCGCCGAGCAGAAAGCTGAAGTAGCCGGAGATGCCGATCGCGACCACGGCCACGATCGCCGTGTACTCCAGCAGCAGGTCCCAGCCGATGAACCAGCCCACCAGCTCGCCGAGCACCGCGTACCCGTAGGTGTAGGCGGAGCCGGCCTTCGGGATCAGGCCCGCGAACTCCGCGTAGCTGAACGCGGCCGCCGCGCTCGCCACACCCGCGATCAGGAAGGAGACGAGGACCGCGGGCCCGGCGGTGCCGTTGGCCACCGTGCCGGCGAGGGTGAAGATTCCGGCCCCGATGATGCCGCCCACGCCGATCGCCGTGAGCTGCCACAACCCGAGCGTTCTGGTCAGCTGGGTGGTGACGTCCCCCGTCGGGCCCGTCCCGTCGATCTGCTCGATCGGCTTGCGGCGCAGTACGCCCTCGCCCACTCGCAGCCCTGCCATGAGTCACCTCTCCGCTGACGGCTGTCCCCGACGGGCGCTGATCACGGAACCACGGTGACGGGCCAGCGGCCCGCCTTCACCAGCCGGACCGCCACCGAACCGATGAACCGGTGCCCGGCCGACTCCGACGCACCCACCACGACGGCATCGGCCTTCAGCTCCTGCGCCGCCGTCACGAGTCCGTTGTAGGGATCACCGTGGAAGGTGTGGAACTCCCAGCGCACATTCCATATGTCCTTCATCCGCTCCGTCCACTCGCGGATCTCGTTCACCAGCCCCTGTGCGACCTCTCCGGTCGCGTCGGCGACCGGTGCACCGAGCGCGGCTCCCGCGGGCAGCACGGGCTGGACATAGACGAGGGCGAGCACGGCCCCCTGACGACGGGCGAGTCCGGCCGCGTACGCGGCGGCATGCATGGAGGAATCGGAGCCGTCGAGGCCTGCGACGATCACTTTCGGGCCGTCTGTGCCACGTTCGAACCGGTGGGGCTGTTGGTCTGTCACGGCAGTGAGGCTATCCGCTCCCGGTGCCGCCCTCCGCCCGGGCTGCGGCAGGGTCCCGGAGGGAGCCGTCGGTTGCCGCGGCACCGGTGAAGGCGACCGACGTGGTGGTGACCAGCTGCGGCGGGCCCAGGGAGAAGTCCGCTCCGTTCTTCGCCAGTGCCAGGCAGATGAGCACCACCAGGGCGAGGGCGCCCCAGGGCGAGCGCCCGGTCCGTTCGACGTGCCAGCTTTCCCGGCCCATGATTCTCCCTTTGTCGCGACGCCTGGAACGCTAGGCGCGGGGGAGCCGTGCGGCGATCGGGGAAGGGCGAACGGGTGGCACCCGCCCGATACGCCGGTCGCCCCGAGCCCTGTCACGGGACTCGGGGCGACCGGCGTATCGGGCCGCACTGCCCTGCGTTCAGTGCGGGCGGCTCTGCCTGCGCTCACGTACGACATAGATGGTGCCGGTGGCTGTGACCACCGCCAGCGCCGTTCCGGCGGCGATCTCCGCGGCGTTCATCCGGTCGTCTCCGCCCTCGGCTCCGCTCAGTACACCGGCGGGCGGGCCCGGGGTACCGGTGGGTGCGCCGGAGGGTGCGCCGACCGTGAGAGCGGCCTTCGCCGTGGAGCCGGGCGGGGCATTGCAGATGAACGTCACCTCGTAGGCGGCACCAGGTTTCGCGTCCCAGTCGACCGTGGCCGCGACGGCCTCGCCTCTGGGAATGGTGACCGTGTCGAACACTCCGGAGCCGGCTGTGGCGGTTGTGGAGCACCCCCGGGCGGCCAGGGTGACCTGGCTCCCCGGCGCGATCACCGACGGAGTGACGGTGTATCCGGTCGCGGAGGACGCGCCTCCCGACGTCTCGGCGTACGCGGTCGCAGCCGGGGCGGTCAGGGCGAGAGCGGCGGCGCCGAGCAGGGCGACGGGTGCGGCACCTATTGCGCGCATGGGTGAATCCTCCGAGTCCCCGAGGAGCAGTTGCGGAACCGATTTCCACAGTGCGTCAGAAATGCACCTCGATGCCCCAAACGCTAGAAGTCGCGTATTTCGCTCGCGATCGGAGTGCGCCGCCCGGGGCACCGGATTCCCCCGAGCGGCGCACCGCGTGTACGGAGCCGGACCGCTATCCGCCCGTCGCGCCGGGGAACAGGTCGAGGAACGGCGCCGCGGTGGCCGAGATACCGCGGCCGAAGGGCGAGTCGAAGTCCCAGATCAGGAAAAGCAGAAAGGCGATCAGGACGCTGAAGAGGCCGGCCAGCAGCAGTTCGCGGAAGGTTCTGCGGATCTGCAGCGTGAAGATCAGTCCGACGGTCACCAGTGCCCCGGTGATCAGGCCGAACCAGACCACGCCCGGCATGGTCGCACCGGCACTCCCGCCGCGTGCGCTGCGTGCGTCGTCCGCCGCGGCGACCTGGTCGACCAGTGGCTGATACGCCTGCCCCTCGTGATCGTTCCTCGGCCGGTAGTCGGTGACATCGGTGCGCACCTTGCCGAGGAGCCTGGCCCCCTCGTCGGTGAGGGCGCCGTGCTCGGTCATCGACCGCCACTCGTCGTGGACGACATGGCGCACGTAGGCGTCGACATCGGCGCGGATGCGCCTACGCACGTCCGCCGGATAGACGGCGGACCGGGCGCTCACCTCGTGCAGTGCCTGGGCCTCCTGGCGTACGTACTCCTGGGCGGCGCTGCGGCCCTCCCAGACGCCCGCGATGGCGAGGCCCAGCACGATCGCGTAGACGACACCGATCATCATCGTCATGTATTCGATGACGTCGGGAGTCTCGGACGGGTCGTCGTCGTCGCCGATCCGGCGGTTGTTGAGCACGGCGATGGTCAGGACGACGGCGCTCGCCGCGACCATCGCGAGGGTGAGAACAAGCCATTCCGACATGGGTTCCTCCGTAGGTCATCGGGAGCGGGGGCGCAGCACGGCGACGGCGAACACCGCAGGGGCTGTGATCAGCAGGGTGAGGGTGACCAGGGAGGTGCGGCGCTCGTGGACCTTGCGCGGCGGCTTGCGGTAGGCGGGGAACGCCACGGGCCGGGGCGCGGGAGGTGACAGACGTACGGAGGGTGAGGGGGAAGGCGAGGGCGAAGGGGGCGGTGGCACGGGCTCCGGTTCCGGTCGCGGAGGTGCGGGGGGCGGCGGAGGTGGTGGCGGAGGGGGTGGAGGTGGTGGAGGGGGTGGAGGTGGTGGCGGTGCGGGTGGTGGCGTCGGTTTGGGCGCCGGGCCCGCCTGGCAGTGACCGTCGCCCGACGTGGCGACCGCCGAACTCCCGCCGTCCTCCCCGATGGAGGCGTACCCGCAGTTGTCCGCCACCGCGGGCGCAGGGGCGCTCAGCAGCCAGAGAAGTGCGACGGCTGCCGTGAGCCGTCCTATGAGTGATCCATACACGACGGAGATCATGTTCCCGCCGGCCGCGGGGCACGCCGGGGACGGACCGGATTCCCCTGATGGTGGGTACATGGGGCGCCGGGGGTTTGCGGTCCGGGGAAATTCTGAGAACGCATTGAACAAAGTGGGGGCCGCCACCCGTACCTAGGGCCGTGGATGACGCGAAGACGCATCCCAACTGGCCTCATATGAACGGGAGTTGACATGAGCACCTGGCGGAACGCCTCGCTCGCAGTGACGGCGGCGGCCCTGTTGGCGCTGACGACGGCGTGCGGTCAGGAGAAGGGAACCGAGAGCCCGGCCGGGCAGAACGTGGGCAACGCCAGCCCGGCCGGACAGGGGGCGGGGAACGGCTACGGATCGGACAGCGGTTACGGCTCCGACAGCGGCTACGGTTCCGACGGCGCCGAGGGGAGCGCCACCGGTAAGCAGGCCGGCCGACTCGCGGTGTGGGACAGCAAGAAGCTCGGCAAAGTCCTCACGGACAGTGAGGGATTCACGCTCTACCGTTTCGACAAGGACACCGCGAGTCCGCCCAAGTCGAATTGCGAGGGGGACTGCGCCAAGATCTGGCCGGTGGTGCCCGCGGGCAATGTCACGGCGGCGCCCGGTGTCGATCCCTCGCTGATCGGCAAGGTCGCCCGCTCCGACGGCACCCAGCAACTCACCGTCGCGGGCTGGCCGATGTACCGCTATGCCAAGGACACCGCGCCCGGCGACGCCAATGGGCAGGGCGTGGGCGGCACCTGGTTCGCGTCCGCGCCGGACGGCAAGAAGGCCGCGGTGAACGCCGACGGCCCGGCCGGAGCCGAACCGGCCGAACTCGCGGGACTTTCGGTCCGAAAGGACCCGAAACTCGGAGAGATCGTCGTGGACAAGCGAGGCATGACGGTCTATCGGTTCAAGAAGGACGTCGCATGGCCGATGAAGTCGGCCTGCACGGGCGCCTGCCTCTCGAAGTGGCCGGTCGTTGCCCCATTGGCAAAGAAAGATGTCGAAGGCGTGACGACCAAGGGTTTCGTCACTTTCAATCGGCCCGACGGAATCAAGCAACAAGCCATCGACTGCTGGCCGATCTATACCTTCTCCGGTGATGTGAAGCCCGGAGACACCAACGGGCAGGGTGTCGGCGGGACATGGTACGCGGTGTCGCCCGACGCCAAACTGGTCGGCGCTCCCAAGTAGCCCGGCAGCACTTCTCCGGAGCCGGTCCGTCGCCGAATGTGACACGCAGCGAGAATGTCACACGCAGCGACGGGCCGGTTGCACATGTCACTGGTGTGTGACCAATAACGGACGGCTAATTTCCGTTTCCGCTCGCTCTCCTGGCGGTCGATCAGTAGCCTCTGGTCAACACTGACCATGAACATGGCCGGACCGCCGTGGCGACTTGTTGGAGACATCGATGGAGCGTCCCGCCTGGGCACCGCAAGGCATAGACATTTCGGTGCCGAGCGTGTCTCGCATGTACGACTTCTATCTGGGCGGATCGCACAATTTCGAGGTGGACCGGGAAGCGGCTCGCAAGGCCATGGAGTTCATGCCGGGGCTCCCCAAGATCATGCAGGCGAATCGCGCCTTTATGCGCAGGGCCGTGCGATACGCGGTGAGCGAGGGCATCACCCAGTTTCTGGACATCGGTTCCGGAATACCGACTTTCGGCAATGTTCACGAAGTCGCCCAGGCGGCCGCCCCCGAGGCCCGGGTGGCGTATGTCGACCACGACCCCGTCGCGGTCGCGCACAGCCGGGCGGTACTCGAAGGAAACGACCGGGCGGTGATCGCGGCCGCGGATCTGCGCCGTCCGCAGGAGATCGTGAAAAGCCCGGAGATCTCCGAACTGCTCGACCTGAACCGTCCGGTGGCCCTGCTGCTCGTCGCCGTACTCCACTTCATCGAGGACTCCGACGACCCGCAGGCCGCGGTCGCCGAACTGCGCGAGGCGCTCGCCCCCGGCAGCTTGATCGTCATCACCCACGCCTCGTACGAGGGGATTCCCCTCACCCAGGAGGAGGCGGGCGGCACGGTCGGCGTCTACAAGGACATCCGCAACCCCCTGGTCATGCGGTCGCGCGAGGAGATCGCCCGCTTCTTCCAGGGGTACGAGATGGTCGAGCCCGGAATCGTGTCGATGCCGAAGTGGCGCCCCGACACCCCGCACGCGGTGGAGCACGAGGACCCATTCGCCTTCTCGGGCTTCGCAGGAGTGGGACGCAAGGCGTGAGCATTCCCGCCCAGTCGTCCGGAGCGCCCGAGGAGGCGCCCGACGGCCCCGAGGGCCGGCTCCGGAGATTCGCCACCATCTGGAGCCGGGCCATCTTCCCCTCGACGGCCACCTCCCTGACGCGCACGGAGTTCGAACAGCATCTGCTGCCGCTGGCCCGCGCGCTCAGCGACATCCTGCACGCGCGGCCCTTCGACGCGGCGCCCGCGAGCGATGTGGGCGTCGCCCTCGTCGCCGCGCACTGCACGGACCCGGACGCGCTCAGCAGCACGCTCGGCGTCATCGACTCGTACCTCGTGCTCTACTGCGGCAGCAACGGCGCCACGGCGCTGTCGACCGAGGACAGCAGGGCCCGCTGCGCCCGGATACAGCATGCCCTGGCGAGCGGCTTCGCCCAGGCGCTGCGCGAGCGGACCCTCGCGGAGCAGGAGGCCATCGCCCGCTCGGCGCTCACCGCACGCTCGGACGCCGAGCAAGCGCTGCATGCCACCGAGGCACGCTTCCGCGCCGTCTTCAAGGACGCCGCCATCGGCATCGGGATCGCCGACCTGGACGGCAATGTGCTGGAGATCAACGACACCCTCACCCGGATGTTCGGCGGACTCGAACACCATGTGCGCAGCCACAAGGTCAACGAGTGGGTCCACCCCGAGGACTCGCCGCAGGTCTGGAAGTACTACAACGAGCTGGTACGCGGCGAACGCGAGCACTACCGGGTCGAGAAGCCGTACTACCGCAACGACGGCACTGTGCTGTGGACCAATCTGACGGTGTCCCTGCTGCGTGATGCCGAGGGCAGACCGGAGTACCAGCTGGCGCTGTTGGAGGACACCACGGAGCGTCGGCTGCTCAACCTGCGGCTGCGGTACGAGGCCACGCACGACGCACTCACCGGCCTGCCCAACCGGACGCTGTTCTTCGAACGGCTGGAGAAGGCGCTCTCGGCCGACGACGGCAGCCGCTTCGGCCTGTGCTACCTCGACCTCGACGGATTCAAGGCGATCAACGACAGCCTCGGCCACGCGTCGGGGGACCGGCTGCTGGTCGAGGTGGCCGACCGGCTGCAGAGCTGTGCGCCCGCGCCCGGTGAGATGGTCGCGCGGCTCGGCGGGGACGAGTTCGTGGCCCTGACCACCGGCCCCGACACCCGGGCGGAGGTCGACGAGCTGGCCTGCCGCATCCTGGGCGTGCTCGGCACCCCGATCCGGCTGGAGGGCCGTGAGCTGACCGTACGGGGATCCATCGGGATCGTCGAGGGGCCGGCCGGTGAACGCAGCGCCGCCGAGGTGCTGCGCAGCGCCGACATCACGATGTACCGGGCCAAGTCGGCGGGCGGCAACCGCTTCGAGCACGCCGACGCCGAGGCGGACGCCCGTGCCATCACCCGGCACGGGCTGACCACCGCGCTGCCCGCCGCCCTGGAGCGCGGTGAGTTCTTCATCGAGTACCAGCCGCTCGTGCACCTCGGCGACGGCACGGTGCACGGTGCGGAGGCCCTGGTGCGCTGGTGCCACCCGCAGCACGGAGTGCTCGGTCCCGACCGGTTCATCCCGCTCGCCGAGCACACCGGGCTGATCGTGCCGCTCGGCCGCTGGGTGCTGGAGGAGTCCGTGCGCCAGGCCAACTTCTGGCAGGAGCGGCACACCGACGGGGGACCGCTGCGGATCAATGTCAACCTCTCGCCGACCCAGCTGCACCATCCGCGGCTGGTCGCCGAGACGGTCGACGTGCTGGAACGGTCGGGGCTCGAACCGGGGGCGCTGTGCCTGGAGGTGACCGAGTCCGCGCTCATCGGCGCGGACGACGATCTGCTCAAGCCGCTGCGGCAACTGGCGGAAATGGGCGTCGACATAGCGCTCGACGACTTCGGCACCGGGTACTCGAACCTGGCGAATCTGCGCCGGCTCCCGGTGAGCGTGCTCAAGCTGGACCGTTCCTTCACGCAGGGCATGCAACAGCATCCGGCGGACCCGGTCGATCTGAAGATCGTCGAGGGAATCGTCTCGCTGGCGCACAGCCTGGACCTCGCGGTCACGGTCGAGGGCGTGGAGACGGGGGCCCAGGCGGAGCAGCTGCGGGAGCTGGGGTGCGACACGGCACAGGGGTGGTACTACGCCCGCCCCGGCGCCCCGGACCGGATCCACTCACTGCTGCTGGCCGACGCGGTGTGAAAGGGCGGGGTGCGGGGCGCCGGGGCCGTCCGGCGGCCGCCTCGTCCTCAGTCGCCGGACGGGCTCGATCGGCCCGTCCGGCTCGCGAGCACCACCTTCTGCAGCTCGCGTGCCGCGCGCGGCGGCGCCACGTCGCTGCGGTGCGCCAGGGCGATCGTGCGCCGCAGGCCCGGGCGGGCCAGCGGCGTGGTCCGCAGGTCGTGGCCGGCCCGGACGGCGACCATGCTGGGCACCACCGCGATCCCGAGCCCCGCCCGTACGAAGCCGAGCACCGCGTCCATCTCCCCGCCCTCCACCGTGAACGACGGCTCGAAGCCCTCCGCCCGGCAGGCGGCGACCGTCAGCTCACGCAGGTCGTAGCCGTGCCGGAACATCACCAGGGATTCCCCCTGAAGGTCGGCGATCCGTACGCTGCCGCCCCGGCCGGGCCGCGGTGCCCGTGCCGATGACACCACGACCAGATCCTCCTGGAGCAGCTCGACCGTGGTGAGCGCGGGGGACGCCGCGGGCAGCGGCAACACCACGAGGGCCAGATCCAGTGCGCCGCGCGCCAGCTCCCGTACCAGGTCCAGCGAGCCGCCCTCCTCCAGCAGCAGCTGGATCCCCGGGTGCCGGTCGTGGAAGGCGCGCAGCACGTCGGGCAGCAGGCCCGTGCAGAGGCTGGGCGTCGCGCCGAGCCGGACCCGGCCCCGGCGCAGCTGGGCCAGCTCCTGCACCTCGTGGCGCGCGGTGTCGGCGTCCGCGAGGATGCGGCGGGCCAGCGGCAGCAGCGCCTCGCCCGCGTCGGTGAGCGTGATGTTGCCGCGCGCCCGGCTGAACAGCTCCGCCCCCAGCTCGCTCTCCAGCGCCCTGATCTGCTGGGAGAGCGAGGGCTGCGAGACATGCACCTCCTCGGCGGCACGGGTGAAGTGACGGGTCTCGGCGACGGCCACGAAGTACGTCAGCTGCTGGAATTGCATACACTCACCATAGCGGCCACGATAGTCAGAGCCTATGGATATGAGCTGCTCCATGTCTTGGACTGATGAGGTCTTCCGGCCCTAGCGTCGTGCCCATGGCATTGGCAACACGGACGGACCGACGGCCGTCCATGACGCGCACACTCTGGGACTCGTCCGTCGGCAAGAAGACGGTCATGGCCGTGAGTGGCCTGATCATGCTCCTCTACTTGGTTGTCCATATGGTCGGCAATCTGAAGATCTTCTTCGGATCCGGCGAGTTCAACCATTACGCGCACTGGCTGCGGACCATGGGCGAACCCTTCCTGCACTACGAGTGGGCCCTGTGGATCGTCCGCGTCGTGCTCGTCGCCGCCGTGGTGCTGCATGCCACCTCCGCGTACCAGCTGAGCCGCCGCGACATCAGGGCGCGCCCCAGCAAGTACGTCCACAAGAGGCCCCGCGCGAGCTATGCCACCCGCACCATGCGCTGGGGCGGGATCATCCTCGCCCTGTTCATCGTCTGGCACGTCCTCGACCTGACGACGGGCACCGTGCACTCCGGCGGATTCCAGTCCGGGCACCCGTACCAGAACGTGATCGACACCTTCTCCACCTGGTACGGCAACACGATCTACATCGTCGCCATGCTCGCCCTCGGACTCCATGTCCAGCACGGCTTCTGGAGCGCCGCCCAGACGCTCGGCGCGGGCAACGCCACCCGTGACCGTGCCCTCAAGACCATCGCCAACGTCCTCGCACTGGTGCTGACGGTGGGCTTCATCTCCGTACCCGTCGCCGTCATGACCGGAGTCGTGAGCTGACATGACCGACTACTCGCACTACGAGACCGGCGCACCCGTCGTCGACACCAAGGCCCCCGAGGGCCCCGTCGCCGAACGCTGGGACACCCGCCGCTTCCAGGCCAAGCTCGTCAACCCGGCCAACCGCCGCAAGCACACCGTCATCGTCGTCGGCACCGGCCTGGCCGGCGGCTCGGCGGGGGCGACGCTGGCCGAACAGGGCTACCACGTCGTCCAGTTCTGCTTCCAGGACTCGCCCCGCCGTGCCCACTCCGTCGCAGCCCAGGGCGGCATCAACGCCGCGAAGAACTACCGCAACGACGGCGACTCGATCCACCGGCTGTTCTATGACACGGTCAAGGGCGGCGACTTCCGCGCCCGCGAGTCCAACGTCCACCGGCTCGCCCAGATCTCCGTCGAGATCATCGACCAGTGCGTCGCCCAGGGCGTCCCCTTCGCCCGCGAGTACGGCGGTCTGCTCGACAACCGCTCCTTCGGCGGCGTCCAGGTCTCCCGTACGTTCTACGCCCGCGGCCAGACCGGGCAGCAGCTCCTTCTCGGTGCCTACCAGGCGCTGTCGCGTCAGATCGCCGCCGGAAACGTCGAACTGCACGCACGGACCGAGATGCTGGACCTGATCATCGTCGACGGCAAGGCCCGTGGCATCGTCGCCCGCGACCTGGTCACCGGGAAGATCGACACGTACTTCGCCGACGCGGTCGTGCTGGCCAGCGGCGGCTACGGCAACGTCTTCTACCTGTCGACGAACGCCATGAACTCCAACGCCACCGCCATCTGGCGCGCCCACCGCCGCGGCGCCTACTTCGCCAACCCGTGCTTCACCCAGATCCACCCCACCTGCATCCCGCGCACCGGCGACCACCAGTCCAAGCTGACGCTGATGAGCGAGTCGCTGCGCAACGACGGCCGTATCTGGGTCCCGAAGGCCAAGGGCGATGACCGTCCCGCCAACGAGATTCCCGAGGACGAGCGCGACTACTACCTGGAGCGCATCTACCCGGCCTTCGGCAACCTCGTGCCGCGTGACATCGCCTCGCGCGCCGCGAAGAACGTCTGCGACGAGGGACGCGGCGTCGGCCCCGGCGGACAGGGCGTCTACCTCGACTTCGCCGAAGCCATCCAGCGGATGGGCAGGGACAAGGTCGAGGAGAAGTACGGCAACCTCTTCGACATGTACGCGCGGATCACCGCCGAGAACCCGTACGAGACCCCGATGCGGATCTACCCCGCCGTGCACTACACGATGGGCGGACTCTGGGTCGACTACGACCTCCAGACCACGATCCCCGGCCTGTTCGCGATCGGCGAGGCCAACTTCTCCGACCACGGCGCCAACCGGCTCGGCGCCTCGGCGCTGATGCAGGGCCTGGCGGACGGCTATTTCGTCCTGCCGTCGACCATCAACGACTACCTGGCCCGCAACCCGCACCACAACGAGGTCGACGCGACGCACCCGGCCGTGGAAGAGGCTGTGGCGGAGACCGAGGACCGGCTGAACCTGCTGCTCGCCGTCGACGGCGACCGCACCCCCGACTCCTTCCACCGCGAGATCGGTGAACTCATGTGGGAGTACTGCGGGATGGCCCGTACCGAGGCGGGGCTGCGCAAGGCGCTCGACCGGATCCCGCAGATCCGCGAGGAGTTCTGGCGCCGCATCAAGGTCCCCGGCACCGGCGATGAGTTCAACCAGTCGCTGGAGAAGGCCAACCGCATCATCGACTACCTGGAGCTCGCCGAGCTCATGTGCCTCGACGCCCTGCACCGCGCCGAGTCCTGCGGAGGCCACTTCCGCGAGGAGTCACAGACCCCGGACGGCGAAGCCGCCCGCCGGGACGAGGAGTTCTCCTACGCCGCCGCCTGGGAGTTCTCCGGCACCGGCGAGGCCCCCGTCCTGCACAAGGAAGACCTCGTCTTCGAGTACGTCCACCCCACTCAGCGGAGCTACGCATGAAGCTCACCCTGCGCGTCTGGCGCCAGAAGAACGCCGACGCCCCCGGCGCCATGTCCACCTACGAGGTGGACGGCATCTCGCAGGACATGTCGTTCCTGGAAATGCTCGACACCCTCAATGAGGAGCTCATCCTCGAAGGCGACGACCCGGTCGCCTTCGACCACGACTGCCGCGAAGGCATCTGCGGCGCCTGCAGCCTCGTCATCAACGGCGATGCCCACGGCCCCGAGCGCACCACCACCTGCCAGCTCCACATGCGGTCCTTCGAGGACGGCGACACCATCGACATCGAGCCGTGGCGCGCCGCCGCCTTCCCGGTCGTCAAGGACCTGGTCGTGGACCGCTCGGCCTTCGACCGGATCATCCAGGCCGGCGGCTACATCTCCGCCCCGACCGGCACCGCCCCCGAGGCGCACGCCACACCGGTGCCCAAGCCCGACGCCGACTTCGCCTTCGAGCACGCCGAGTGCATCGGCTGCGGCGCCTGCGTGGCGGCCTGCCCCAACGGCTCGGCGATGCTCTTCACCTCGGCGAAGGTCAACCACCTCAATGTCCTGCCGCAGGGTGCCCCCGAGCGCGAGACGCGGGTGCTCGACATGGTCGCGCAGATGGACAGCGAGGGCTTCGGCGGCTGCACCCTCACCGGGGAGTGCGCCACGGCCTGCCCGAAGGGGATTCCGCTGCCGTCGATCTCGGCGATGAACAAGGAGTGGCTGCGGGCCACACGCAAGGTCCACCGCTGAGCCGAGAGCGAGTTCCTGGCCCCGGAGGCCGCCCGCCCCGGGGGCCAGGAGGTCTCAGCCGCGCCGGCAGGTCAGGACGTCACCGAGATGTCGTCGCCGTAGACCGTGCCCTGCGCGTACCAGCCGTGCAGATAGACGGTCACCGTGCCGGTGGAACCGGTGGTGAACGCCACCGACTGCTTGGCATAGGTGCTCGACGAGGCCCAGGTGCTCGCCGAGGCGTCGCCCCGGACACCGAGGTAGCCGTAGTTGCCCTGCACCCAACCGCTCAGCATGTACCTGGTGTCGGGAGACAGCGTGAGTGTCTGCGTGCACTCTCCCGTCTGCGAAGCACCGGCCGCCGCGGCGAGCGCGTGCGAACCGCCGTGCACCGGGGAGGAGACGACCGCGCCGCCGGATTCACAGGTCCAGGGGCTCAGCGAACCCGTCTCGAAGTCGCCGTTCACCAGGGCCCCGGTGCCGCCGCCCGGCCCCGACACCGTCAGCGTGAAGGCCGCCGAGTGGCTGAGCGTGCCCGCGGTGCCGGTCACAGTGATCCGGTACGTGCCGGGCGCCGCGGAGGCCGAGGCGCCGACCGTCAGCTTCGACGTACCCCCTGCGGTGACGGAGGCCGGGCTGAGCGTCGCCGTCACCCCGGCGGGCGCCCCGCTCGTCGTCAGCGCGATGGTCTTCGCGTTGCCGGAGGTGACCGCGGTGTTCACGTTCGCCGTGGTGGAGCCACCGGGCGCGACCGTGGCCGAACCGGGTGCGACGGCCACCGAGTAGTCGTCCGTCACCGGACCGGTGCCGCTCGTGAACGGGGCGAAGGTGTGGGTGAAGTACCACGTGTCCTGCGCGATGCCGGAGCAGCTGTCGCTGCCCCCGGTGCCGGGGCAGCCGCCGTTGTCGCGCTGCAGCGCCCAGAACGACAGGGTGCTGACGCCCTTGGAGACCGCCCAGTTGTAGACCGAGGTCGCGTCGGCCGCGGTGAAAGTCTCGGCCGGGCCGTAGTCGTCGATGCCGGGCATCTCGATGATGCCGGTCATGCCCCACAGCTGGGCGTCGCTCTTCGCCGGGTACAGACCGGCCAGTTGGCCCTTCAGGCTGGTGATCGCCGACTGGGTGTCCTGCGCCATGTTGTGCGAGGCGCCGTCGTAGTAGTCGAACGTCATCAGGTTCACGACATCGACCTCGGCGCCGTTGGACACGGCGTTCTCCAGCACCGCAAGACCGCTGTCGGCGAGGCCGCTGGTGGTGGTGGGCAGGGTGTAGGAGATCTGCACCGAACGCCCGTTGGCGGCTGCCCAGTCCTGCACCTTCTTGATCGCCTTGTTTCGGCGGTCGATTCCCGCGCTGTTCTCCAGCGAGTTGTCCTCGATGTCCATGTCGAGGCGGGACACGTCGTAGGTCGTGATGACCTTCTCGTACGCCGCGGCGATCGAGTCGACGCTGGTGCAGCTGTCGGCGATCTCGGTGCCGCCGTTGTCGGCCGCGTAGCCGCCGAACGAGGGGATCACATCGCCGCCGCGCGACCGGATGGTGGCGAAGTCGGCGCCGAACTCGGACTGCGCGATGGGCTGGCCCGAATCGCCGTTCCAGTACGGGTGCAGGAACCGCGGGCCTCCGTCTGGACGAAGGCCATGGTCAGGTACTTGGCTCCGGACTGTTCGGAGAGAGCGGCCGGGCTGTCTCCGTTGTACGCCTCGAAGTACGGGGCGAAGACATGCGCGGGCAGGGGAGTGGCGGCGGTGGCGGCGGCCTGCGCGCCGGCGCCTGATCCGAGGACCAGGCCGGCGGACGCGATGGTTGTCGCCAGGACACTCAGGACTGCGCCGAGTGTTCTTGGACGTCTCATGGGGTGCTCCCAGCGGGGTGAGACAACGGGCGGATCGCACGGCTCGACCACGCACCCGTCGTCGGGGGCGCGGCCCGTTCCTGCGAATCCCGGCCGGGGGTCACATGCCGCACGGTGTGGAGCGCCTGTGAGGCATGCCCATGATTGGTCTGGACCAGCTCGCGGTCAACGTTCTTTGCCTTTTCATTTCCCATTGCTTGCCTGATGCATCAACTCCCCGTGGAAATAGGGGAGTTGAGTCGGATTGAACCCTCAGGCGATACCGAGGGACGCCCTGAGGTACACCGCTGTACGGCTGCCCTCGGCGCGTGCGACCTCGGCGGGTGTTCCCGCCGCCACGATCCGGCCGCCCCGGTCGCCGCCGCCGGGACCGAGGTCGATCACCCGGTCCGCGCCCGCCACCACCGCCATGTCGTGCTCCACGACCACCACCGTGTTGCCCGCATCGACCAGGCCGTGCAACTGCCGCATCAGCACCTCGACATCGGCGGGATGCAGCCCGGTCGTCGGCTCGTCCAGCAGATACACGGTGTGTCCCCGGCGGGTGCGCTGGAGCTCGGCGGCGAGCTTGATCCGCTGCGCCTCGCCGCCCGACAGCTCCGTGGCGGGCTGACCGAGCCGCAGATAGCCGAGCCCCACGTCGAGCAGCGTCCGCAGACTGCGCTCGGCGGCGGGCGTACCGGCGAAGAATCCGGCCGCCGACTCCACCGTCAGATCCAGCACCTGCGCGATGTCGAGACCGCGCAGGGTGACCTCCAGCGTACGGGGGTTGTACCGCGCGCCGTGACAGTCCGGGCAGGGCGCGTACGTACTGGGCAGGAAGAGCAGTTCCACGGAGACGAACCCCTCGCCCTGGCAGGTCTCGCACCGCCCGCCCGCCACGTTGAAGGAGAACCGTCCGGCCCTGTAGCCGCGCTCGCGCGCCGTGTCCGTCTCGGTGAACAGCTTCCGTACGACGTCGAAGAGCCCGGTGTACGTGGCCAGATTGGACCGGGGGGTACGGCCGATCGGCTTCTGGTCGACCTGTACGAGCCGGTCCACCGCCTCCAGCCCCTTTGCCGACGCACACCCGGCCACGGGACGCTCCGCGGGCGGACCGGCCGTGGTGGAGGCCTGCCGGTCGGCGAGTACACCGGCCAGCACCTGGCCGACCAGCGTCGACTTCCCCGACCCCGAGACGCCGGTGACGGCCGTGAACACCCCGAGCGGGAACTCGGCGTCCACCCCCCGCACATTGTGGCGGTCGACCCCGTTCAGCTTCAGCCACCCCGACGGCGTACGCACCTCCCGCACCGCGACGGGCCCGTCGTCGAAGAGGAAGCGCCGGGTCGCCGACTCCGTCACCTCCGCAAGTCCGGCCGGAGGCCCGCTGTGCAGCACCCGGCCCCCGTGCTCACCGGCCAGCGGCCCCACATCGACCAGCCAGTCCGCCCGCCGCACCACATCCATCTGGTGCTCCACGACGAAGACCGAGTTCCCGGCCTCCTTCAGCCGGCCGAGCACCCCCAGCAGCGACTCGGTGTCCGCCGGGTGCAGACCGGCCGACGGCTCGTCCAGCACGTATACGACACCGAACAGACCGGACCGCAACTGCGTGGCGAGCCGCAGCCGTTGCAGCTCGCCCGAGGAGAGCGTCGGAGCCGTACGGTCGAGGCTGAGATAGCCGAGCCCGAGCTCGGTGACCGTCTCGATCCGGGCCAGCAGATCCGCCGTCAGCACCCGCGCGGTGTCACTGCCGCCCGCCGTGCGCAGCACCTCGGCCAGGGAGGTGAGCGCGAGCGCGGCCAGCTCGGCGATCGTGCGGCCGGCGAAGGTGACCGCCATCGCCTCCGGACGCAGCCTGCTGCCGGCGCATACCGGGCAGGGAGCACTGGTCAGAAAGCGCTCGGCCTTCGCGCGCAGAGTGCGGCTCTTGGAGTCCGCGAAGGTGTGCATCACATAGCGCCGGGCGCTCATGTACGTACCCTGGTAAGGGCGTTGGACGCGCCCCGCGTCACGCACCGGATGGACCGTGACCACCGGCTGCTCATCGGTGAACAGGATCCACTCCCGGTCCCCGGCGTCGAGCTCGCGCCACGGACGGTCGATGTCGTACCCGAGCGTGTCCAGCACATCGCGCAGGTTCTTGCCCTGCCACGCCCCCGGCCACGCGGCGATCGCACCGTCCCGGATCGACAGCGAGGGGTCGGGGACGAGCAGCTCCTGCGTGGTGCGGTGGATACGGCCGAGACCATGGCACTC
This sequence comes from Streptomyces sp. NBC_01217, assembly GCF_035994185.1. Lineage (NCBI taxonomy): Bacteria > Bacillati > Actinomycetota > Actinomycetes > Kitasatosporales > Streptomycetaceae > Streptomyces > Streptomyces sp. NBC_01217. The sequence goes on from NZ_CP108538.1 coordinate 8,513,760, forward strand.
CGGGCACGCCCCGGCGGCGGTGTTCGGCGAGAAGGCGTCGGAGTCCAGCTGCCCGGCACCGGCCGGATAGTCCCCAGCGCGCGAGAACAGCATGCGCAGGGAGTTGGAGAGCGTCGTGACCGTACCGACGGACGAACGCGCACCGGGCACCGAACGGCGCTGCTCCAGCGAGACGGCGGGCGGCAGCCCGGTGATCTCACCGACCGCGGGCGCACCGACCTGATGGATCAGCCGGCGCGCGTACGGTGCGACGGACTCGAAGTAGCGGCGCTGCGCCTCGGCGTAGATCGTCCCGAACGCGAGGGAGGACTTCCCGGAGCCCGAGACGCCGGTGAACACGGTCAGGGTGTCGCGCGGGATGTCGACCGAGACGTCCTGGAGATTGTGCTCCCGGGCGCCGCGCACCCGGACGTACGGATCGTGGGGGGTGGACATGTGCGCGGGGACTCCGTACGGATCGGGGTAGGGCCGGCGGCCCGGTGACAAACGCTCCGATTCTAGGCGTCCGGGGCGAGCGGACCCGCTGCCACGGTCCGGGAACGACCGGAGGCCGGTCCCGTGGGACCGGCCTCGGATCAGCTGGAAGAAGTCCCTAGCGCGACGGGCGCAGGGCGCGCTTGATGGGCCCTCCCATGACGCTGCGGGCCCGCTGGTACGTGGAGCGCTGGACGGGCAGCACGGGCTTCTTCGCGAGCTTCCGCTTGAGCAGGGTGTTCTGCGCGGTGAGGTCCGTCAGCTGGGACTGGAGCCAGTTGAGGCGGGCCCCCATGGTCGCGGCGTCGGCGCCGACCCAGGGGCGTACGCCCGCGGGGAAGGCCAGCGCGCTCATCCGTGCTTCGAAGGCCGCGCCGCCGTCGCCGTGGGAGAAGGTGTTCTCCAGGCCGTTCTTGTCGAGGAAGTTCGTGAAGCGGTCGAACCGCTCCTGGTGACCGCGCATCAGCGGGTCGAAGTCCGCCTCGGCGTACAGGTCTGCGGGGTCGAGGTCGGCGGGGACCTTGTCGAGCATCTGGTGCGGGATGTCGAAGTAGCGGCACAGCTCCAGCGTCCGGGAGTCGCCGCAGAGCACCGTGGCGGGTGTGCCCGCGAGCAGTGCCGCGATGTTGCCGTGGATCCGGGAGCCGAAGGAGAAGTCGAAGCCCCGCAGGTCGTCCATCCAGGTGACCGGGTCGATGTAGACCCGGACCTTGTCCTCCCCGTACATGGGGTGGTCGGGGTGGGTGGGGATGCCGGTCAGCGAGGCGTTGGGGTGCGACATGTCGCGCCAGTGCAGCTGACGTGCCTCGGAGATGTTCTGGCCGACGAACCGCAGGTGGGGGTAGCGCGTGTGGGCGCTGTCGATGATCTGCCCGAGCTTGTGCTTCCGTACGGCGTCGTGCGATCCGTTGACGGAGATCCGCGACTCGGGTCCGAGGGCCCGGCCGCTCTCGCGGATGTCGAGCTTGCTGCCGTGGAGGAACATCGACGGGCAGCCGATGACCTCCACGTCACGAAAGCCCATGTCCCGCAGGTACCGCTCGGTGAACTCCCCGCGCACTCCGATGGTGGCGCTGTGGTCGAGCACGGCCGAGACGAACGCCTGGACCGTGGGCTGCATGGGCTTCAGCCGGTCCGCGGAGTAGTTGAGCCCGGTCTGGGCGCCCACGCCCGGGACGACGACCGGGATCTTCAGCTTCGAGATGAGCTGGGTCAGACGCTCCAGCTGGCGCTCGAAGGACGGCCGGAAGGCGTTGGCGAGCGGGATGACGAAGACGTCGTACTCGCTGTTGATCCGGTCGGCGTCGGCGACCTTGGTGGTGATGCCGTTCGACACCACCTCCGAACGTGGCGTCTGAAGGATCTTGTGTGCGGCGTCGCTGAAGATCAGGTTGCCCGAGTTGGTGGCGAACACGTCCTCATGGAGGGCGCGCTCGACAGGAACGACGTCGTAGGGGCTCTTCCCTGATCGCAGGAGTATTCGCTTCACTTGATTAACGTTCGATGCCACGAGCCTGAATATAGCTTTACAAACGCTTTTGATTCCATGCGCATCCTGTACAACCTTTTGCCATCTGTGCGGAACGTAAGGGCGCGATCACTCATCCGCGGGCGTGCGCGGGTCGGGTTTGGGGGAGCGGACCTCCGAAGCGGTCCTCGTGAAGCCGTGCGACGCCCTCTTGAGTGCGGACGGCCCCGCCCGTACGCTGCGTCCTGTGCGCGGGCGCGCCTACCGGGGAGGTGGAAGCGCCGTCATGGCCGACCCACTGTCCGAGGACGACATCCTCGAAGCGATAGCCCGGCACATCGGCCGGCCCGGACAGGGGCCGCAGCTGCGGCGGACCGGCGCCGACATCTCCCGGCTCCCGATGCTCGACCTGCGCATCGTCCGGTGCATGGAGATCCGCACCACGCGGCAGGAGACCAGGCCCGGCACGTACGACACCTCGGGGCTGCCGGTGTACGAGGGCGATCTGCAGGACCATCCGGTCGAGCCGCCGAAGGACCCGGCGGTGTCGCGGACGGTGCAGCTCGTGCTCCGCGGCTCGGTGCGAACGCTGCCGTGTGGCTGCGACGACGGACGGCAGCCGTGCTCGCGCTGCCGGGCCAAGGGGAAGCTGCGCTGCGACATAGGTCCGGTATGCCCGGCCTGCAAGGGTGAAGAGCCGTGCACCTGGTGCGACGGCACCGGCGAACGCCGCAGGAAGCGTGCTACGGCCGGGTCCGCGCGGGAGAAGCCCCCTGCGGGGCGGACCACCTGTGTGAAGTGCCGCAAGCCCCGCACCGCTTGTCCGGAATGTCTGGGGCGGGGCACCAAGAAGTGCCCGCAGTGCGACGACACGGGCTTCAGGGTCTGCCCGGTCTGCGAGGGCGAGAGGTCGACCGAGCACACTCCGTGCGGCGGTACGGGCCTGGTCACCCTGTGGACCGGTGGATCGGTCCGGCAGGCACCCGAGCGGACCTCGTTGAAACGGCCGGAGCAGGCGCCGCCACTGCGCGTCAGACAGCAGACCGGACGCGCCGGTGCATGGGAACGGGACATTCTGACCTCGGCCGGTGACCCGCTTCCCGACGGCCTGGACCCGGCCCATGCCGAGGCCGTCGAACCGGTCCTGGCGGTGCGGCAGGGCGAAGTGGCCAGACGTGTCGACATCGCACGGTTGCAGTTGGCCGCGGTCACGATCCCCGACGATCCCGACCATGTCTTCTATGTCTTCCCCGGGCACGACGGTCCGCAGGTCCTCCCGGTCTGGTCGCGGCGCCGGTCCCTGCGGGTCGCCGCGGTGGTGGCCGGGGTCGTCGTGCTGGTGCTCCTGGTGGTTGCGCTGGTCTGATTTGCTGAGAGGTGTGAGAAGCGACCACCGGCCCCTGGCCGTATTCGACCTGGACGGCACGCTCGCGGACAGCGGCCACCGCCAGCACTATCTGGAGGGACGGCGCCGTGACTGGGACAGCTTCTTCTCCGCCGCCGTCGACGACCCGCCCCTTCCCGAAGGGGTACGGCTGGCGCTGAGCAGCGCCGAGGAGTGCGAGGTCCGATATCTCACCGGGCGGCCCGAGCGGTGTCGCTCGGACACGGTCGCATGGCTCGCCGAACAGGGGCTGCCCGAGGGGCGGTTGTACATGCGCCGCAACGACGACCGCAGGCCGGCCCGGCACACCAAGCTGGACATCCTGAAGCGGCTGGGCCGGGAGCGTGAGGTGCGGATGCTGGTCGATGACGACGAACTCGTCTGCGATGCGGCGGAGCATGCCGGTTTCACCGTGGTACGGGCCCGCTGGGCGAAGGTGTCGCCCGCGCTCAAGGACGCACAGGAGCGCCAGGGCCGTACGTGAATCCGGCGTCGGTGGTGGACGTGAATCCGGCGGGGGGCCCGACGCTTCGGATCAGCTCGTCTCGTCGAGCCGGAAGCCCACTTTCAGGCCGACCTGATAGTGCTCGATTCGGCCATCCTTGATCTCTCCACGCACTTGCGTGATCTCGAACCAATCGAGATTGTGCAAAGTTTCCGAAGCTCTTGCGATGCCCCTGCGGATGGCGTCGTCGACACCCTCATGGGACGATCCTACGATTTCGGTGACCCGATAGGTGTGGTTCGACATCTTATGTCTCCTCTCACTCCTACCACGGTGCCCTACAGGGACCCGGTGCGCGAGGGGTCGTTGTGTGGAATGTGTGGTGAACAGGTCTTGACCGGAGCATTGGTCCATACCAAAATCCAGCCACGCCCGTGCGAGCGCCGCCCGCAGCCCCCCACACCGGGTCCTGGATGACGTCGTGCCGTTTCGCAGAAGGTGAACCTGGTGAAGAACCGCATACTCGTCGGTGCCGTTGCGCTCGTTTCCACTTTCGCGCTGGGCGGATGCGGCTTCGTCTCGGGCTCGGAGGCGTCCAGCAGCAAGAAGGTCACGATCTGGCTGATGAAGGACAGCGTCTCCGCCGATTTCCTGAAGCGCTTCACGGAGACGTACGAGGACGAACACCCCTCCATCGAGCTCGATTTCAGGATTCAGAGCTGGAGCGGCATCGGCCCGAAGGTCATCGAAGCACTGGAGGGCAAGGACACCCCGGACGTCATCGAGGTCGGCAACACCCAGGTTCCCCAGTACGCCGAGAGCGGCGGGCTGCGCGACCTGACCCTGGAGTCCGTGCGCGACCTCGGCGGCGAGGACTGGCTGCCCGGACTCGCCGACCCGGGCAGCATCGACGGCGTCCAGTACGGCATCCCCTGGTACGCGGCCAACCGAGTGGTGATCTACAACAAGGATCTCTTCGAGCAGGCCGGTATCGACACCCCGCCGAAGACCCGGGACGAGTGGATCGCGGACAGCCGGCAGCTGAACCAGAACGGCAATCAGGGCATCTATCTCGCAGGCCAGAACTGGTACGTCCTCGCCGGATTCATCTGGGACGAGGGCGGCGAACTGGCCGAGGAGAGGGGCGGCGAATGGGAAGGCACCCTCGACAGCCCCGACGCCCTCAGGGGCATGAGCTTCTACAAGGAACTCCAGGCGTTCGGCGACGGCCCCAAGGACGCGGACGAGGAGAGGCCCCCGCAGGCAGAGGTCTTCGCCGACGGCGATGTCGCGCAGATCATCTCCGTGCCCGGTGCCGCCGCGCAGATCGAGGAGATGAATCCCGAACTCAAGGGAAAGCTGGGCTACTTCCCGATTCCGGGCAAGACCTCGAAGACTCCCGGCTCCGTATTCACCGGCGGGTCCGACCTGATCGTTCCGGAGAAGGCGACTGAGCACTCCGCCGGCATCGAAGTGATCAAGGCACTGGCCGGCCGGAAGTGGCAGGAAGAAATCGCCAGGACCATGAGCTATGTGCCCAACAAGCCCAGCCTCGCGGGTGTCATCGTGGGGCAGGAGGGCACCGCGGCGATGGCCCGGGGCGCCACGAAGGGACGTGCCACGCCCAACTCGCCGCAGTGGGCGAACGTCGAGGCCGTCAACCCGATCAAGCCGTACATGACGGCCGTCCTCCAGGGCGGCGACCCGCAGAAGTCGGCGAGGACCGCGTCGGAGAAGATCACCGCGGAGCTCGCGGGCGGCTGACCCACGCGGGCACCGGTCCGGGTCCGCGCTCGGACGCACCCGGGATTCAGCCTTCGCACATCCCGGCGCTCCCGTGCGGTCATGTCGAATCCAGCCGGTCACGGAAGAAGTAAGGGGCCAGGCCTTCGCAGCAGTGCGACGGTCCGGCGGCCGCCCTTGCCGATCCGTCCCCGGAGACCGTCATGACCGTGCTGCCCGTCACCTCCCTCCCCGCCGCCCCCGTCGTACCCGCGCAGCCCGTCCCTCCCGTCCCATCGCGCTACCGGGTGTCCCTCGCCGTCGACGAGGAAGAGGTGCGCGCGGCCCAGCGCCTGCGCCATCAGGTCTTCGCCGGTGAGCTCGGCGCCAGGCTGGAAGGTCCCGAGCCCGGTCTGGACAGCGACGCGTTCGACGCGTACTGCGACCACCTGCTGGTACGCGAGGAGACCACCGGCGACATCGTGGCCACCTACCGCCTGCTGCCGCCCGACCGGGCACGGATCGCCGGGCGCCTCTACGCGGAGAGCGAGTTCGACCTCGGGCGGCTCGGCCCGATCCGTGACGACCTGGTCGAGGTCGGCCGCTCCTGTGTCCACCCGGCCCACCGGGACGGCGCCGTCATCGCGCTGATCTGGGCCGGACTCGCCCGCTACATGGAACGCACCGGACACAACTGGCTGGCCGGCTGCTGCTCGATCTCCCTCGCCGACGGTGGCGTCGCCGCAGCCGGGGCCTGGGAGACCGTACGGACGAAGCACCTGGCACCCGAGGACCACTGGGTCACCCCCCACCGCCTCTGGCAGCCCACCGCCCGAGTCACAGGACGGGCGGACGTACCCACAGGACTCGCCACGCTCCCTCCCCTCCTCCGCGGCTATCTGCGACTGGGCGCCCAGGTCTGCGGAGCGCCCGCGTACGACCCGGACTTCAACGTCGCCGACCTCTACGTACTGCTGTCGCTTCGCCGCACCGACCCCCGCTACCTGCGCCACTTCCTCGCGCTGGCCCCCCTGCAGTGAACCCCTGGCTTCCCACCGCACCCTGCACCCCGCTCGCCTGCGCCGGTCACGACGGCCGCGCGCGGGGCCGCCCGGCGGCGGTGGCCCTGCTGCTCGCCGGCTGCACACTCGTCCTGGCCGGGGCGCTCGGCATCCCGTTCGTGCTGATGCTCGGCGCGGCACGGCGGGAGCGGCTGATCCGACGCTGGGCGTACGGGGTCGTGCGGGCCTTCGGGGTACGCGTGCGGGTCATCGGCCGGCCCGTGCCGCCCGACGGCACAACCGGGGAACCGGGCACGCTCGTCGTGGCGAACCACATCTCGTGGCTGGACATCCCGCTCGTCGCCGCCGTGTTCCCCGGCAGGATGCTGGCCAAGAGCGAGATACGCGACTGGCCGCTGCTCGGCCGGCTCGCTGCCGTCGGCGGCACGCTCTTCGTCCGGCGCGACCGGCTGCGCTCGCTGCCCACGACGGTGGGCGACATCGCGGCGGCGCTGCGCGGCGGTTCACGGGTGGTCGCCTTCCCGGAGGGCACCACCTGGTGCGGGCGCGGCGGCGGCCGGTTCGGACCCGCCGTGTTCCAGGCCGCGATCGACGCGGGCGCCACCGTCCGGCCGGTACGCATCACCTACCGCACCGCGCCGCCCTGCAGCACACCCGCCGCCAACCGGCCGTCCGCCCACGGGGGCTCCGCACCGGCGGAGCACCACGTCCCGGCCGGCGCGGCCGCGTTCGTCGGTGACGATCCTCTGCTCACCTCACTGTGGCGGGTGGTGACGGCGGCCGGGCTGACCGCCGAGATCCGTGTCCTGCCACGGATCCCGGCGGAGAGGCGCCCGGACCGCCGTACCCTGGCCCGTCTGGCTCAGACCGCCGTCGCCAACGAGAGCGCGAACCGGTCGCCGGAATCCGTCCACCACTGATCCATCCGCAGACCGGCAGCGGCGAGCTCGGCGCCGATGCCCTCCTTGCGGAACTTGGCCGACACCTCCGTACGCAACTCCTCACCGGCCTCGAAGGCCACCAGCAGATCCAGGTCCGGGATCTTCACCGTGTGCGCCTCACGGGCCCGCAGCCGCATCTCGATCCACTCCCGCTCCGGGTCCCAGAGCGCCACATGATCGAATCCGGCCGGGTCGAAGTCCGCGCCCAGCTCACGGTTCACCACCTTCAGCACGTTCTTGTTGAACTCCGCCGTCACTCCGGCCGCGTCGTCGTACGCGGCCACCAGCACCTTCTCGTCCTTCACCAGATCCGTGCCGAGCAGCAGCGCGTCACCGGGGGAGAGGAGCGACCGTACCGACTTCAGGAACATCGCCCGCTCGTCGGGGAGCAGATTGCCGATCGTGCCGCCCAGGAACGCGATCAGCCGCGGCCCCGGGGTGCCCGGCAGCGCGAGGCTGCCCGTGAAGTCGGCGATCAGGGCGTGCACGGAGAGACCGGGCCGCTGCTCCAGCAGGGTTTCGGCGGCGCCGCGCAGCGCGCTCTCGCTCACATCGACCGGTACGTAACTGTGCAGCGCGGGCAGCGCGTCCAGCAGGTGCCGGGTCTTCTCCGACGACCCCGATCCCAGCTCGATCAGGGTCCGCGCCCCGGACGCCCGGGCGATCTCCCCGGCCCGGTCGATCAGGATCTCGCGCTCGGCGCGGGTCGGGTAGTACTCGGGGAGCCGGGTGATCTCCTCGAACAGCTCACTGCCGTGCGCGTCGTAGAACCACTTCGGCGGCAGTGTCTTCGGGTGCCGGGTCAGACCGTGCAGCACATCGGCGCGCAGCGCCGCGTCCGTCGCGTCCACCGGCAGGGTGCGGGTCAGCAGAAAGGGACTCACTCAGTGGGCTCCTTGAGCGGGGTCAGCAGAACGTCGGCGCGGGTCGCTGTCAGCAACGTCCGGTCGGGGACCGTGCGCCAGTGCGGATCGTCGTCGTAGGGTTCCGAGGCCACGACCGTGCGCAGGCCGGGCTCGGTGAGATACCACAGGGTGTCGCCCCAGGCCGTCGCCACGATGGCCGTGCCATCGGTGAGCAGCAGATTCAGCCGGGACTCCGGCGCCGCGGCCGCCACGTCGAGCACGGTGTCGGCGACGGCCTGCGGCAGTTCGTCGCCGTCCGCGAGGCGGTGCCGTACGAGGGCCCAGACCAGGGCCGAGTCGCAGCGGGCGGTGAGGGTCAGCAGCTCGGCCGGGGGCAGCGCGGCGGCGAGCGGGGCCATGGACTGCGGCCAGCCCTTCACCGCGCCGTTGTGGCTGAACAGCAGCCGTCCGGCGGCGAACGGCGCGGCCGCCGCCTCGCCGTCGGCGCCCGCCTCGGTGGCGTCACGTACGGCCGCGAGCAGCGCCGCACTGCGCACCACCCGGGCCAGATCGGCGAAGGTCTCGTCGCCCCAGACCGGGCCCCGGCGGCGGTAGCGTCCGGGCACCGGATCGCCGTCCGTATACCAGCCGACGCCGAAACCGTCGGCGTTGACGGTCCCGTGCCGCTGGTGTCTCGGTGCCCATGACTGGCGCACCAGGCAGTGGGGCGGCCGAGTCAGCAATTCACCGAGGGCCACCGGCGGTCCCAGATAGGCGATATGACGGCACATCAGAGATCCCTCGCGGTACGGAATCCGGAGAAGATCTGGCGCCGCACCGGCAGGTCCCAGTTGCGGAACGTTCCCCGGCACGCCACGGGGTCCACGGCGAACGATCCGCCGCGCAGCACCTTGTGGGCCGGTCCGAAGAACACCTCGGAGTACTCGCGGTACGGGAACGCGGAGAAACCGGGATAGGGCAGGAAGTCGCTCGACGTCCACTCCCATACGTCACCCATCAACTGCCGTACGCCGAAAGGTGACTGCCCCGCCGCGTACGCCCCCGCGGGCGCCGGCCGCAGATGGCGCTGGCCCAGATTGGCCCGCTCGGGGGTCGGGTCCTCGTCGCCCCACGGATAACGCAGCGAACGCCCCGACGCCGGGTCGTGGCGCGCCGCCTTCTCCCACTCCGCCTCCGAGGGCAGCCGGCGCCCCGCCCAGCGGGCGTATGCGTCCGCCTCGTACCAACTGACATGGAGCACGGGTTCGTTACCGGGCACGATCTCGGTCACACCGAAGCGGCGGCGCAGCCACTGACCGGCGTCCCGGTGCCAGAACAGGGGAGCGGCCAGGTCGTGCTCACGGACCATCGCCCACCCCTCGGGGGCCCACCAGCGCTGCTCGGTGTAGCCGCCGTCCTCGATGAACCTCTGGTACGCGCCGCAGGTGACCGGGGCCGTGTCGATGAAGAAGTCCGGCACCTCGCGCACATGCGCGGGGCGTTCGTTGTCCAGGGCCCACGGCTCGGTGGACGTACCCATGGTGAACGGGCCGCCCGGGACCAGGGCTTCGACGGGCAGACCCGTCGCATCGGTGGGTCCTGGCGGCACGGGCGCGGTCAGGACCGCAGGGCCCGACCTCAGCTGATGGGTTATCAGCATCGTTTCGTCGTGCTGCTGTTCATGCTGGGCGATCATGCCGAAGGCGAACCCGGACCGCACCAGCGGACGGTCGCCGTGCAGTGCGGTGGCGTCGAGTACGTCCAGTGCGCGACCGCGTACCTCCGCGGCGTAGACACGGGCCTCGGCGGGTGCCAGCAGCGGCAGCGAGGGGCGGGCCGCCCGGGGATGCTCGAAGGCGTCGTACAGTCCGTCGATCTCCGGGCGCATCGCCTCGCGCCCGGCCACCTCGCGCAGCAGCCACAGCTCCTCCTGATTGCCGATGTGTGCGAGGTCCCAGACCAGTGGGGACATCAACGGCGAGTGCTGGGCGGTCAGTTCACGGTCGTCCACACTGTCGGTGAGCAGGGTGGTGCGTTCTCGGGCGGTGAGCAGCGCGGCGAGTGCGCGCTGCCGGAGCGCCTCGGTGTCCGCCCCGTCCGCTCCGGTGGGACCGCTGGGTCCGGATGCGGCGGGCGTGGGGGAGTCGGTCATGAGCGGGGCCCCTCGAAGTCGTGGCCCGAAGCACCCGCCGAACCCGGCGCGAGCAGTTCGGGAAGATCGTCGGCCGGACATCGGCCCCGGGCGACGAAGCGGTCGTTGAAGTCCGCAACCGCCTCCTGCACGGCCGTGGTCGCTCCCATCCGGGGCAGCGCCTCCAGCGCGAGTGCGAAGCAGGTGGTGGCCACCGCCCGCAGTTCGGGATCGGTCAGGCCGTCGCGGGCAGCGCCCACCCAGAGCGGATTGCGCGGCGCGGGGTGCGGCCCGGCCGTCTCGGCCAGTGGTTTGACGGTGCGGTACACGGTCTCGGCAGCCTCCGGGTCGTCGAACAGGGCGGTGGTGACGGCGAGCGGCACCATCCAGCCGTCCGTGCCGTGCTGTGCGTCGATCATGCGCAGCTCCAGATGCCCGCGCGGGCGCACGGGCGGAAAGAGGGTGCTGATGTGGTAGTCGAGGTCGGCGCGCACCGGTGGCCTCGGTCCGCCGGTACGGATCCAGTCGCGGAAGGTCAGACCGTCCGGTACGGCCCACGGCCCCTCGTCGTCCCGGATGCACATCACCGGCGTGTCCAGGACATGCGTGGCCCAGGCGTCGCGGGGCGGCAGATGACCGGGCGGTGCCAGGGGCCGCCGGGGATCGAGGTCGGCCCAGAGCGACTGCCTGGTGGACCGCCAGGGTGTCGGGCGGCCGAACTGGAACGGTGAGTTGGCGAACACCGCCACCAGCACCGCGCCCAGCAGATGGGACAGCTGCCAGCGCCGCCCGTAGCCGAGCGGACCAGGTTCCTCCTCTCCTGCGTCCAGACATACCTGGACCGACGCGGTGGTGCACATCATGGCCCGGCCGGCCGGGCCCGACCGGTCGAGTGAGATCTCCATGGCGTCGTAGCGGGGCTCGTGCAGCAGACGGCGCGGCGGATGCCACGGATCGACACCAAGACCCACCGGTGCCAGCCCCACCCGGTCCAGGGCGTCACGCACAGCGGTGAGATCGGCGGCGGTGGCATCGATGCACGCCATCAGGGAGTCGGCGGGGCGCGAGCTGAGCTCCAGCTGGCCGCCGGGTTCGAAGGTGAGCGCCGCGCTCAGGGGCAGGGCCCGCAGGAGGTCGGCGGCCGCGTCGAGACGGTGGTGCGGGACGGGGACGCGGGGCCGGTCCCGGTGGTGAATGAGCCATTCGAGTTCGACGCCGACCGTGCGGGGAGGTCCCGTCTTGAAGCAGATGCAGCGCAGTAAGTCCTCCGCCTCGCCCTCGTCGAGGGGCGGGGCCTGGTCGGGCGGACCGTGGTCACCGGGGGTGTCGCATGACATGCCGGGGCCTCCTTCGTCTCGGTTCGTCCGTACCACCCAAACCCTTCCGGGGGGATCGCACAAGAGTGCCCCTGTGCGTCGGAAATTCGCTTGCATCCATGCCGCCGGAGCGCCGACCATGCCCCGTATGCACCACATGGGGGAGTGCCGATGAGCGCACGGCTGCGCGGCATCGCGCGAGAGACCGAGGCCATCGTCGAAGCGGGCCGCTACCGCACGCAGGAGGGGCGTGAGGTGAGCATCGAACGGGCGCTGACCACCGCACTCCCGGGCACCAGGCTGTACGGCCCCGAGCCGGTACCGGTCGCGGCGCTCGACTCCGACCGCACACCGCTCGTCGAGGTCACCGGCGAGAGCAGTCTGCAGGCGGCGCGCCGGATGACCGGCGAAGGACCCGGCAAGGTGGCCGTTCTGAACTACGCATCCGCCCGCAATCCCGGAGGCGGCTATCTCAACGGCGCGCAGGCCCAGGAGGAAGCCCTGTGCCGGGGCTCCGCCCTCTACGCCACGCTGCTGCGCGCCCCCGACTACTACGCGCACCACCGCGCCGAACGCAGCGCCTTCTACACCGATCGGGTGATTCACTCACCGGGCGTCCCGGTGTTCCGCGACGACCGGGGCCGACTGCTCGACACCCCGTACACCGCCGGATTCCTCACCTCCCCGGCGCCCAACGCCGGAGTCATCCGCAGCCGCACCCCCGAGGACGCCCACCGCATACCCGCCGCGCTGGCGTCCCGGGCCGAGCGGGTGCTGGAGGTCGCGGCCGTGCGCGGGTACCGCAGGCTGGTGCTGGGTGCCTGGGGCTGCGGCGTGTTCCGCAACGATCCGGCGCAGGTGGCCGGTGCGTTCCGGGCACTGCTCCTGGACGGCGGCAGATTCGCCGGCCACTTCGAGCAGATCGTCTTCGGCATCCTCGACCGCAGCGCCGAATCCGCCACCCGGTCCGCCTTCACCCGGACGTTCGGCCCTCAGCTCCAGCCGTAGCGCTCCCGCAGCCGGCCGGTGACCCGGTCGAACCGGTCCCGGTCCAGAGCGCACGCCTCACGCCGCATGCCGTCCTCGTGCACCCGCAGCACCCGGTCCAGATCGGCCCAGGACGGACGCCCCGAGCTGTCCCACGGTCCCGCCCCGAGCGCCACCCACTCGTGATCCCCGTCGTGCTGCTTGCTGGAGAGCTGTACGGCGAGCAGTGTGCCCGCCGCCTCGCGGGCCACCACCAGAACCGGGCGGTCCTTGCCGCGCCCGTCGTTCTCCTCGAACGGCACCCACGTCCAGACGATTTCGCCGGGATCGGGGTCGCCGTCCCGGTCGGGGGCGTACGAGGTGCGGACGGGGCCCACGTCACGCGGATCGGCCTCGGCCGTGGCGTGCGGGCCGGTGCGGCCGGGGAAGAGGGCCGGGCTGTCGATGCTGCTCTCACGGTGCTGGATGGTCATCTCCCCACCGTAGGACGTGCACGGCCGATTCCGTGGAGCGGGTCTCGACTGCGAGCCCCCGGAGTCGCGGCCGGTGCGCGCCCGGCGCCGAAGCGCCGGCCACGCACCGGCCGCAGCCGGCCGGGCCGGTCAGGAAGGCGCGCCGTCCTCCTGACCGCCCGTCACCGGTATCCGCTGTCCCCGCGGGGCGGCCGGAACGACCCCGTTGGCCTTGGCCACCGGTTCCGCCGGACCGTCCTGACTCATCGTCGACAGCAGCTGCCGGGCCAGACCCAGACCCGTGCCGCCCATCGTCAGCGCCTTCGCGAACATCTCCGACATGCCGTCGGCCCCGTTCAGCAGCACCATGTGGTCCACGCTGCTGAAGGCACCCGCACCCGCTTGGACGATCTCCGGCCACTTCTCGGCCAGCTGCTGCGCGACGACCGCCTCCTGGTTCTCCGCCAAGGCCGCGGCCCTGGCCTTGATCGCCTCCGCCTCGGCGAGACCCTTGGCGCGGGTCGCCTCGGCCAGCGCCAGCCCCCTTGCCTGGGACGCGGCGGCCTCCGCCTCACCCGTCGCCCTGGTCGCCGTCGCCGCCGCGGCGCCGTGCGCCCTCGTCGCCTCGGCCTCCGCGAGAGCGGCCGTCTTGACCCGGTTGGCCTCCGCGACCGCGGCGAGCTCGGTCTCCCGTGCCTGCGCCTCCGCGGCCGAGATCCGGGCATCGCGCTCGCCCTCCGCCAGGGTGCGCTTCTCGTACGCCTGGGCGTCCGCGGGCTTGCGCACATCGGCCTGCAACTGCTGCTCACGCCGCTGGGCCTCCAGCTCGGCGACCCTGGTCTCCTGGACCACGACCTCCTGGCGCGCCGCCGCGTCGGCCAGCGGGCCCGCCTGACGCGATTTGGCCGCGGCCTTGTCGCGCTCGGCCTGATACCCGGCCTGCAGGATCTCGCTGTCCCGGGTCGCCTCCGACATCCGGGCTGCGGCCTGCTGTTCCGCCTCGGTGGCCAGTCGGTTGGCCTCGGCCTGCGCGATCCGGGCGTCGCGCTGCACGGCCGCCGCGTGCGGCATCGCCAGGTTCTTGATGTAGCCCGTCGGGTCCTCGATCTCATGGATTTGGAGCGAGTCGACGATCAGCCCGAGCTTCTCCATCTCGGTCCCGCACGCGGCCCTGGTCTGCCCGGTGAGCTTCTCCCGGTCACGGATCATGTCCTCGACCGTCAACCCGCCCACGATGGACCGCAGATGACCGGCGAACACGTTGTGCACCCGCTCCGCCATCAGCTTCTGCTGGTCGAGGAAGCGGCGGGCCGCATTGGCGATCGACACGAAGTCGTCGCCGACCTTGAAGATGACAACGCCCCGCACCCGCAGCGGAATCCCCTGATGCGTGACGCAGTCGACCGACAGCTCGGTCTCGTTGAGGTCCAGGGACATCTTCCGCACCGCCTGGACCCCGGGCATGACGAGCGTGCCATGACCGGTGACGATCCGGAATCCCATGCCCTGCCCGAGACCTTCGGTCTTGTGCTTGGAACCGGAGATGACCAGCGCCTCGTTCGGCTCGGCCACCCGCCACATCAGCTTGAACAGCCCGATCAACACAATGATGGCGGCGAGTACGAGACCCGCCGTGACGCCGATGACCATCGGCATTCGCCCCCTTCATGACGGTGCCCCGTCGGCACCGCTGAACAGAGGGAGTCTTGTCCTGCTCGCGGCGGCGGAGAAGACATGTGTCCGACCTTGCCGCGTTCTTGACGGAGAAAGGTGTCAAGAGCCGCCCATGAGGGCCTCAACTGCCGTATGCGGGAGCCACATACACCGTGCGCGGCGGCAGATGCTCGATCACCGTCACCACCGTGCCCACCTCGATCCGCTGCTTCGCCGAGGCCGGATGCGCGAGGAAGTGCTCGGCGCCGCCCCGGATACGTACGATCACCTCGCCGACCAGCCCCGGTCCCACCGTCCCGGTCACCCGGCCGATCAGCCCCACCATCGAGGAGTCATCCATGCCCCGGAGCGTACCCACGCGGCACGGGTCTGGAAGACTGCCCGACGCCATGAGCCAGTTACCGAACCAGCCCATCGAAGGCCCCGTCCCGACCAGTGCCGATGTGGCACGGCTCGCCGGAGTCTCCCGGGCCACCGTGTCGTACGTACTGAACAACAACGCGGCCGTGCGGATCAGCGAACCCACCCGCCGCCGGGTCAGGGAAGCCGCCACCGAACTGGGCTATGTACCGCACGCGGGCGCCCGCAGCCTGCGCGCCGGGCACACCCGCATGGTGCTGCTGCCCACCGTGAACTTCCCGGCCGCCCCGCTCCACCACCGCTTCTTCCACCAGCTGGAATCCGGACTGCGCCGTCTCGACTACACCGTGGTCCAGTACGGCAGCACCGGCCTGGACGCCGAGGACGCGCCCCGCGCCTGGGCCGAACTCCGACCCGTCGCCGTCATCGCACCCGGCACCGTCCCCCTCACCCCGCAGGGCACGGCCGTACTCAGGCGATCCGGAGCCAGGGCCGTCATCACCCTCGGCCCGCGGCCGGTGGACGGCGCCCACGCACTGGTCATGGACCAGCGGAAGGTCGGCAGCCGCGCGGTCGGACATCTGCTGGAGCGCGGCCGGCGCCGCATCGGCGTCGTCATGCCCGAGGAATCCGGCCTCGGCCTGTTCGCCGAACCCCGGCTGGCCGGAGCCCGGCAGGCCGCACAGAGCCACGGGGTCCTCGTCGAACCGCTGGCGCTGCGGTACGAGGAGGAGTCGGCCGCACGGCTCGCCGTCCGCTGGCGCGCCCTGGGCCTCGACGCCGTGTTCGCGTACAACGACGAATACGCGATGCTCCTGATGCGGGCCCTGCAGGACGCGGGCATCGAGGTGCCACGCGAGACGGCCGTGATCGGCGCCGACGACCTGATGCTCGGCAGACTGCTGCGGCCCCGGCTCAGCACCGTGCGGATGGAGCTGGGCACGGCACAGCCGCTGGCCGACGTCGTCGACCGGCTGGTGCGCCACCCCGGCGGCGCCCCCGAGCACCACGATCTGCTGCGGGCCAGGGCGGTCCACCGCGAGTCCAGCTGAGGCACCGGGTCCGCGCGGTGCGGCAACGTGCGCACCGCGCGCCGCTTGCTTAGCGTCATGACCATGAGCCATCCGCACAGTTACGAGATCCTGCTGGTCCCCGGATTCGCCGAGGACGCCTCCGATGCCGCCGAGCCCGGCGACCCCATCCGCTCGGCGGTCGTGGCGGCGACGGGCGAGACAGGGGCATCGGGCTATCCCCGGTATTCGGGCGAAGGCATCGTGGCGGACATCGACCCGGCGACGCACACGGTCGAGGCCCTGCTGGTCGACGGCGCCGAGCTGGACTACGGCCTCTCGGTCCGGGTCAAGGAGACGAACGACGGGAGCGGCGCCGGGAGCAGCGAGGCAGGCTGAGGCCGTGCCGCCCGCGTCCGGCCACGGAAGAGGGGCCCGACCGGTCCGGTCGGGCCCCTCACCCTGCTCACGCGTGCGGCCCATGGGCCCGGCTCATGTGCGCGGAGCCTACTTCTGCTCGTTCTTCTGGTCCTCGATGGACTTGCGGACCTCGTCCATGTCCAGCTTCCTGGCCTGTCCGATGATGTCCTCCAGCGCCGCCTCCGGCAGCGCCCCGGGCTGGGCGAACACCGCCACATTGTCCCGGACGATCATCAGCGTGGGAATGGAACGGATCTCGAACGCCGCCGCCAGTTCCTGCTGCGCCTCCGTGTCGACCTTGGCGAAGACCAGGTCGTCGTGGCGCTCGGAGGCCGCGTCGTAGACCGGCGCGAACTGCCGGCACGGGCCGCACCAGGAAGCCCAGAAGTCGATCAGGACGAACCCGCTGTCGCTGACAACCTGATCGAAGTTTTCCTTGGTGAGCTCAACGGTGCTCATGCTCTGCTACCTCTTCCTCTGCTGCCCGCTCGGTTCTGTCCGACACAACGGTGACGGAACTTGCGCTATTCCGCCTGCCCATGTGGCCGTCGCGCACACCCACGACCAGACTGTCTCCCATGACTGATGCTTCCTTGAACACCGAATACGACGTCGTGGTGATCGGAGCGGGTCCGGTGGGTGAGAACGTCGCCGACCGGGCGCGTGCCGCCGGGCTGAGCACGGCGGTCGTCGAGGCGGAACTCATCGGCGGCGAGTGCTCGTACTGGGCCTGCATGCCCAGCAAGGCCCTGCTGCGCCCCGTCGTCGCCCGTGCGGACGCCCGCCGCCTGCCCGGCCTCAGCGACGCCGTGCAGGGACCGCTGGACACGAAAGCGGTCCTCGCCCGCCGAGACGCCTTCGCCTCGAACTGGAAGGACGACGGACAGGCCGCCTGGGTGGAGGGCATCGGGGCGGACATCTACCGGGGCCAGGGCCGGATCACCGGGGTGAGGACGGCCTCGGTCACCGCCCCCGACGGCACGGAACACCGGCTCACCGCCCGGCACGCCATCGCCGTCTGCACCGGCAGCCGCGCCGTCGTCCCCAATCTGCCCGGCGTCGAGGGGGCTCACCCCTGGACCAGCCGGGAGGCGACGAGCGCCAAGGAGGTGCCCGGCCGCCTCGTGATCGTCGGAGGCGGGGTCGTCGGGGTGGAGATGGCCACCGTCTGGCAGGCCCTCGGCGCCCGGGTGACGATGCTGATCCGCGGCAAGGGGCTCCTACCCAAGATGGAACCCTTCGCGGGCGAGCTGGTCGCCGAGGCCCTGGCGGAGGGCGGCGCCGACATCCGTACCGGAGTCTCGGCGACCTCCGTACGGCGTACCGCCCCGGACGGCCCGGTCACCGTGGAGCTGGACAACGGCGAACGCGTCGAGGCCGACGAGATCCTCTTCGCCACCGGCCGCGCCCCGCGCACCGACGACCTCGGCCTGGAAACGGTGGGCCTGACACCCGGCTCCTGGCTCACCGTCGACGACAGCTGCCGCGTCGACGGCACCACCTGGCTCTACGCGATCGGCGACGTCAACCACCGGGCGCTCCTCACCCACCAGGGCAAGTACCAGGCGCGCATCGCGGGCGCCGCGATCGCCGCCCGCGCCGCGGGCGTCCCGCTGCTGGAGACCGAGCGCTGGGGCGCCCACGCGGCCACCGCCGACCACGCGGCCGTCCCCCAGGTCGTCTTCACCGACCCCGAGGCCGGCGCGGTCGGACTCACCCTCGCCGAGGCCGAGGAGGCCGGCCACCGGGTGCGCGCCGTCGACTACGACCTCGCGGCGGTGGCGGGCTCCGGCCTGTACGCGGACGGCTACCGCGGCCGCGCCCGGATGGTCGTGGACCTCGACCGGGAGATCCTGCTCGGCGTCACCTTCGTCGGACCCGGCATCGGCGAGCTGGTGCACTCGGCGACGGTCGCGGTCGCGGGCGAGGTCCCCATCGACCGGCTGTGGCACGCCGTCCCCGCGTATCCGACGATCAGCGAGATCTGGCTGCGTCTGCTGGAGACGTACCGGGACGCGTAGGCACCGGCCCGCCCGTCTCCGGCAGGTCCCCGGGCGGGGCGGCATCCGTACCGACCGTGACGACGGCCGCGAGCAGCGACTTCGTGTACGGGTGCCGCGGCGCGCCGAACACCTCCTCGGCCGTCCCCTCCTCCACCACCTCCGCGTCCGAGTGCCGGCTCGTCGAGCTGCACCCACCGGGCACCGGCCGCACGCAGATCGGCCAGCACCTCGGCGTACACCGGCAGCAGCCGGTCGAGCAGCGTCAACGGCTCGAAAACGGCGGCGACCCCCGGAGCCGGCTTGGCCAGCAGCAGATACGTCACCGGCCCGACGAGCACCGGCCGGGGGCTGAGCCCGAGGGCCAGAGCCTCCTCGAACTCCGTGACCTGCTTGGCGGAGTCGGCGGCGAACACGGTGTCGGGGCCGAGCGCCGGCACCAGATAGTGGTAGTTCGTGTCGAACCACTTGGTCATTTCGAGCGGCGCGACATCCTGCGTACCGCGCGCCATCGCGAAGTAGCCGTCCAGGCCGTGGGCGGTGACGGCTTCGCGATGCCTGGCCGGTACGGCACCGACCATCACGCTGGTGTCCAGCACATGGTCGTAGTACGAGAAGTCGCCGGTCGGGACCTCCTGGATGCCGTCGGCGGTGAGCCGGCGCCAGTTGGTGCGGCGGAGGTCTGCGGCGGTCTTCCGGAGGTCGGCCGCGGTGACACGGCCCTTCCAGTACCCCTCGACGGCCCTCTTCAGCTCCCGGTCGCCGCCTTGGCGGGGATAGCCGTACACGGTGGCCCGGGCTGCCGCGGCTGCGGACTTGCTGGTCACGGAACTCTCCTTCGCGAGCGTGTGTCCTGATACGACCCCGGGACGGATCGAAGGCGCGAAGGGATGACGGACCGGGCGCGGCCGCGACGCCGCACCGGCGCGCATGCCCTGCCCGATATGTACGCCGACCCGCCCACGAGGTCACCGGAATCACCTTGTGCGTCCGACGCGCACGGGCAGTGGCAGGTCTTCGGACTCGCGGGCACTTCTCGCGTACGGGACACGAGACACCTACTGGCCGTCGCTTCCCGGAACCCGTATCGGGTCCAGTGCTTGATGACGGCGGTCGTTCCCACTCACCGCTGCGGGGCAGTCCCGGATTCCCACCGGGTTCCCTCTTACGACGCGCCTGCCTGGCGGACAGGGCGAACCAGCTGCACCACCACCCTAGGCGCTGACCAGCGGTTCCGGCACCTCAGTTGGGCATGCCGTGAGCTACTACGGACGCCGTGGGTTGCCCTGGGCGGCGGACAGCGGCCGGCCACAGCGCAGGTTCCACCGCCCGGACCGGCCGCTGAGCCCTGTCAGCGTCAGCGGGGCGACGTCCAGGCGCCAGAACGCCTCCGCAGGCAGCGCCAGTGCCCGTACGATCACCGCCCGCACCACCGCGGGCTCGACGACCCCCAGCACACGGCCGCCCCCGTCGCCGTACGGGGCCCCCGCGGACTCCAGCCAGCGGCCCACCCGCGCACAGAACTCCAGCAGTGATTCGCCGCCGTGCGGAGCAGCCGAAGGATCGGTCAGCCAGGCCGATACCGCCTCCGGCTCGTTTCCGCTCACCGTCGCCAGCCGCTGCCCGCTCCACCGGCCCATGTCCCAGTCCCGGAGCCCGGGTTCGGGCTCGGCGCGCAAGCCCAGCGCATCGGCGGTCCCGGTGCAGCGCCCGGACGGCCCGCGCACATGGCGGTCGGCCGCGGGCACTTCCGGTGCGGCGGCCCGGGCCTGTCGCACGCCGGCGGCGTCGAGCGGCGCGTCACCGCCGAAGCGGGCCTCGCGCAAGGCGGCGTCGAGCGCCGGTGAGATCAACATCACCTGTACCGTCATGACCGGGTCAACTCCTTGAACTGTGGCCCCACACGTGCGCCCACCATGGCATCCGAGCACTTCGGCCCGGCCGAAGGGGCCATGGCCCTGCCTGCTTCCAGGCGGTATCGTCGCGACGAACATGACGAAGGTGTGACGGAAGTCCGGTGAGAACCCGGCACGGTCGCGCCACTGTGAACCCGTACCCCTACGGGAAGTCAGACCCGGCACCTTCGTCTCAGGCACCACGAACGGGACGCGTGTTCCCCCAGGAGGTTCTGCCATGGCACAGATTGCTGCCCCCGCCACCGCCGCACCGGCGATCACCCCCATCTCCCTGAAGGCCATCGCCCCTTGGGCGGTCTTCTTCGGCATCCTCATGCTCGTACTGCTGTACTTCGTCGGCGCCGAGCAGGGCGCCACCGCGGTCATCTCCGGCGAAGGTGTCCACGAGTGGGTCCACGACGGCCGCCACCTCCTCGGTTTCCCCTGCCACTGACGTACCGTCCGATCCAGGGGAAAACCTCATGAACTCCATTTCTGTCAGAGCCCTGCTCGTTCGCGGCATGCTGGCGGGCCTTGTCGCGGGCGCGCTCGCCCTCGTGGTCGCCTACTTCCTCGGCGAGTCCCGGGTGGACGCGGCCATCGCGCTCGAAGAGGCGCACAGCCATGACCACGGTGGCGGCGAGGAACTCGTCAGCCGCACCATGCAGTCCACCGCGGGCCTCGCCACCGGTGTGCTCGTCTTCGGTGTGGCGATCGGTGGTATCGCCGCCCTCGTCTTCTGTTACGCCCTCGGCCGGATCGGCAGATTCGGGCCGAGGGCCACGGCCGCCCTGATCGCGGGCGCGGCCCTGCTGACGGTGTACGTCGTGCCGTTCCTGAAGTACCCGGCCAACCCGCCGGCCGTCGGCAACCCGGACACCATCGGCCGGCGCACCGCCCTGTTCTTCCTGATGGTCGCGCTCAGCGTGCTGCTGGCCGTCGCCGCCGTGATCCTCGGCAAGCGGCTGGCTCCCCGCCTGGGCAACTGGAACGCGACGATCGCCGCATCGGCCGCCTATGTCCTCGTGATCGGACTCGCGTACGCGTTCCTGCCCTCGTTCAACGAGGTCGGAAAGGATTTCCCGGCCGCCCTGCTGTGGGAGTTCCGCCTGGCCACCCTCGCCGTACAGGCCACCCTCTGGATCACCTTCGGCCTCGTCTTCGGCGGGCTGACGGAACGGCTCCTCGTGCCGAGGACGGAGTCGGTGAGGACCGGAAGCGGCACGGCGAACCGGCCTGCCGCAGCTTCCGGCTGACCGGCGCGGGACCGCCCCACCAGAAGACATCGGAACCCGCGGGGAAACTCCCGGCGGGTTCCGGCGTTTTCTGCCGCGATCGCGGACCTACTCCTTTCCGCCCCGCCGGTCCCAGTCGATCCGGTAGTGCTTCAGCAGCGTGTCCTCCCGGACCAGGCGCATGCCCACGGCTGTCATGACGCGCTGGGACGCGAGGTTGTCCAGATCGGTGTCACCGTGCACGCAGCTCACGCCCTGCTCGCGGGCGAACAGGAGCAGTGCGCGCAGCGCCTCGGAGGCGTACCCCATGCCCTGCGCCGAGGGGGCGAGGCCGTAGCCGATCGTGACGTGCCCGTTCTCGTCCGGTGCGCCATGGAATCCCAGCCCGCCGATCACCATCCCGTCCTCGCGTCGGCGTATCTCGTACGAGCCGAAGGGGCTGGGGTCGCCCTTCGCCGCGCAGGCGCCGAGGAAACGCTCGGCCGCGGCCATCTCGCCGGGGGACGGGTATCCGGGTGCCCAGCGGGCGCCGTCGCCCGGCTTGCCCGCCATCACCTGCAGGGCGTCGGAGGCGGTCATCAGGCGGAGCAGGAGGCGGGGTGTTTCGAGGTCGGTCATGACCGAGTGAACTACCACGCGGGGCGGGCGGGCGGCATCCGGATTGTCCTGCGGGCGCGTCCGAGCGGCACCGGGGTAGCGCTTGACGTATCGATGTTACGAGCAACGGGTAGCGTCGCTATGGTATTGGTGTTAGCGTTGCTTTCATCGGGTTACGGAATCCACCGGCCCACCTGAAACAGGGAGCACTGTCATGAGCGAGCAGAACACCACCGCACGCCGCGTAGCGATCGTCACCGGAGGGTCGCGGGGCATCGGCCGCGAGAGCGCCGAGCGGCTGGCATCCGACGGATTCGCCGTCGTCATCAACTACGCGGGCAATCGGACCGAGGCCGAATCGGCGGTCGCGGCGATCACCGCGGCCGGCGGGCAGGCCATCGCCTTCCGCGCCGACGTGGCCGACGAGGTCGCGGTCGCGGCCCTCTTCGACACGGCTGAGGAGTCCTTCGGTGGAGTCGACGTGGTGGTGCACGCGGCCGGTGTCATGACGCTGGCGCCGCTGGTCGACACCGATCTGGACGCACTTGACCGGATGCACCGCACCAACATCCGCGGAACGTTCGTCGTCGACCAGCAGGCGGCCCGCCGCCTGCGCAAGGGCGGGGCGATCGTCAACTTCTCCAGCTCCGTGCTGGCGCTGGCCATGCCCGGCTACAGCGCCTACGCCGCCACGAAGGGCGCCGTCGAGGCAATGACCCTGATCCTGGCCCGGGAGCTGCGCGGGCGGGACATCACGGTCAACGCCGTGGCCCCCGGACCGACCGCCACCGCTATGTTTCTGGACGGCAAGGACGAGCAGACCATCGCGAAGCTGGCCGGCCAGGCACCGCTGGAGCGGCTGGGCACCCCGCAGGACATCGCCGAGGTGATCTCCTTCCTCGCCGGTCCGGCCCGCTGGGTCAACGGCCAGGTGCTGCGCGCCAACGGCGGCATCGTCTGAGCCGCGCGATGACACCGTTTCGCCCCATCCCGCCCCGCTCACCTCATTCGCCGCGCACCTCATTCGCCGCTCACCCCAGGAGGACAGCCATGAGCAGGACCATCGTGATCACAGGTGCGGGCTCCGGCTTCGGAGCACTGGCCGCACGCGCCCTGGCCGACGCCGGGCACACCGTCTACGCCGCGATGCGCAACACCACGACACGCAACGCCGACCGGGTCGCCGAAGCGGCCCAGTACGCCGCCGAGCACGGCGTGGACCTGCGTACCGTCGAACTCGACGTGCTCTCCCAGGAGTCCGCCGACGCCGCCATCGCCACGATCCTGTCCGAAGCCGGCCGCCTCGATGTGATCATCCACAACGCCGGGCACATGGTCACCGGCCCGACGGAGGCATTCACCCCCGAGGAACTGGCAGCGGTCTACGACACCAATGTCCTCGGCACCCAACGCGTCAACCGCGCGGCCCTGCCGCACCTGCGGGCCCAGGAGAGCGGCCTGGTCCTGTGGATCGGCTCCACCTCCACCAAGGGCGGCACCCCGCCCTACCTCGCCCCCTACTTCGCCGCCAAGGCCGCCATGGACGCCCTCGCCGTGTCGTACGCGGCCGAGCTGGCCCGCTTCAACATCGAGACCAGCATCGTCGTGCCCGGCGCCTTCACCTCGGGGACCAACCACTTCGTCACCGGCGGACCCCCCGCCGACCGGACGGTCGTCCCGGACTACGAGGAGCGCTACGAGGGCCTGATGAACCAGGTCTCCCAGCGCCTGGCCGCCCTGGCCCCGGCCGATGCCGATGTGTCCCAGGTGGCGGATGCGATCGTGGCCGTCGTGGAGGCAGAGCACGGCAAGCGGCCCTTCCGGGTCCATGTGGACCCGGCGGACGACGGCAGCGAGGCCGTCAGCGCCGTTGCCGACCGGATCCGGGCCGAGTTCCTCACAAGGATCGGCCTCGACGACCTGCTGGCCCCCCATACCGTCGTCCGGCACGCGTCAGAGCGTGCTTGATAGCGTCCGTGCGATGAGCACACGAGCACGGATTCTGGAAGAGGCGGCGCGCCTGGTCGCGGAGTCGCCGAACGGGGAGATCTCCACCCGGGCCGTGTGCGAGGCTGCACAGGTGGGGGCCCCGGCGCTCTACCGCCACTTCGGCGACAAGGAAGGCCTGCTGTCCGCGGTGGTGGACCACGGCTTCGACAAGTACCTTGCGACGAAGCGGCAGCGCGGCGAGAGCGCGGACCCCATCGAGGACCTGCGCAACGGCTGGGACAGTCACGTCGAATTCGCCCTGCAGAACCCGAATCTGTACCGGCTGATGAATTCACCGGCCATGCGCACCCCACCGGCCGCGGCTCTGGAGTCCCACAGGATCCTCACCAAGGACCTGGAACGGGCCGCGGCCGTGGGCAGGCTGCGGCTGGCCCCCGAACTGGCCGCGCAGATGGTGATGTCGGCCAACGTGGGCGTGGCGCTGATGCTGGTCGCCCGCCCCGCGACCTTCAGGGACACGAGCACGTCCCGGCGGGTACGCGACGCCGTTCACGCCCAGATCTTCACCCCGGACGCGGCAGGCGCCCCCACCGACGCGGACGGCACGGGGGCGACCTCGTCCGGGGCCTCCGTACCGTCCACCGCGGCCCGGCTGAGCGCGCTCCTGCGGCAGACGCCCGATCCCGCACTCAGCCCGGCCGAGGGCGCCCTCCTGACGGAATGGCTCAACCGCCTGTCGAACGCCCCTCGCGACCGCTAGGGCCTCTGTCCGGTCCTAGATCCCCGTGCGGTCCGCATCGGAGTCGAAGTCCCCGGAGAACGCCGCCGCCATCCGCAGATGACCGGTCGCCTCCTCGCTCCGCCCCTGGCGCTCAAGGGTGCGGCCGAGCATCAGCCGCGCATAGTGCTCCACCGGGTCGCGCTCCAGAACCGCCCGCAGCTCCGTCTCGGCCTTGCCGAGCCGGGCCGAGTGATAGTACGCCCGGGCCAGCAGCAGACGCGGAGAGACCTGCTCCGGCACCTCCTCGACCAGACCCTCCAGAATCCGGGCCGCGGTCGTGTACTCCTTCGCCTCGAAGAACATCTGCGCACGGTCCCAGCGGTCCGCGGCCGTACCGAACTCGAAATAGGTGTCGTTCACTTGACCTCCTCGTTCACGGACCGTCCCCGGATCGCTCCGGACCTGCCCCCATCACTGACCCAGCTGGACGCCCGGCCACCTTCAGTCACCCGAACATGGCACACTGGTTGAATATTCCACTAAATAATCGGCGTGGGTACCGGCACCCCGGGCCCCCACGGGAATAGGTTGAGCGCCATGAGCAATCTCGATCGCCAGGCCGCACTCTCCGTCTGTGGAGGGCGGGGCTTCGTCGTCGCCGAACCTGTACGTGAACTCCTCACTCCGCGCCATGTCCAGCTGGGTGAGTCCACCGAGGTCCGCAGGCTGCTGCCCAACCTGGGGCGCCGGATGGTCGGCGCATGGGCCTTCGTCGATCACTACGGCCCCGACGACATCGCAGGCGAACCCGGGATGCAAGTGCCGCCCCACCCCCACATGGGCCTGCAGACGGTCAGCTGGCTGCACGACGGTGAGGTCCTGCACCGCGACAGCCTGGGCAGTCTCCGTACGATCCGCCCGCGCGAGCTGGGACTGATGACCTCCGGCCAGGCCATCAGCCACTCCGAGGAGAGCCCGAAGTCCCACGCGAGGTTTCTGCACGGCGCCCAGCTCTGGGTCGCCCTGCCGGACGCCCACCGTCACGTCGAGCCGCACTTCCAGCACCACACCGAACTGCCGGCCATCACGGCCCCCGGCCTCACCGCCACCCTGATCCTGGGCGAACTCGACGGCGCCACCTCGCCCGGCACCACGTACACCCCGATCGTCGGCGCCGACCTGTCCCTGTCCAGCGGCGCCGAGACCCGCCTGCCGCTCGACCCGGACTTCGAATACGCGGTGCTCTCGATGTCCGGCCAGGCCGAGGTCGACGGCGTACCCGTGCTGCCCGGCTCCATGCTCTACCTCGGCTGCGGCCGCACCGAACTCCCCTTGCGCGCGGCCACCGACGCGGGCCTCATGCTCCTGGGCGGCGAGCCCTTCGAGGAGGAGATCGTCATGTGGTGGAACTTCATCGGGCGTTCCCACGAGGAGATCGAGGAGGCCCGGAAGGGCTGGATGGAGAGCTCCCGCTTCGGCGAGGTGAAGGGCTACGACGGTGACCGGCTGCCCGCTCCGGAACTCCCGCCTGTCGCGCTGAAACCACGTGGTCGGGTGCGCTGACCTGGTGTGATGCACCTGTTGCGAGTCGCCTTTGTCAAGTGCTGCCCCGACCGCCACTGGCGGGAGGGGGTTGTCGGGATGGGGATATTCCGACTGTGCTCTGTTTTCCTCCGGCCAGTGGTCAGTGGCTCGTGGCAGCCTCTCAGGCGACGGTCGCCGGGGTGTCCCGCAGGGTGACGTTGGCGTGGCTCTCCTGGAAGCTCTGGTCGGAGACCAGAGTCAGCCGGGCTGTGGACTGGAACTCCGGGAGAGTGGCGGAGCCGCAGGAGACCATCGTGGTCTTGAGCTTGGCGATGGTCAGGGCGAGCCCTTCGTTGAGGTCGCCGGCGTAGGGGACATAGCCATCGACGCCCTCCTCGAAGATCAGCCCCTGGCCACCCTGGCCGTAGCGCTGCCAGTTGCGGGCCCGGTTCGAGCCTTCGCCCCAGTACTCCTTCACGAAGCCGTCCCGGGTGGCGAGTTTCGCGCCGGCGGCCTGGTCGAAGCGGGCGAAGTAGCGTCCCATCATGACGAAGTCGGCGCCCATCGCCAGTGCCAGGGCCACGTGGTAGTCGTGCACCAGTCCGCCGTCGGAGCAGATCGGTACGTACTCGCCGGTGCGATCACGGAAGGCGTCCCGGGCCGCGGCGACGTCCAGCACCGCGCTGGCCTGGCCGCGTCCGATGCCCTTCTGGTCGCGGGTGATGCAGATGGAACCGCCGCCCACGCCGACCTTGACGAAGTCCGCTCCGGCCTCGGCGAGGAAGGTGAAAGCTCTGCCGTCGACCACGTTGCCGCCGCCGGTCGGGATCTCCGGGTAGTGCTTCTTCACCCAGGTCAGGGCTTGCGCCTGCCAGTCGCTGTAGCCGTCGGAGGAGTCGAAGCACAGGGCGTCCGCTCCCGCTTCCAGCAGGGCGGGGACGCGCTCTCGGTAGTCGTGGGTGTTGATGCCCGCGCCCACGCGCAGGCGCTTGGCCGTGTCCACGGCCTGGTTCGGGAAGCGCTTGTTGTCCGTGTAGTCGGACCGGAACACCAGATACTGGAGATGGCCCTCGGCGTCCACCAGCGGGAGGCAGTCCAGCCGCTGGTCCCACAGCCGCGCGTTGGCCTCGGAGAG
Source organism: Streptomyces sp. NBC_01217 (assembly GCF_035994185.1). NCBI lineage: Bacteria > Bacillati > Actinomycetota > Actinomycetes > Kitasatosporales > Streptomycetaceae > Streptomyces > Streptomyces sp. NBC_01217. The sequence goes on from NZ_CP108538.1 coordinate 8,541,468, forward strand.
CGTGGTGTCGGCGCCGGCGTGGGGCAGTTCGGCGATGGCCGTCATCCGACCGCTCACCGGTCCGTCGAGGTCGTGGCGCTGGGGGTGGAAGTCGCGGGAGGTCACCAAGCCGAGCAGGCGGCCGCTGGCGGTGCCGTCGTGCGTGACCGCGGCGGTGCTGTGACCGGTACGTTGCATGACGGCGAGCAGGTGGCTCAGGCTGTCTTCCGGACGGACGTTGGTGTCGCTGGTGACGAACCCTGCCTTGAAGTTCTTCACCTGGCGGACGGCTGCGGCCTGGTCCTGGATCGACTGGTTGTGGTGCAGGAAGCTCAGACCGCCGTTGCGCGCGATCGCGATCGCGAGTTCCGGTGTGCTGACAGCCTGCATGATCGCGGAGGTGAACGGGGAGCCGAGTTCGATCGCCGACTGCTCGCCCACGACGTGCCGCACCAGAGGCGTGGACAGGTCGACCGTCGCGGGCGAGCAGTCGGTCCGGGTCCGGTTCGGCAAGAGCAGAAACTCGTTGAACGTCCTTGAGACCTCGGCGATGATCTGTGCCACTCGTTCCTCCTGAGCCGTCGACCGGGGCCCGGCTGCCCGGCCGTGAAGACCGTCCCTGGTCCCAAGACGCGGGCAGGCAGGTGCAGGCATGGCAGCCGTGGAGGTGCCACGAACTGCGGCAGAGCCCTGACCAGCCCGTATCGAACCGGGTGCGGTCGTGACCTGGCACCCTATCGACTGCCCCGCCGCTGTACGAATCGCCTCCTGTTCACCGACGATCGCCGCCGGCGCGGCATCCAGCTTGTCCCAGCCGTCCTCGCCTGCAGGGGGCCGAGAGTTCCCAGACGCCGTGGGCGCTCCACCGGCCGAGGGTCATGCGACAGGTTCGTGCCTCTGAAGTCGAGGCCGGAGACGGGCGTCGCCGTCAGTATCTGGGAACCAACTCCCGGTCTTCGCGCCGCCCCGTGCCGCCGGTGACTGCACGGAGCCACATCTGTTGCTCATGGCGGTGTCGGGCAATGGGAGCAGGCTGCTCCCGGACCACCACACTCTTTGCTCATTGATTTCAGAGCATGATGAGCAGACGCGTCTTCGGCTTGAGCTTCCTGTTCACCGAACGACTCTGTACGTACACCTCCAATTTGGGGTTGTTCCCTGCCTTTACGGAGACGGTCCCCTGGACATCCGAACCGAACAAAAGACTGCGCGCCGCGTCGCCCGTATAGGCGCGGTCGGTGTCCTTCTCGACCACGATGACTTCCTTGTTCTGCTGAACCTGAGCCCGGGTGCCCAACTGGTAGTAACACGAACCACGTTCGTACGTCACGCCCGGGTGCGAGTTGACGAAGGGGCGAATCTCGACCTCCTTGTCGACTTTCAGAAGCCGGTACTTGTCGGCCGGAATCGGTTCGAGGTTTGCCCGCACCTCGTCAACCGATATGTCCTGACCGACGGCGAACAGGTTCTTCGTGCCGCGTACCCCCTGCTCTCGCCCGCGGAGGAAGCTGGTGGCGGCAGCGCGCACGGTGCCGATCGCCTCCTCGACGCCCTTCTGGGAATCCGCATCCCAGATGGCGATGTTCCCGGCCGGGAAGCCGTAGTTCTGGGCGGTCCGCTTGGCCAGGGAGTTCGGAACGAGGATCGCGGAAGTCCAGTGGCCCGGAAGCCCGCCCATCTTCGCCGTGATCTTGTCGAGCCAGGGGCCGAGGATGGCCATGTCGCCGTCGTGCCGCCTGTCGCCACCGGAGGCGTTCTCCTCGCCGTCCGTCACGACGATCTGCAGGAAGCTGTGCTCGCCGTATTCCTCCCAAATATGGCCCAGGTCGTCCAGGGACTTCAGAGAAGCCTCGATGAGGGCCGTAGCGCCATTGTTGACCTGGTACAGCCCGCGCATGGACGGCAGATGCTTCACGTCCATGTCCCAGACCAGGTTCTCCACCTTGTGGTCGAAGGAGTAGAGGCTGATCCGGGTCTCGTGGCCGAGGCTGTCCGACTCGGACTTCAACCCCGCCACGAATTCGTCCACAACTTGAATGAGCTGGCCCTGGTGCGGACGCATTGAACCCGAACAGTCCACTACCAGCGCGACGTGATTCACCTTGTGCTGGATCTTGTTTGCGGACACGTTTGTGCTCCCCCTCCGAGGCTCCCCGAGTGATGTCTTCACTCTATGAGGAGGCACTGACAACGGCGTTTGACGCTCGATCACCTGCCTGCGTCCAGGGATGGCGCCGTGACCTCGTCTTCGACGCGATCGGGAGCGCTCGCGGCACGGCGGTAGCCAGGGTTCAGGCGCCCACACCGCAGGATGCGAAGCGAGGCAGGCTGACTTCTCCCGGCCCTCCACTTCGTCGCCATTCCCATGGCGCACCGTGCGCGTCCCGCAATCACGGATGGTTCCGGCCTCCGACCGCTGCGACTCCGACGGCCGCCGTGTGACGGTGCGATCGTGGCTGAGAGGTTGCGGCGGGCGGTTGAGGAAAGGCTGGGGCATGGACCTCAACGAACTGCGGCGCCGGGCTCTGCGTATCCATGACCTCTACGACGAGCTGAACCTGAGGGAACGCGGCCGGGTGTGGACACGCGAGGAGTTCATGATCGGCTTCGTCGGGGACGTCGGAGATCTGGCAAAGATTGTCATGGCACAGGAAGGCGCCCGTGACATGCCGGGCGGCCGTGCCGCTCTGGAGCACGAACTCGCGGACTGCCTGTGGTCCGTGCTGATCCTTGCGCACCGGTACGGCGTCGATCTGGACGCCGCGTTCCTGCGCACGATGGACGAGCTCGACCAGTCGATCACTGCGCGGGTAGGACGCGATGCCGGGTCGGGGTGACCGTGGCCAGGGCCGCCCGAACAGGGATCTCGGTATGGCGTACCCCACCGGCCCCGGGTGCCCTGCCATGGTGGTCAGGCTTCCCTTGCTCTGGTGACGCGACGTACGGCTGTGGCGAGTCCGGTGTCGTCGACGGCGACGTTGGTCATGGAGGGGTTCTCACGGGTGACGATGGCGGTGAGGACGTGGCCTGGTGGGACCTGGACGGTGGCGGTTACACCGAGTTCGGGCATGAGGCGTACCGCGTCGTACCAGCGGACCGGTCGCTGTACTGCTTGTGCGAGGTCGTCGATGACCTTTTCGGGGGCGTGGAGGAGTCGTCGGCCGGTGGTATTGGCGAAGTAGCTGCGCTGCTGTTCGCCGTGTTCAGTCCGGGCCAGTGCGTGGGCCACGGCCCGTGCGGTGTCGGCTTGCAGGGGGCAGTGCGAGGCGACGTTCACGTCGAGGACCTTCAGGTCGCGGGCGCCGGCGGCCGGGGCGTATCGACGTAGGGTGTCGAGTGCCGTGCGGGTGCCGCTGACGACGATCTGATCGGCCGCGTTGATGTTGGCGATCCACAGCGGATCGGCGTCGGTTGCGATGGTGGCGAGGAGCTGCCGGGTGGATGCCAGGTCCAGTCCGCTCAAGGCGGCCATCGACCAGGTTCCGTCGGCGCAGGCGCGCTCCATGCCGGCTCCGCGTACGTGAACAACGCGCAGGGCGTCACCGAGGCTGAGAACACCGGCGAGGACAGCTGCGGAGAAGGCGCCGACGGAGTGCCCCGAGACGCTGTCGGCCCGCAGGTCGTGGTCGTCCACCAGCGCGCGGGCGGTGACCACACCGGCGATGAGCAGTGCGAGTTGGGCGTTGGTGGTGGAGCGCAGCGCCTCGGAGGTGTCGAGTTGTGCCGGAACGTCGTCGAAGGAGCGCAGCACGTCGCGGGCTTCGGTGTGAGCCCGGGCCGCGGCGGGGGAGTCGGGCAGGCTCTGGAGCATCCCTGCCCGTTGCGATCCTTGTCCCGGGAACAACAGGGCAACACTCATCGCATCTTCCTCAGCTCTGGCGGCGGCCGGGTGAGAGGTCACCCGGTCCGTCGGTTGCCACGGCTCGGAGACCTGCGCGCGTGTCACCAACTGCGGTCCTCCGCTGGTGCGCAGCACCAGAGTCCGCGGGTCGGTGGCGAGTTCGGCCAGGACGACGGCGCCGCCCGCGGTCTGGAGTTGGCAGTCCACCCGCGCAGGCAACGCGGACAGCCGACTGATGAGCTCGGCGGCCCAGGCCGGGGACGGCAGGGACTCTGTCCGGATGAGGAGGTCGAGGTCGCTGGTCGCCGTGGTGGTCAGCCGTCCCGTAGCCAGCTCGAAGCCGACGCTTCCGGTCGGTCCCCACGGGAGGCCGAGACCGTGCAGGATCGGTGTGGCCTCTTGGAGGGCGGACAGAGCCGGTGTGCGCGCGGGAGCGGAGACCGACACGGGCCGCAGGTCCTCGGGCCGGCGGCATGCGATGGCTGCCTCGATCGGCATGAGGAGGGCGTGCCGCTCGTGCCGGGCACGGCCGCGGACCCCTACGGCCAGCTGCCCGGCCGGTGCTGTGCCGCGCCGCACGACGACCCACGGCGCGGCGGCCAGGGAAGGGCGCACCCAGGCCGGTTCGGAGCCGGTCAGGTGCGCGCCGGGATCCGCGATCCGGAGTAGGTCGTGCGGCCGGTGACGCCTCATCGGCTCAGTGCTCGTTCCACTGTCGGGCCAGGGTGTCGCGCACGGCCCGGGATGCTTTGCGGTTCTTCTCCGCCCCTTGGGAGTCGAGCCGGTTGGACAGGTCGGTGGGACCTGAACGCGCCCGCGCGATGGCGTCGCTGATGGCCTGTGCCACGTTGGTGATGTCGCGGTCGGTGGGGGACTCGGCGTCGTCGACCTCGAGCAGGCCGTCGCAGAACCCGAGTGTGGCCCAGTCCCGAACGTCGTAGGACAACGGCGGGATGGTCTTGGCGAGTTCATCGAGCTGCTCGACGGTGCGCATGGTGATGTGCGCCGCCGCCTGCTTGTGCATGGCGTGGATCTGCACCCCGGGATCGTCGAGTGCGAGGATCTGCGAGGCCTGGAGTCCATGCGTGAGGAATCCGCCGGAGAGGGCTTGTCCGACCACGAGGGTGACGAGCGGGTGTCCGGCGACGCGTGCGGCTTCGGTGGCGTCGATCGCCGTCGCGATGGCCTGGTGCAGTCCGGCCATCTCTTCGATCCGGCCATACGCCTGACTGGGCAGGTCGACAACGGCGACGATCGCGCGGCGCTCGGTGGCCCCTTCGTCCTGCGCGGTGATCTCCCGCATGGCGCGGGCCAGTGCGGCGCATTCGGTGAGGCCGACCTGTCCCTGGCGTGCGCGGTAGAAGGGGTTGTCCGGGTCGGGGACGACGGCCAGGTAGACGATGCCGTCGGTGTCGGCCCGCAGTACCGATCCGATGACCGGTCGTGGCGTGGTGCCGTCGGCCAGTGCGGTGATCCACCGGCGTCCTCGTTCGCTGGGCTGCATCGAGGAGTGCGCGGCGTCGGAGTGCGGCTCGCTGCCACTGCCGCGTCGCCGTGGCGTCTTGCCCGTGGAGGGTACGTCATAGGTGTCGCCCCACATCTCGCGCAGCTGGGACGGCTCCGGTGGGTCGGCGGGGTCGAGTGTGGCCAGACGCGCTTCGAGGACATCGAGCCGCTCGCTGCGGTACGAGCCCGGGGAAGCGGTTTTGGCGCTGATCGCCCTGCGGACGGCGTCTCGCAGTTCGTCGGCGTCATCGGCGACGAGGGTGTCGGCCAGGCCGGTGAGGCGGCGTTGCTCGCCGCCGTCGACGGCCCAGATCAGGCGGCGGTCGGTGGAGTCGAACTCTTCGGCACCTGCTTCCTGCTCGATGACGGCCGCGCCGTTGAGCCCGATCCTGGCTTCGGGGGTGACGATCACGTGGGTGCACAACCCCGTGGCGATGCTCACTCCGCCGAAGGAGCCCACCGACCCGGCGACGACGCCGACCACTGGTGCGAGCGGCCGCAGTTCGAGCAGTGCGGAGCAGATCTCGGCGACCGCGTTGAGTCCCAGGTTGCCTTCCTGCAAGCGCACGCCGCCCGTCTCCAGCAGCAGCACGGCGGGGACGGGAGTCCCCGTGCGGCCGTCGGCGGCGGCCAGCCGGAGAGCCTGCGCGATCTTGGCTCCGGACACTTCGCCGATGCCGCCGCCTTGGAAGTCCTGCTCGATGGAGACGACCAGCACCGCGGTGCCGTCGATCGTGCCGCGAGCGATGACCACACCGTCGTCGGACTGAGGGGTCACGTCCTGTGGCTCGAGCCACGGCGACTCCAGGCGTTCGAAGGGGCCGCACAGTACACGGGCCGAGCCGTCGTCCAGCAGTACCTGCGCGCGGGCGAGAGCATCGAGCTCAAGGAAACTCTCCCGGTGCAGCACACGCTGCCAGTCGACGCCGCGTCCGTCGGACGTGGCTCCCAGCGCACGGGCCGTCTCGGCAGCGGTGTCCGTAGTGGTGGTCATGACGTCTCCCCTGCAGCGGCCGTGTCGTGTGTGGCGCCGGCGACTTCGGCAGCCTGCTGAAGCCGCAGAGTGACCAGGGCAGGCGTGGCGGCCGAGTCGTTGAGTTCCCACGTGCCCAGTACGGGAGTGCGCGCGAAGAAGCGTTCCAGAGTGGTCTGCCACACCTCGTCGAAGCCTTCGACGCTGGTGCGGACCCGCACCTGGGCATAACGATCGGAGTTGCCGCTGCCGTCGGCCGGCTCCAGCAGGATCTCCAGGTCCCCGGAGCCGACGACGCCGACGTGCGCCCGGTGGGCCGGGCGCGTCGAGGCAGGGAACTGAAAGGTCAAGGTGCGCATGTCAGTGGCTTCTTTCCGCAAGGAGAGCGACGGGGGCGGCCGAGTCCAGGAAGAGTGCGGCGGCGAGGACATCGCCGCTACCGCCGGCCGAGAGGCGACGTCGGCGGCAGACGGCGTCGAGACGGTCGAAGAGTGCGCGGCCGGGAGCCGTGCTTGATCCGCCCGCGCGCATGATCGCTGAGGTACCCTCGCGCACGGTCCGCAGGCCCTCGGGGCCGCCCCGGTGCAGCAGACAGGTGTCCTCCAGCGTCGCCATCGACGCCAGAAGCGCGTCGGTACGGGCGATGTGCTCACCGAGTCCGGCTGCGCGTGCCGCCTCAAGCGTCGGCAGGGCAACGTGTCTGGCGTGCGGAAACCCCCGCCGGGCTTCGCCCCTGGCACCGGACGCTCCGTATCGAAGACGGGCATGGTCACCGTGCGAGGGCGCCCGGGCCGGCAGCGCCGGGTCGTCCATGGCGGCCAGCCGCGCGGCGAACCTGCCGGCCCCGTCGATGCTGCCGGTCGCGGCCAGCCCGGCCGCCAGCAGCCCGAGCGCCCACAGTGCGCCGCGGTGGGTATTGACCCCACTGGTGGCGTGCAGCATGCGTTGCTCGCCGTCCCGTCCGATGGCCCCGATCAGTGCCCTCAGGCCAGGTCCGAGGGGCGTGGACATGGCAGCCTTCGCGCACCGGGCGATCGGCACGGCGAGCGCGTCGGCGGACGCCAGCAGCAGGGCGAGGTTCATGTCGTCGTGCGCCCCGCCGCGCGCGTCCACCAGACCGGGTTTGGGTGTGAGCATCGCCTCGTCACGCAGTGCCTGCGCCGCCAGAGCCCCGAACGTGTCCGCCACGTCGGGCCGCAGAGGCTCTCGCGGCGCGGCCAGGACATTGGGAAGGTCAGGCGTGGTGGTCATGAGGCCCTCACCAGTTTCGGAACCTGGCCGGCGGCTCGTACAGGCCACCGGACCAAGCGACCAGGTCTCCGATGCTGCGTGCCGCGAGCAGCGACCGGGTGGCCAGTGAGGTGTCCACCTTCAGGTCGGACGGCAGTGCCACGAGGCCGTCACTGCGGAGCCGTTCGAGAGCACCGGGGTCGGCGCTGCGGCCCAGGGGGGTTACGCCGGCGATCGCCGCGAGGGCGGCCTTCCGGTCTTCGAGGGACGTCGCCTTGTACAGGTAGGCGATGCCTTCCTCGGTGACCACGTGGGTGACGTCGTCGCCGTAGATCATGACGGGTGGAAGGGACATGCCTGCGTCGTGGCCCACGCTGATCGCATCGAGCGATTCGACGAAGGTGGGGGTGCCGCTGGACTGGAAGGTCTCGACCACCTGCACGACCAGCTTGCGGCCGCGCATTCCCGCGCCCTCACCGTGTTGCAGGTCCAACCACGCGGGCGTCGAGTGCCGCCGCCCGTGCGGATCGTGCCCCATGTTGGGTGCCCCACCGAACCCCGACAGCCGGCCCTCCGTGACCGTCGAGGAGTTCGCCTGCGCATCCATCTGCAACGTGGAGCCGATGAACATGTCGATCGCGTACTGCCCAGCGAGCTGGCACAGCACGCGGTTGGACCGCAGCGAGCCGTCCGCGCCGTTGAAGAACACGTCCGGCCTGGCAGCGACATACTTTGTCATGCCCGACTCGCCGCCGAAGCTGTGGATTGTCTCCACCCAGCCCGACTCGATCGCCGGGATCAGCGTGGGGTGCGGATTCAGCGCCCAGTTGCGACAGATCCTTCCCTTCAGCCCCAGCTGCTCCCCGTATGTCGGCAGAATCAGTTCGATGGCGGCGGTACTGAAACCCACTCCATGGTTGAGCGATACGACCTGATGACGCTCGTAGATCCCGCGCAGCGCCATCATCGCCTGCAGGATGTGCAACGGGCCGATGCCTTGGGGATCGCGCGTGAACAAGGGCTCCAGGAAGAACGGCCGGTCGGCCTGTACGACCAGATCCACCCAGTCACCGGGAATGTCGATACGAGGCAGCTCGCCCTCACCGACGATTTCGTCCGCCTGCACGATGACGACACCGTCGTGGAACGCGGTGGCCTCAACAATGATCGGCGTGTCCTCGGTGTTCGCTCCGGTGTAGAGATTGCCGTGCTTGTCGGCTGCGGATGCGCACACAAGTGCGATATCCGGTCGAAGGTCGATCACCATTCGCGCGTACAACTCGACGTACGTGTGGATCGCGCCGATCGACACGGTTCCGTCCGCGACGAGTTGCGCGATCCGCACGCTCTGCGGGCCCGCATAGGCGAGGTCCAGCTTGGAGGCGATGCCTTCCTCGAAAAGATCCAGGTGTTCGCCGCGCGAGACGGAGCCGATCAGCATATGCAGGTCGTGCAGCCTTTTCGGGTCACAGGCCGCCAAGGTTCGCGACAGGAAGTCCGCCTGTTTCTGATTGTCACCCTCCAGGGCCACCTTGTCACCCGGGCGGATCACCGCTTCCAGCACCTGGCCCAGCTCATCAGGCTTGATCAGCCTTCCGTCGGAATGCCGTGCGGCACTCGCCAGGCGCTCTCGCTTGGCCGTTCGACGCTTGTTCCAGACCGGATCAGTTGCCGCAGCCGCGGTCGTCATGGATACTCCCGTCCCGCCACCCGAATCAACGCGAGTCCAGGCGACTCCCGGCAGGTTCCCTGTGCCCACCGAGGAACGGCGGCGCGAGTCGAGCTCGAAACCTCACAGCAACGCGTCCCGGTGTGCCAAAGCAGAGGGCTTATGTGCGAACGATTTCGACCATATCCAGGCCGCTGGACGCTGTCCATTGCAACTCTTTTCCCGGAGAGATGCATTTCCGCAAAATGCAGGTGGTCCGGGCACTCGCCCTGATACGTCGCCACGGCCGAATCCCGGCAAGTGAACTTGGCGGCTGCCGAGTTGAGAGCGTCTCCACATACACCGAACGGCCAACTCTCCTGCCGCATTTGACTGGGTGCTGCGTTTTCGGGGCTGCCGGCGGTGGTCGTGGAGTGTTGTGGATGACGTGATCTGGTCTGCTGGAGGTAGTGAACGGAGCCGGGTGCATCACGCCGATGCCGATCCCGCCCAGTTACGACGAGATCGTCGTGACGAGGAAGTCCAACAGCTCGTGGCAGAGCAACGATCCGCAGGGCCGGGTGTACAGCTTCGAGCTGACCGTCACTGCCGTCAGCAGGGCAGGCGGCGAGGGAAAGGAAACGCGAAGGTTCCGGATCTCGTTCGACCTGCGAACGGCACATGGGACGAAGGTCGAAGCGTCCGGTGTCGATGTCACGCATGAGGACGGCAAGGTGTACATCGACTCCCGGGCGGATCAGCTGCTGGAAGCGGGGAACTCGCGGCCCGTCGCCGTACAGATCACTGTGCCGGGCGATCCCGCCGAGCTCCCGACCGAGTATCCGCTCGACGGGCTGAAGGCCGTACGTCTGGCCTGACACCCGCCGCCGGGCCACCGCATGGAGCGCGCTGTCATGCGTTCACGGCCGTAGGTCCGGCGGCGCCGCCGGACCTGTGGCGGTGACGTGCGCCGTGTCCCTGATGTGCACACCATGAGCCCGAGGTGCTACTGCTCGGTGCTGGACAGGTGCCGGCCGGCCCGTGGGGAGGTGGGGGAGGGCCGGCCGGCCCGTGGGGGGAGGGGTGTGTGCCGGTCAGAGGGCCGGCACGTAGTACGGGGAGACGTTCAGCCAGCCGTTGGCCGCCGCGCCGTTGCGCGTGCCGCTGGTGGTCTTGGCCAGGGTGTACCAGGAGTCGACGTAGTCCGGGTCGTCGGTCCACCAGGAGGCGGGGATGGCGTCGAGGACCGCGTCGGCAAGGGGGATGTACACGCCCTGGTCGGTGATCGTCAGCAGGACCGTGACGATGGCCTTGGCAAGCGACTGGTAGTTGGTGTCGCCGTCGTCCTCCATCATGACCGCGTCGGCCAGGCTGTACTTGTAGTTGGACCAGTTCACGAGGACCTGGTTCGGGTAGTACGTGGTGTTGTCCGTGTTCAGGTAAGGCATCTCGACGGTGTCGACGCGCGGCTTGCCGTCCGTGCCGAAGCCGGTGACGAGAGTGAAGATCTCGGCATCACCCTTGACCCAGGGCTCCTGGTCGTCGGAGAGCCGAACCGAGTTGATCAGGGTGGTGTCGATGCCCGTCGCGGCCAGTGGCGCGGCGGTTGTCACCTCGGCGGCCGGGGCCGGGACATCGAGCCCATTCGCCTCCAGGGCCCGGTTGACGACCTTCAGCCCTTCGGTGACCGCCTTGGTGCCGTCGATGTCGACGATGTAGACGGGCTGCTCGGGGACTGATTCGACGGCCAGTTCGTGGGCGGTGCCCCTGCTGTCGTACGCGGTGAACGTGGCATCGTCGTCGGACGGGGCGGCGGCAACCAACGGGGCCCTGCCCGCGGTGAGCCGGGACTTCATCGAGGCGTCCGCCAGGCCCACTCGCAGCAGCGAACCGATGTCGCTGCTCAGGCCCTTGGCGGTGGCGACTTTCTGGTCGGCGGTGGCCACCTTCGAGGCGAGGCTCTTGCCGGCGGCAGTGGTGGAGCCGCTGGTCAGCGCCCGCAGGTCCACCGAGTCCGCGGCCAGCGCGGCTGTGCGTACCTGTCTCTTCCAGGCCGGATCGGCCAGGGACCTGGCGAGGGCGAGAGCGGTTGCGTCCTCTATTCCGGAGACCGAGGCCGCCCGGGTGGTTGCGGTCGCGGCGGTCTCGGTCTGCGCTGCCAGCGCGGTGCCCTGAAGGGGGATCAGAGCGGTTGCGGCCAGAACGACCCCGGTCAGGGCCGTGCGCAGCGGAGTGGATGCGGTCAAGGCGATCTCCTGCTGAATCAGTGGTGCATCACGGTGGTGGGCAGGTCTTGTCTATGCGGGTAGACCCGTCTGTATGAATGTGCATGACAAGGTGTCGCCAAACCATCCGGGCGCAAAATCTCTCGTGCTGTGCGGCCCGGCCGGACAGATCTGGGGAATTGTCCGTCACCGGCAACCGGTGCCCCCTTCTCCCGGTGAGGGTTCGCGGCGCGCCACCGTCCGGATCCGGTCGATGGAGGGGCCGGGCGGGTTCGCGAGGGCCGGATTGCCTTCCGGAGAGGTCTCCGTTAATCTCTCAATCAATACGGAGACCTCTCCGTTTACTTCTCGATGCAGGAGACTTCCATGCGCTACGTGAAACTCGGCAACACCGGACTCGATGTCTCCCCGATCGCGATCGGCGCGATGACCTACGGCGAACCCGACCGCGGGCATCCGGTGTGGTCGCTCGGCGAGGAGAACAGTCGCTTGCTGATCAAGCACGCGCTCGACGCGGGAATCAACTTCTTCGACACCGCGAACATGTACTCGCAGGGCTCCAGCGAGGAGATCCTGGGGCGTGCGCTGAAGGACTTCGCCGACCGCGACGATGTGGTGATCGCCACCAAGCTGCGCCACCCGATGCGCTCGGGTCCCAATGGGAAGGGCCTGTCCCGCAAGGCGATCATGACCGAGGTCGACCACAGCCTGCGCCGCCTCGGCACCGACTACATCGATCTGTACCAGATCCACCGCAACGACCCGAGCACTCCGTTGGAGGAGACCCTTGAGGCCCTCCATGACCTGGTGAAGGCCGGAAAGGTCCGCTATCTCGGCGCGTCCTCGATGCACGCGTGGGAGTTCGCCAAGGCCCTGCACACACAGCGGGCGCACGGATGGGCCCGGTTCGTTTCCATGCAGGACCACTACAACCTGCTCGCCCGTGAGGAGGAGCGCGAAATGCTCCCGCTGTGTGGCGACGAAGGGGTCGGCACCATCGTGTGGAGCCCACTGGCCCGCGGTCGCCTCACCAGGCCGTGGAAGGAGCAGACGGCACGGTCCGCCACCGACGGCTTCGCCGATCTGCTCTATGCCGCGAACGCCGACAGCGACCGGGAGATCGTCGATGCCGTCGGCGCCGTGGCCGAGGCCCGTGGCGTCAGCCGGGCGCAGATCGCGCTCGCCTGGCTGCATGCCAACCCGGTCGTCGTCGCACCTCTGGTCGGCGCGAGCAGGACCACGCACATCGACGACGCGGTCGCCTCGCTCGACATCGACCTCGCCGGCGACGAGATCGCCCGACTGGAGCGGCACTACACCCCGCGCCACGACTTTCAGGGCATCTCCGACGACGCCGAACTGCAGCGCATCATGGACCGTGTGCCGCAGTTCGCCCCCGCCAAGTCCTGATGCACGCTGCCGCACCGTGAGAATCGGTGGTCGGGCTGAGCGGAAATCGTCGTGGTGGTGGTGATGCGACGCTCGGTGCCGAGGAGGAGCCCGTGGGATTCCAGGGGTTCCGCGCTGACACCCGCGTCGACCAGGACTCAGTCAGGCGCGGGCAGAGCAGATCGCCCCGCAGGTGGCCGCCTCCCGCGCTCCCACTGACCCGGACGGCGAGGAGGCCGGATGCGCCGCAGTTCCGGTATGACACCGGCCGACCCGGAGCCCACTGAGCCGATCGTTCAGGAGCGTGTGCGCAGGCCGTCGAGGGTGAGATCGAGCAGGCGCTGGGCCTGCTGCCGGCCGACGGGGCCGGACGGGACGCGCCACACGCAGCCCATGATGAGGAGCACATCGTCGGGGTCCAGGCCCGGGCGGATGGAGCCGTCGTCCTCGCCGGCCTTCAGGAGCGTGCGAATGGCCCCGGTGACCGGGCCATGGGTTTCGTTCGTCACCGTGTCGTGGTTGGTGGTCGTGAGGGCGTCGCCCAGGCCGCGCTTGATCGCGATGTAGGCCGCGAGGCGCTCGAACCAGCGGCGCAGGGCCTCAAGGGGCGGCTCGGTGAGCAGCAGTTCGGGCGCCCAGTCGACGAGTTTCTGCACCTCGGAGCGGAAGACCTCCAGGACGAGCGCCTCACGACTGGGGAAGTGACGGTAGAGCGTGCCTGGCCCGACACCGGCGCGTTTGGCGATGGAGTTGAGGGAGGCGTTGCCGTCCTCGGTGAGCGCCTCGCGAGCGACAGAGAGAATCCGCGCGCGGTTCTGCTGCGCATCACTTCGCTGGCTCATGGTGCCTTTCCTCGTTCCGCGGCTCCGTGCTGTGCAGCCGTATCGACGCCTGTTGTGGAGGGTTCTCCACCAAATTCAAACACACTGTGTGCCGCTGGCCCGGCCGCCCCTTCTGCCGAGCGTGCTTGCTGTCCCCCTCGGCCGGATCGGCCGAGGGGGACAGCTCTGCCCGGGCACGTGCCGGCGCCTGCGCAAGCACGGACAGCACCCGGCTGCGCGGCCGTCCTAGCCGACGGCGTGGTCCGGCTGGTGGGTGGCGGAGGAACGCCGTGCGAGGAGGGACGCGCAGATCTCCCCGGCCCGTACGGCCGTGGTGGACAGCAGGGTCGAGGTGAGGCCGTGGGTGTGTTCGGTGCCGCCCTGGAGGTAGATGTCCGCGGTGACGTTCGCGGCGGTCTCGACCCGGTGGTCGCGGCCGACGCGCAGGGCGTCCTCCTCGTCGCGCAGGCAGATCTTGGCGACTTCGCCGAGATTTTCGCCGACCCCACGGGGCTGGTAGCCGGTCGCGTACACGAGCAGGTCGGAGGCGAGGACCGCCCGTTCGCCGGTCGGCAGGAACTCGACCGTCACCTCCACGTCGTCCGTGCGTGCCGCGACCTCGCGGATGCGGGACACGTTGAGCATCCTCAGCCGCTGCCTGCCCCGGACCTTCTCCTGGTACATCGTCCGGGACAGCGACTCGATCAAGTCCAGGTCGACCACGGAGTAGTTGGTGCTGCGGTGGTAGTCGTGCAGGGACTGCTTCACGGCGGTCGGTGCCTCGTAGAACACGTCCACGGCCTCGGGGTCGAAGATCCGGTTGGCGAACGGGCTGTCGTCGGCCGGCGTGTAGCCGTACTTGGCGAACACGGAGCAGACCTCGGCGTCGGGGAAGCTGCGGTGCAGGTAGTCGACGGCCTCGGCGGCGCTCTGGCCCGCGCCGAGGACGACCGCGCGGTGCACCTTCCTGCCCGAGCTCAGGAGTTCGTCCACACGGGGCAGCAACTCGCTGTTGTGCCAGACGCGCTCGGACAGGGCGGCATCGGGCGGGAGATGCGGCTCCAGGCCCGTCGCCACGCAGAGCGTGCGGGTACGGCGGACGGTGAGCTGCCCCGGCGCGGCGGGGTCGCGGGTGGCGACGTCGTACCAGCGCACCTGGCCGTCCTCGGTGACGGGCCGTACGGAGACGACCTCGGCGGAGTACTCGACGAGGTCGTCGACGCGTGCGGCCGCCCACTCGAAGTAGTCGTGGAACTCGATGCGCAGCGGGAAAAGGGTCTTCTGGTTGAGGAAGTCGACAAGCCTGTCCTGTTCGCGCAGGTAGCACAGGAAGGTGAAGTCGCTGGTCGGGTCACGCATGGTCACCAGGTCCTTGAGGAAGGACACCTGCATGGTGGCGTCGTCGATGAGCATGCCCCGGTGCCAGCCGAACCGCGGCTGCCTCTCCAGGAATGCCGCGCGCAGTCGCTCGCCTTCCGGTGCTGCCGAGTTGTGCTCGTGCAGTGCGATCGCGAGTGCGAGATTGGACGGGCCGAACCCTATGCCCAGGACGTCATATGTGTAGTCCGCCCCGCTGTGCACTGTCGTCACTGCGTCATCGCCTTCCGTAGAGGGGGCACGGTGTTTCCCGAGAAAGAACGCAGGCTCCCCTAAGCAGGCACATGTTAGATAAGGTTAGCCTTACCTAGCAATGGTTGAGGAGGGCTCACATGCGAGTCGTCATGTTCGGGTACCAGACCTGGGGACACCGGACGCTGCAGGCTCTGCTGGACTCCGAGCACGAAGTGGTCCTGGTTGTCACCCATCCAAGAAGCGACCACGCGTACGAGAAGATATGGAGCGACTCGGTCGCCGATCTCGCCGAAAAGCACGGCGTACCAGTGCTGTTGCGCAACCGCCCGGGGGGCGTCGAGCTGTTGGGCGCGCTCAGGGACGCCGAGCCCGACATCATCGTGGCGAACAACTGGCGTACCTGGCTGCCGTCGGAGATCTTCGATCTGCCGCCGCACGGCACGCTGAACATCCACGATTCGCTGCTGCCCACGTACGCCGGTTTCTCCCCGCTGATCTGGGCCCTCATCAACGGCGAACCGGAGGTCGGCGTCACCGCGCACCGCATGGACGCCGAACTCGACATGGGCGACGTGCTGTTGCAGCGTTCCGTCGCGGTCGGTCCGCACGACACCGCGACGGACCTGTTCCACCGCACGGTCGACCTGATCGGTCCGCTCGTCACGGAGTCCCTCGACCTCATCGCCTCCGGGCGGGCCGTATGGACGCCGCAGGACCGTTCCCGGTCGAGCTTCTTCCACAAGCGGGCCCTGGAGGACAGCCGGATCGACTGGACCTGGCCCGCCGAGGACCTGGAGCGGTTCGTACGGGCCCAGTCCGACCCGTATCCCAACGCCTTCACCCATCACCGGGGCGAACGCATCCGGATCCTCTCCGCGGCCGTCTCCGAGGGGCGGTACGGAGGGACTCCCGGACGGATCTTCATCCGGGAGGGCGAGGGGATCGTCATCGTGACCGGCGCCGGGGCGCGCTCCGGGCGGCTGCCCGGTCTCGTGATCAAGCGGGTGCGCACTGAGGACGGCACCGAACACGCGGCGACTGACTACTTCCGCACGATGGGCGGCTATCTGACACCCCGTCCGTGAGCGGAGGGACCCCGGAGGGCCTCGGCCCCCGGGGTCCTTTTGTGTTGTGTCTACGCGCCCGTGACGGCGGCGGGAGCGGAGTCCGGAGCCTGGTCGGCCCCCTCGTGGTGACGGCCCATCGGAATGACCATCGGAGTCCGGCTGACCGGATCCTCCCCGATCACGCAGCGCAGCCCGAAGACGTCCTCGACGACGGCGGCGGTGATGATCTCGGCCGGGGTGCCCTCCGCCACGATGCGGCCCGCCTTCATGGCGACGATGTGGTCGGCGTACCGGCACGCCTGGTTGAGGTCGTGGAGCACCATGACGACCGTACGGCCCTGATGCCGGTTCAGGTCCGTGATCAGGTCGAGGACGTCGATCTGGTGCGCCAGGTCGAGGTACGTGGTCGGCTCGTCCAGGAGCATCACCGGGGTGCCCTGGGCGACCGCCATCGCGATCCAGGCCCGCTGCCGCTGGCCGCCGGACAGTTCGTCGACGGCCCGGTGCGCGAGGTCGCTCATCGCCGTGGCGCGCAGCGCCTCGTGGACGGCCTCCTCGTCGGCGGCCGACCACTGCCGCCACCAGGTCTGGTGCGGCGCACGGCCCCGCCCCACCAGGTCGACGACGGTCAGTCCCTCGGGGGCGACCGGCGCCTGCGGCAGGATGCCCAGTTTCTGGGCGAGAGCCCGGGTCGGGATCGAGTGCACCGCGTGGCCGTCGAGATGGACGGCACCCGACTTGGGCGTGAGCAGCCGGGCCAGGGCCCGCAACAGGGTCGACTTACCACAGGCGTTGGCCCCGACTATCGCCGTGATCCGCCCCGAGGGGACCGCGAGGTCCAGATCCTCCACGACGACCCGGTCGTCGTAGGCCAGGCGCAGTCGCTGAGCCCTCAGGTCGGGGCCGTCGGCGAGCCCTTCATACGTCGTCGTTGTCACGTCTTCAGCCTCCTGAACCGGCGCGGTTCGCGCGGACGAGCAGCCACAGCAGGACGGGAGCACCGAGCACTCCCGTCACGATCCCGACCGGAAGCTCGGTGCCGGGGATCAGTTTCCGGGCGGCGAGGTCGGACCCGAGCACCATCACGGCGCCCGTCAGCCCCGCGGCGAAGGGCGGGGGGAACGCCGTACCCGCCAGGCGCTGGGCGACCTGCGGGGCGGCGAGCGCCACGAACGCGACCGGTCCCGCGGTCGCCGTTCCGAACGCCACCAGGCCGACCGAGACGAGCAGCACCGAGACCCGCACCGTCTGCACCCGGGTGCCCAGGCCGCGGGCCACGTCCTCCCCGAGTTCCAGGGTGCGCATCAGGCGCCCGAGCAGCAGCGCCGTCGGCAGCAGGACGGCCAGGGCGAGGGCGAGGGGGCCGATCTGGCTCCAGGTGCGGCCGTTGAGGTTGCCGACGAGCCAGCCGAGCGCGGCCTGTGCCTGGAAGCGCTGGCCGCGGGCCATCAGGTAGTCGGTGGCGCTGGTGCAGATCCAGGACACGCCGACGCCGACCAGGACGATCCGGTAGCCGGTGGTGCCCCGTTTCCAGGCCAGCGCGTACACGAGCAGCGCCGCGGTCAGGGCGCCGAACAGGCCGAGTGCCTGCGTACTGAGCCCGCCGTCCCAGCCGAGCACGATGCCGGCGACCACGGCCACACCGGCGCCCTGCGTGATGCCCATCATGTCGGGGCTGGCGAGCGGGTTGTGCGTCATGGCCTGGAGCAGGGCGCCCGACACGCCGAACGCGACGCCGACCAGCAGCCCCGCCAGGGAG
Organism: Streptomyces sp. NBC_01217; assembly: GCF_035994185.1. Classification (NCBI taxonomy): domain Bacteria; kingdom Bacillati; phylum Actinomycetota; class Actinomycetes; order Kitasatosporales; family Streptomycetaceae; genus Streptomyces; species Streptomyces sp. NBC_01217. The sequence continues at coordinate 8,559,478 of NZ_CP108538.1, forward strand.
CGCGGCAGGCGCAGCTCGTGGACGATGAGCCGGGTGCCGGGGTCGCCCCCGCCCACCAGGGCCCGCGTCACATCGGAAAGCGACAGGGGAATGTCCCCGACCGCGGTTTCCACACAGAACGCCAGGAACGCGGCGGCGACGAGCACCAGCGACACGGCCAGCAGCCTGGGCCGCAGCAGCCCGGACACGGGCGGGGCGGCGAGCCGGAAGGTGACCCGCCCGGCGGTGCGCCGCAGCGGCGTCCGGTCCGTGGGGTCCTTCCGGCCGTCAGGACCCTTCCGGCCCGCCACCGGTGTGAGCTCGGTCGTCATGGCTTGGGGCTCCACTGGGTCGGTCGGCAGGGCTGGGGTATGGGTGACTCGGTCCGTACGGCAGGCGATGCCATGGGCCGGTGGGGGAGCGGTGACGACGGGGCCGGTGGGGCCCCGGGCGCCGTGCGCTCGCACGGATCGGCCTGCGCTGTCCGGGCCGGCGTCACCGGCTGTCCGTTCCGGTCTGCGTCGCGGCGCGTGGTTCCGTGTCGCCGGTTCGTACCGTTCGCCGCCCGGTGTGTGCGGCTGTCATGGCTCACAGCTCCGCCAGGCGTCGGCGGCGGACCATCGCGATGAAGAACGGGCCGCCGATGAAGGCGACGAGGACGCCGGCCTGGATCTCGATCGGGCGCTCGATCAGCCGGCCCGCGATGTCGGCGGCCAGCAGCAGGCAGGGGGCGAGCACGGCCGACAGGGGCAGCAGCCAGCGATGGTCGGGGCCGACGCCCGCGTACTGGGTGAGGACGCGCGCGATGTGGGGCACGACCAGGCCGACGAAGACCACGGGGCCGATCACGGCGACGGCTCCGCCGGTCAGCAGGGTGACGGCCACCACGCCCTGGATGCGCAGCAGTCCGAGCTTGAGTCCGAGGGACGTCGCGACGTCGTCGCCCAGCGCGAGGCTGTTGAGGGACGGGGCGCAGGCCAGGGCGAGCACGGCGCCGACGGCGAGGAACGGCAGCACCCGCAGAAGAACCTCCGAGTCCTGGTCGGCGAGCGAGCCCGCCGACCAGAAGCGGTACCGGTTCAGGGCGTCCGGGTCGGTCAGGGCGACCGCGCTGGTCAGCGAGAACAGCACGGAGGTCACCGCCACTCCGGCCAGGGCGAGTTTGACCGGCGTCGAGCCGGACCGGCCGAGCCCGCCCAGGAAGTAGACCAGCACGCTAGCGGCCAGCGCTCCGGCGAAGGCGAACCAGATGTAGCCGTACACGGAGCCGATGCCGAGGACGCCGACGGACAGGACGACGGCGAAGGCCGCGCCCGCGCTGACGCCCAGGATGCCGGGGTCCGCCAGGGGGTTGCGGGTCAGCGCCTGCATCAGCGCGCCGGACAGGCCGAGCGCGGCCCCGGTGGCCAGGGCGAGTGCGGTGCGCGGCAGCCGTACCGACCAGATCACATTGTCCACACGGCTGTTGGGCGCATGGCCCAGGAGCGTGTCCCAGACCTGGTCGAGGGGCACGGCGAGTGCCCCGTACGCCATCGAGAGGGCGCACAGCACGATGAGTACCGCGCACGACAGCACCAGCAGCAGTACCGCGCGGGGGCCCGTGGCCGCCCGGACCGTAGAGGTCCCCACGTCAACTTCCTTTGGTCAGGCTTGCCTTAACTGTAGAGCGAGTTCACCCCGTGTCCCACCCTCGGGGTGTCCGCCCCGCACGGGCACTGTGAATTAGGTAATCCTTACCTTACTATTGCGCCGATCCCCCGGCTCAGGGCCGGGACGAAGCCCGGGGAGGCGCGTAGCTGTGTGCGGGTCCGAAGAAGTCCTGGCCTATTGGCGACGAATGCTCACCCCGCCCCCGCCGGAGACCGCGCTGCCCATTGACCGGCCGCATCCGCCGGAGCCGGACCCCGGACGTGTCGGCCGCGTCCTCACCGGTCTGCCCGGCGCGTCCGACGCCGTGCTGCTCGCCGCCTTCGTCGCCCTGCTGCACCGCTACAGCGGAGCCGCGGACCTGACCGTGGGGCACGACGGGCTGCCGGTACGGGTGTCCGTCGATCACGAACCCACCTTCCAGGACCTGGTACGGCGGGTGGCGCAGGCCCAGGAGGAGGCGGCCGCCCACCGGCTGTCCGCCGGACTTCTCGCCGACGAACTGGCCCCCCGGCCGACGCGCGGCGGCGGGCTCTTCGTCAATGTGGCGTTCGGCACCGCCCAGCGGCCCGCCGGAGAACTGCCCGGCCCGGTCGACCTGTCGCTGGAGGTGGCCGAGGGTGCGGTACGGGCGACGTACCACCCGGCTCTCTTCGACGGCACGACCGTGGAGCGGCTCCTCGGCCACTACCGGACCCTCCTCGCCGACGCGCTGGAACGGCCCGGCACGCCCGTCGCCAGGCTCGCGCTGATGGACCCGGACGAGTACCGCCAGGTCGTCCTCGACTGGAACGCCACCGAGCACACCGTCCCCGCCGGCACCTGGCCCGCTCTCTTCGCCGAGCAGGTCCGCGCCCGCCCCGACGAGATCGCCCTGGTCTTCGAGGACGAGCACCTGACCTACGCCGAACTCGACGAGCGGGCCAACCGGCTCGCCCACGCCCTGATCGCCCGGGGCGCCGGGCCCGAGCACATCGTCGCGCTGGCGCTGCCCCGCTCCGCCGAGCTGATCGTCGCCGAGGCCGCCGTCCTCAAGTCCGGCGCCGCCTACCTGCCGATCGACCACGACTATCCCGCCGACCGCATCGCCTACATGCTGGGAGACGCGGCCCCCGTCTGCCTGGTCACCGACGAGGAGACGGCGCGGGAGCTGCCCGAGCGCTCCGGCATGACGACGCTGACACTCGACGCGCCGGGCACGGCCCAGGAGCTGGCGGGCCGTCCGGCCCACGACCCCACCGACGCGGACCGGGGCGCACCCCTCACCGTCCTGAACGCCGCCTACGTCATCTACACCTCGGGCTCCACCGGACGCCCCAAGGGCGTCGTCCTCGCCCACAGCGGTGTCGCGGGGCTCATCGCCACCCAGCGCGAACGGTTCGGCATCGGCCCGCACAGCCGGGTCCTCCAGTTCGCCTCGCCCAGCTTCGACGTCGCGTTCTGGGACCTGTGCCTCGGCCTGCTCTCCGGCGGGCGCCTGGTCGTCGTACCGGCCGAACTGCGAGTGCCCGGCGCACCGCTCGCCGACTACGCGAACCTGCACGGCATCACCTTCATGATCCTGCCACCCGCCCTGCTCGCCGCGATGCCCGACGACGTCCGACTGCCGCCCACCGCGACCCTGCTGGCGGGAACCGAGCGGGTCTCCCCGGAGCTGGTGGGCCGCTACGCCCGGGGCAGGATGATGTTCAACGCCTACGGCCCCACCGAGGCGACCACCAACTCCACACTCGGCCTGTGCGACCCGGACATCCCGGCGGGCTCCGTCGTCCCGATCGGCGTGCCCGACCCGGGCACCCGCGCCTACGTCCTCGACGACTGCCTCGGCCCCGTCCCCGCGGGTGTCACGGGTGAGCTCTACCTCGGCGGTGCGGGGCTGGCCCGCGGCTACCTCGGCCGCCCGGACCTGACCGCCGAACGGTTCGTCGCCGACCCCTTCGGCGCCCCCGGCGAAAGGCTCTACCGCACCGGCGACCTGGTGCGCCGACGGGCCGACGGGCGGCTGGAGTTCCTCGGCCGCGCCGACGCCCAGATCAAGATCCGCGGTTTCCGCATCGAGCCGGGCGAGATCGAATCCGTACTGCGCGCCCACCCGGCCGTCGACCAGGTCACCGTGGTCGCCCGCGAGGACCGGCCCGGAGACCGCCGCCTGGCCGCCTACGTCGTCCCGGCGCTCGACGCCCCGCGCGGCGACGGCGACCCGGACGGCCAGGTCGAGGAGTGGCGCGAACTGCACGAACTCCTCTACCGCGCGGCCGGAACCGAGGGCCGGCGGGAGAACGCGGACGGCTTCCGCGAGAACTTCGCGGGCTGGAACAGCATGTACGACGGCCGGCCCATCCCGGTCGAGCAGATGCGGGAGTGGCGCGCGTCGACCGTCGACCGCGTCCGCGAACTCGGCGACGGCCGCCGGGTACTGGAGATCGGCGTCGGCAGCGGCCTGATCCTGTCCGCCGTCGCGCCCCACTGCGAGGCCTACTGGGGCACCGACCTCTCGCACGAGGCGATCGCCACCCTGCGCGCCCAGGTCGAGGCGTCCCCGGAACTCGCCGCCAAGGTCGAGCTGAGCACCCGGCCCGCGCACGACACCGACGGTCTGCCCACCGGATACTTCGACACCGTCGTCCTCAACTCCGTCGCCCAGTACTTCCCGAGCGACGGCTACCTCGTGGACGTCCTGCACCGGGCCACCGCACTGCTCGCGCCCGGCGGGTGCATCCTCGTCGGAGACGTCCGCAACCTGCGGCTGCTGCGGACCCTGCGCGCGGCCGTGGAGACCCGGCGCGCGAGCACGGCCGACACGGGGGCCGCCGCGGACACCGAGGACAAGAGCGCACTGCGCGAGGCCGTCGAACGGTCGGTGCGCTGGGAGGGCGAACTCCTCCTGGACCCGGACTTCTTCGCCTCCCTCGACGGCTTCGAAGCCGACATCCGCATCAAGCGCGCCACCCACCACAACGAACTCAGCCGGTACCGCTACGACGTCGTCCTGCACCCCGGCGCACGCACGAGCGCCGCACCGGACGAGCGCGAGGTCCCGTGGAGCGAGGCGGGCAGCAGCGTCACCGGGCTCGCCGGGCTGCTGGCCGGACGTCCGGCCCGGCTGCGGATCACCGGTGTGCCCAACGCCCGTCTCGCCGACGACCTCGCCGACCTGCGCGCGCTCGACGGCAGCGGTGGCGCGGCCGCCCCCGGCATCGACCCCGAGGACATCCACACCCTGGCCGCCGAGCACGGCTACCGCGCGGCGACCACGTGGAACGGCGCCTCCGACGACGGTGCGTTCGACGCCGTCCTCACCCTCGACGGCCCCCTCACCGGCCTGTACCGGACCGCCGCCGGATACGCCCACGCCAACCGCCCCGCACCCTTCCGTGACGTGACGGCGCTGCTGCGGACCCTGCGCGGGCACGCCGCCGAGTGGCTGCCCGACTACATGGTCCCGTCCGCGTTCGTCCCCCTGCACACCCTGCCCGTCACCCCCAGCGGCAAGATCGACGCACGGGCCCTGCCCGCCCCCGACTACGCGGCCATGAGCTCCGGACGGCCCCCGCAGACCCTGCGCGAAAAGCTGCTCTGCGGCCTGTACGCCGAGGTGCTTGGCCTGGAGTCGGTGACGGCCGAGGACGACTTCCTCGCCCTCGGCGGCGACAGCATCACCGCCATCCAACTGCTGGTCCGGGCCCGGGAGGCGGGCCTCAGGCTCACCACCCGCGAGGTGTTCCGGCACCGCACGGTCGAGGCGCTCGCACAGGCCGCCGTCATCCGCACCGAGGACGGCACGGCCACCGACACACCCCTGCTCGACGTGGACGCGGCCGAACTGGCCGAGATCCAGGGCACCGCCCCGCTCGCCGTCGAGGAACTCCTGCCCCTCACCCCGCTTCAGCAGGGCTTCTTCTTCCACGCCCTGACCGGCGGCGCCGACGGCGACTCCTATGTGGTCCAGCAGGTCCTCGACCTCGACGGCCCGGTCGACGGGCCAACACTGCGCCGCGCCGCCCAGCGGCTCCTGGACCGCCACGCCCCGCTGCGGGCCGCCTTCCGCCGGCGCCCCGACGGCACCCCCGTACAGATCGTCACCCGGGGCGCCGAACTGCCCTGGCGGGAGGTCGAACTGTCGGACCGGGACGGCACGGTCCAAGAGACCCTGGGCGAGGCGGTCGCCGAGGACGAGCGCGCCGCCGGCTTCGACCTGGCCGCCCCGCCGCTGCTGCGATGCGCCCTGATCCGCCTCGGCGCACACCGCAGCCGACTCGTCCTGACGTTCCATCACATCGTGGCCGACGGCTGGTCGCTGCCCGTCCTGCACCGCGAACTCATGGCGTTCTACGGCACCGACACACCCCCGCTCGCCGAAGTCACCCCCTACCGCGCCTTCCTGCGACGGCTCGCCGGGCAGGACCGCGACGCCGCCCGCGACACCTGGCGCACGGCCCTCGCGGGCCTGGACGAACCCACCCGCCTCGTCACCGCCCCGCCCGTCGGCGGGCCCGTACGGCCCGCGCACATCCGCGTCGAGCTGCCCGAGCGGACCACCGCGCTCCTCGCCGACCGCGCCCGCGAGCACGGCGTCACCCTCGGTACCGTCGTGCAGGCCGCCTGGGGTCTGCTGCTCGGCAGGCTCACGGGCCGCGACGACGTCGTGTTCGGCACCACGGTCTCCGGCCGTGACGGCGAGGTCGACGGCATCGCCTCGATGGTGGGCCTGTTCATCAACACCCTGCCCACGCGCTTTCGCTGGGCACCCCGGGAGACCGTCGGGGACCTCCTGACCCGTCTCCAGGACGAGCAGGCACGGCTCCTGGACCACCAGCACCTCGGCCTGGCGGAGATCCAGCGGCTCGCCGGGCACGCGGGCCGGGGCGAACTCTTCGACACCCTCGTGGTGTTCGAGAACTACCCGGCCGAGGCCGACCTGCGCGACGCGTCGGGCACCGTGCGGATCACCGCCGACGCCTTCAACGACGCCGTCCACTATCCGCTGGCCCTCGTCGTAAAGCCCGGCCGACGCCTCGACCTGCGGCTCAAGCACCACGCCGAACGGCTCGGCGCCGACCGGGTCCGCGCACTCGGCGACCGGCTGGCCCGCGTCCTGGAGGCCATCGCCGCAGACCCGTCCCGGCCCGCCGCATCGCTCGACCTGCTGTCACCCGAGGAGGCGCTGCGCTCCCACCCGCACGGCGAGGAACGGGACGTCCCGGAGACCACCCTCGCCGAGGCGTTCGCCGAGCAGGTGCGCCGGACCCCGGACGCGACGGCGGTCGTATTCGGCAGCGAGCGGCTCACCTACGCCGAACTCGACACCAGGGCCGAGGCGTTGGCCGTCAGGCTGCGGCATCGCGGCGCCCGCCGGGGGGAGTTCGTCGCGGTCGCCGTGCCCCGTTCGGCGGAACTGATGGTGGCGCTGCTCGGCGTACTGAAGTCGGGCGCGGCCTATCTGCCCCTCGACCTGGACTATCCGGCGGACCGCGTGGCCCACATGCTCGGCGACTGCGGAGCGACGACGGTGATCTCGCTCTCCGGCACGGCCGATTGGCTGCCCGGGACCGCCCGCACGGGCGTCCTCCTCCTCGACGCGGAGGAGGAGACCCCGCAGTCCGGGACCGTCCCCGCGGCCCGCCCCGACGACCCCGCATACCTCATCTACACCTCCGGTTCCACCGGCCGCCCCAAGGGCGTGGTCGTCACCCACCGCGCCATCGTCAACCGGCTCGCCTGGATGCAGGGCGCCTACGGGCTGCGCGCCGACGACCGGGTGCTGCAGAAGACGCCGTCCAGCTTCGACGTGTCGGTCTGGGAGTTCTTCTGGCCGCTCCTCCAGGGCGCCGCCGTGGTCCTCGCCCGTCCCGACGGCCATCGCGACCCCGCCTATCTGGCCGGCCTCGTCCGCGACGAGCGCGTCACCACGATGCACTTCGTGCCGTCCATGCTGGAGGCGCTCCTCCAGGCCGACGAGGTCACCGGGCACCCCGCCTGGGCGGCCTCGCTGCGACGCGTGCTGAGCAGCGGCGAAGCGCTCCCGGCGGCCGCGGCCGCCCGCTGGCATGCCCTGACCGGCGTCCCGCTGCACAACCTCTACGGCCCGACCGAGGCGGCCGTCGACGTCACGCACCACCCCTTCGACGCCACCGACGAGGGACCGGTCGTGCCCATCGGGCGCCCGGTCTGGAACACCGGCCTGCGCGTCCTCGACTCCTGCCTGCGCCCGGTCCCCGACGACGTGCCAGGCGAGCTGTATCTGACGGGCGTGCAACTCGCCCGCGGCTATCACGCCCGCCCGGCGCTCACCGCCGACCGGTTCACGGCCGACCCCTACGGCGCGCCCGGCAGCCGCATGTACCGCACCGGAGACCTGGTCCGCCGCCGGACCGACGGGGTGATCGAGTACCTCGGCCGCACCGACCGGCAGGTCAAGCTGCGCGGCAACCGCATCGAACTCGGCGAGATCGAGGCCGCGCTGACGGCCCTGCCCGGGGTGGCACAGTCCGCCGCGACGGTATGGGACAACGCGCTCGTCGCGTACGTGGTGCCGTCGGCGCATGCCGCCACGGACACGGGCGCCACCGCCCTGCGCGACGCCATCGCCGCCACCCTTCCCACCGCCCTCGTGCCGAGCGCCTGGGTGGTCCTGGACGCCCTTCCGCTCACCCCCAGCGGCAAGCTCGACCGGGCCGCGCTGCCCGCCCCGCAGGCCGTGCGGGCCCAGGCCCGCGCCCCGCGCAGCCCCCGCGAACGGCTCCTCACGGAGATCTTCGCCGCTGTACTGAAACTGCCGGACGCCGGAGTCGACGACGACTTCTTCCTGCTCGGCGGCGACAGCATCACCTCCATCGCCGTCTCCAGCCGCGCCCGACGCGCCGGCCTCGCCATCGACCCGCGCGACGTCTTCGAGCACCGCACCCCGGCGGCGCTCGCCGCCGCCGCGGCCGTGGACGAGCCCACCGAGAACGGTGCGGCCGGTGAGGCCGCCCCCGCGTTCACCCTCACCGAGGAGGAACACGCCCGCGTCGAGCGGCTGGCCCCCGGCCGCGTCGAGGACGTATGGCCGCTCGCTCCCCTCCAGGAAGGCCTGTTCTTCCACTCCACGTACGACGACAGCACCCTGGACGTCTACACCGTCCACGAGTCGTTCGACTTCGCCGAACGCGTCGACACCGGGCGGCTGCTGGCCGCCACCCGCACCCTGCTCGCCCGCAACCCCAGCCTGCGCGCCGGGTTCACCAGCGAAGGGCTGCGCCAGCCGGTGCAGTTCATCGTGCGCGACGCGCAGATCCCGCTGACCGAGGTGGACCTGTCCGGGCTACCCGCGAGCGAACAGGACGAGCGGATGCGGGAGTTGATGGACGAGGAACGCTCCCGCCGCTTCGACCTGACCCGCCCGCTGCTGTTCCGGATGCTGCTCGTACGCCTGGGCGAAGGGCGCGGCGACCGCCTGGTGATAGGCCGCCACCTGATCCTGTGGGACGGCTGGTCCGCCTGGCTGTTCCTGGACCAGCTGTTCGCCCTGTACGAGAACGGGGGAGACCCCGAAGGCCTCGCCCGACCCGGCTCGTACCGCGACTACCTGACCTGGCTGGAGCGGCAGGACGACACGGAGGCCACCCGCGCCTGGCGCACCGCCCTGTCCGGTTTCGACGAGCCCACGCTCCTCGTGCCCACGGCTTCCGACCGCGGCCTGGAACCGGTGATCCCGGAGCAACTGGACACCGTCCTCGCCCCGGAGGTGGCCGAGCGGCTGCGCGACACGGCCCGCAGCCACGGCCTCACCCTGAACACCGTGCTCAACGCGGCCTGGGGCCTGGCCCTCGCCTCCGTGACGGGCCGCATCGACATCGCGTTCGGCACGACCGTCGCCGGACGCCCCAGCGAGGTGCCGGACGTCGAGAACGTCATCGGCATGTTCCTCAACACCGTGCCCGCCCGCATCGCCCTCGACCCGCGCGAGCCGGTGCTCGACCTGCTGCGCCGCATCCAGGGCGAACGACTGGCGCTGATGCCGTACGAGTACCTGGGCCTGGGCGTGCTCCAGGCCGAGACCGGCCACCGCCGCCTGTTCGACACGCTGTTCGTGCTGCGCAACGCCGACACCGACGAGCGGCTCGCCGAACTGCGCGACCGGCACGGCGCCACCGCCGTCGCCAACGTGGACGCCACCCACTACCCGGCCAACCTGGTCGTCACCCCCGGCGAGCGCGTCCGCGTCACCCTCGCATACCGGCCGGACCTGCTGGACGACGGGTACGCTCGCACCCTGCTGGACCGCTTCGTGCTGCTGATCGACCGTCTGGTGGCGGATCCGTCCGCACCCGTCGGCTCGCTCGACCCGGTGCTGCCGGCCGAGGCCGCCGAACTGGCCCGCGAGGACGCAGAGAACCGGCGGCCCGTGCCCCACGAGACAGTGGCGGACATGCTGGCCGCGCAGGCCGCCCGCACTCCAGGGGCCACGGCCCTCGTCTTCGGCGCCACCACACTCACGTACGCCGAACTCGACGCACGCTGCAACCGCATGGCCCGGCTGCTGATCGCCCGGGGCGCCGGACCCGAACGCGTCGTCGCGCTGGGCCTGCCCCGCTCCATCGACACGGTGGTCGCCCTCTTCGCCGTTCTGCGCACCGGCGCCGCCTACCTGCCGCTGGAGCTGGACCACCCGGCCGAACGGCTCTCGCTGATGCTGGCCGACGCCCGCCCGCTGCTCCTGCTGTCGACGCGGGCGGTCTCGGGCACCCTCACGGGAGACATCCCGCGGCTGCTGCTCGACGACCCCCGGACGGCCGCGGAGCTGGCGGCCCTGCCCGACGCCGCCGTCTCGGTGTCCTTCCGCCTGGACCACCCGGCGTACGTCATCTACACCTCCGGCTCCACCGGCCGCCCCAAGGGCGTGGTCACGCCGTACGCCGGTCTGACCAACATGCAGCTCAACCACCAGAAGGAGATCTTCGCCCCGGCCATCGCCTCGGCCGGCGGGCGGCGGCTGCGGATCGCGCACACCGTGTCGTTCGCCTTCGACATGTCGTGGGAGGAGCTGCTCTGGCTCGTCGAGGGCCACGAGGTGCACATCTGCGACGAGGAACTGCGCAGGGACGCCACCGCACTGGTGGCGTACTGCGAGGAGCACCGCGTCGACGTGGTGAACGTGACCCCGACCTACGCCCATCTCCTCATCGAGGAGGGCCTGTTGGAGGGGCACCGGCCGCCACTGGTGCTGCTCGGCGGCGAGGCCGTCACCGAGACGGTGTGGAACACCCTGCGGGACACCGAGGGCACCTACGGCTACAACCTGTACGGGCCCACCGAGTACACCATCAACACACTCGGCGGCGGCACCCACGACAGCGCGACCCCGACCGTGGGCCGCCCCATCCGCGCCACCCGCGCCCGCATCCTGGACACCTGGCTGCGGCCGGTCCCGGACGGCGTGGCCGGCGAGCTGTACATCGCGGGAGTCGGCCTCGCGCGCGGCTACCTCGACCGGGCCGGCCTGACCGCCGAACGGTTCGTCGCCGACCCCCACGGTCTCCCCGGCGAGCGCATGTACCGCACCGGCGACCTCGTCCGACGGCGCCCGGACGGCAACCTGGACTTCCTCGGCCGCACCGACGACCAGGTCAAGATCCGCGGCCACCGGGTGGAACTGGGCGAGATCGAGACCGCCCTCACCCAGCACCCCGAGGTCTCCCAGGCCGCCGTCATCGCCCGCGAGGACACCAACGCGCCCGGCACCAAGCGCCTGGTCGGCTACGTCGTCCCGGCCGAACCCGACGCCGAGGCACGCGCGTCTGCCGAGCGGGAACAGATCGGCGAGTGGCGGGAGATCTACTCCGCCGAGTACGCAGAGATCGGCACGGCACTGTTCACCGAGGACTTCGCCGGCTGGGACAGCTCCTACGACGGCACACCGATCCCCGTGGAGCACATGCGCGAGTGGCGCGAGGCCACCGTGACCCGAATCCGCGAGCTGCGGCCCCGGCGGATCCTGGAGATCGGCGTCGGCTCCGGCCTGCTCCTGTCCCGGCTCGCCCCGGACGCCGAGGCCTACTGGGCGACCGACTTCGCCGCCCCCGTCATCCGCAAGCTCGGCGAGGACCTGGAGGCCGAACCGGAGCTGGCCCGCAAGGTGGAACTGCGCTGCCAGGCCGCCGAGGTGACGGACGGTCTGCCGGCCGGCTACTTCGACACCGTCGTCATCAACTCCGTCGTCCAGTACTTCCCGAGCCTGGACCATCTGCACCAGGTGATCCGCGGCGCGCTCGGACTCCTCGCGCCCGGCGGCGCCCTGTTCGTCGGCGACGTACGCGACCTGCGCCAGGCGCGGGTGTTCCAGGCCGGAATCCAGGCAGCCCGAGCCGGTGCGGACGCGGAGCCCGAGGCGCTGCGCCGGGCCGTTGACCGGGGCCTCGCCCTGGAGAAGGAACTCCTCGTCGACCCGGACTGGTTCACCACCCTCGGCGTCGGTGTCGACCTGCGCACCAAGGCGGGGCGGCACCACAACGAGCTGACGCGCTACCGGTACGACGTGGTGCTGTACGAGGGCGACGCGCTCTCCCTGGACACCGCCCCCGGCGTCGACTGGGCCGGGCCGGACGCTCTCCCCGCCCGCCTCGACGGCAGCGCGCCGCTCCGGGTGCGCCGCATCCCGGACGCCCGTACGGCCGGCGACCTCGCAGGGCTGCGCGCCCTGGACACCGGACGCCCGGCAGGTGTGGGCGCGACGGGGGTGGAACCGGAGGACCTGAGGGAGACGGCGCAGGCACACGGCTACCGGCTGCTGACGACCTGGTCCGACGAACCCGGCTGCTACGACGCCGTGTTCGTCCCCGGCACCGAACCCCGGCGCACGGCGGGCCTGTACGGGCCGCGTGCCGGCCGCGGCGATGCCCCGTTCGCCAACACCCCGGCCGGCGGCCGCGGCCACACCGCGCTCATCAGGCGACTGCGGGACGACCTCGGGCAGCGGCTGCCCGGCTACATGGTGCCCGCCGCCTTCGTGGTCATGCCCGGGCTGCCGATGAACGACAACGGCAAGCTCGACATGCGGGCGCTGCCGGACGCCGAGCCCGCCATGGCCCTGTCGGCGGGGCGCGGGCCGCGCACCCCCGTCGAGGAGGTGCTGTGCCGTCTGTTCGCCGAGGTGCTGGGGCTGCCCCGGACCGGCGCGGAGGACAACTTCTTCGACCTGGGCGGCCACTCGCTGCTGGCGACCCGGCTGATCAGCCGGGCCCGTACCGAACTGGGCGCGGAGCTGGCGATCCGCGACCTGTTCGAGGCACCCACCCCCGAGACGCTGGCGCTGCGGGCGGCGGCCGGGCACCCTACCCGCCCGGTGCTGGAGCCCGCAGCCGAACGGCCCGTCCGCATTCCCCTGTCGGCCGCCCAGCGCCGCCTGTGGCTCGTGGAGCGGATCACCGGGGACGGCGTCGCGTACAACTTCCCGCTCGTGTTCCGGCTCCGCGGCGTCCTGGACATCGACGCCCTCCGGGCCGCGCTGAGCGACGTGACGATTCGTCATGAGGCCTTGCGTACACGGTTCGTGGAGGCGGACGGAGAGCCGTACCAGTGGATCGCGGCGCCCGGGGAGGCCGAGCCGGAGTTCCGCGTCGACGACTGCGCCGAGGCCGGTCTGGCGGGGCGGATCGAACAGGCTCAGCGCCGTCCGTTCGACCTGAGCACCGAACTCCCGGTACGTGCCGAGGTGCTGCGCCTGGCCGCCGACGACCACGTGGTGGCCGTGGTGCTGCACCACATCACCACCGACGAGTGGTCCGACCGGCCCTTCCTCGCCGACCTGCACCACGCCTACACGGCCCGGACCGCGGGCCTGGCACCGCAGTGGACCCCGCTGCCGGTGCAGTACGCCGACTACACCCTCTGGCAAGGCCGCCTGCTCGCCGAGGTGGAGGACGAGCAGCTCGCCTACTGGACGCGCGCCCTGAGCGGGCTCCCGGAGGAGATCCCGCTGCCCCTGGACCGCCCCGGCGCCGCCCGCACCACCGGACGCGGGTCCGTCGTCCGCGCCACGCTCCCGGACGCGACCGGGGCCGCGCTGAGGGAGCTGGCCGGCGCCCACCAGGTCAGCATGTTCATGCTGTTCCAGGCCGCCACCGCAGCGCTGCTTCACCGGCTCGGCGCCGGGGAAGACATCCCGCTCGGCGCACCCATCGCAGGCCGCACCGACAGCGCGGCGGACGACCTGGTCGGCTTCTTCGTCAACACGCTCGTACTGCGCACCGACCTGTCCGGCACCCCGTCCTTCGCGGGGCTCCTCGGCCGGGTGCGGGAGGCTGCCCTGGCCGCGTTCGAGCACCAGGACGTGCCGTTCGACCGGGTCGTCGAGGCGGTCAACCCGGTCCGGACGGCCGACCGCAACCCGCTCTTCCAGGTGATGCTCGGCTACCACCACCGCCCCGACGGCGACCCCGACCTGTTCGGCCTGCCCACCGAGTGGTTCGACATGGACACCGGCATGGCCAAGTTCGACCTCGACTTCACCTTCGTCGACCACGGCCCCGGCCGCGACATGGCCCTCCTGCTGGAGTACGCCACCGACCTCACCGACGCGGAGACCGCCGCCGGGCTCACCGAGCGACTGCTGAGCCTCCTGGAGCAGGTGGCCAGGGACCCCGAACGTCCGCTGCGGACCCTGGACGTCCTCACCGAGGCGGAGGAGACGGCCGCCGCGACCGACTGGAACGACACCGCCCGGCCGGTGGAGACCCGGTCCGTGCCGGAGATCCTCGCCGACGTCGTCCGCACCCGGCCCGACGCTCCCGCCCTCACCACCGGTGCGACCCGGCTCACCTTCCGGGAACTGGGCGAGCGGGTGGACGCCGTGGCCCGGCTCCTGATCCGCAGGGGCGCCCGCGCCGAGCGGGTGGTCGCACTCGCCCTGCCCCGGCACCTCATGGTCCCCGCCCTGCTCGGTGTACTGACGTCCGGGGCGGCCTATCTGCCGCTCGACCCCGAATACCCGGCCGACCGGCTGGAGTTCATGCTCCGCGACACCGCCCCGCTGTGCGTGCTCACCACGGCGGAGCTGGCGCCGAAGCTGCCGCAGGGCTGCCCGGTCGTACTCCTGGACGACGCGCTGCGTCAGGAAGCGGCAGAGGAGAACCGGGCCGCCGTGACACCTGCCGTGACCCCCGCCGCCTCCGGCGCCGCGTACGTCATCTTCACCTCCGGATCGACCGGCACTCCGAAGGGCGTCGTCGGCACCCACCGCGGGCTGAGCAACTTCTACGCCGCCCACCGCGACGACCTCATCCGGCCCGCCGAGCGATCCCTCGGCCGTACCGGGCTGCGGGCCGTGCACGCGGCCTCGTTCAGCTTCGACGGCTCCTGGGAACCGCTGATCTGGCTGCTCGCCGGGCACGAACTGCACGTCACCGACGAGGCCACCATGGCGGACCCGGCCGCCCTGCTCGCGTACCTGGGCCGGGAGAGGATCGACTTCCTCGACGTCACCCCGACCTATCTCCGCGAGCTGATCCACCACGGCTTCCTGGACCCCGGCGCCCACCTCCCCGGGGTGATCGCCGTCGGCGGCGAGGCGACCCCGGCGCCGCTGTGGGAGCGGCTGCGCACCCTGCCCGGAACCCAGGTCCACGACCTGTACGGGCCCACCGAGAGCGCCGTCGACGCCTACGGCTGGCACAGCGACACCTCCGGCAGCTGGGCCGCACCGCTCGACAACATCCGCGCCCACGTCCTCGACGAGGCCCTGCGGCCCGTCCCGGCCGGCGTCACCGGCGAGCTGTACCTCGCCGGAGAAGGACTGGCCCGCGGCTACCTGAACCGCCCCGGCCCGACCGCCGAGCGGTTCACGGCCGACCCGTCCGGCGTGCCCGGCAGCCGCATGTACCGCACGGGCGACCTCGTCCGGCGCCGCAGGAATGGCGCCCTGGAGTTCCTGGGCCGGGCCGACGGACAGGTCAAGCTGCGCGGCTTTCGCATCGAACCCGGTGAGATCGAGGCACTGCTCGCCACGCACCCCGACGTGGCCACGGCCGCGGTCGTGGTGCGCGAGGACACGCCCGGGGTGCGCAGGCTGGTGGCGTACGTCCTCCCGGCCGGCGGCCGCGTCCCCGAACCGGCGCAGCTGCGCGGCCACGCGGCCGCAGCCCTGCCCGCGCACATGGTGCCGACGGCCTTCGTCACCGTGGCCGCCCTGCCGCGCACGGTCGCCGGCAAGCTCGACGCGAAGGCGCTGCCCGCCCCGGACCTTGCCGCGCTCACCTCCGGACGCAGGCCCCGCACCCCGCGCGAGGACCTGCTGTGCGAGGCGTTCGCCGCCGTCCTCGACGTGCCCGAAGTGGGCATCGACGACGACTTCTTCGCCCTGGGCGGCCACTCGCTGCTCGCCATGCGGCTGACCGCCCGCGTCCGGGCCGCGCTCGGCGCCGAGGTGTCGCTGCGCACGGTCTTCGACGCCCCGACGGTGGCCGGGCTCGCCCGGCACCTCGCGGACAGCGCCGAAGGGACGGGGACGACCCGCCCGGCCCTGACGGTCCGGCGGCGCCCCGACCGGCTGCCGCTGTCCTCCGCCCAGCGACGGCTGTGGGTGCTGTACCAGGTGGAAGGCCCCAGCGCGACGTACAACATCCCCTCGGCCTGGCGGCTGACCGGACGGCTGGACATGGACGCGCTGCGGGCGGCGGTGCTCGACCTCGTCGTCCGGCACGAGACGCTGCGCACGGTCTTCCCCGACGAGCAGGGCACGGCCCGCCAGCACGTGCTGGCGCCGCAGGAGGTCCGCATCCCCTTCAGGGTGACGGAAACGGACGAGGACCGGCTGCCCGAACTGCTGGCCCAGGCCGGGGCGTACGGTTTCGAGCTGGACCGCGAACCCCCGCTCCGCGTACAGGTGTTCCGCACCGGCGAGGAGCAGTGGACCCTTCTGCTGCTTCTGCACCACATCGCGGGCGACGAGTGGTCCGAGGGCCCGCTGAACCGGGACCTGGCGCTCGCCTACAGTGCCCATCGCGCCGGTCGGGCGCCCGAGTGGGAGCCGCTGCCGGTCCAGTACGCCGACTACACGCTGTGGCAGCGGGACGTCCTCGGCGACGAGAAGGACGCCGACAGCCTGGCGGCACGCCAGATCGCCTACTGGAAGCAGGCGCTGGCCGGGCTTCCCGAGGAGCTGGCGCTGCCCGTGGACCGGGCCCGCCCGCTGGAGGCGACCTACCGCGGCGGCTGCGCCGACCTCTCGCTGGACAGCGAGCTGGCCGCCGGACTGCACCGGTTGGCGCGCGACAACGGGGTCAGCGTGTTCATGGTGCTCCAAGCAGCCGTGGCCACCCTCCTCTCCCGGCTCGGTGCCGGCCACGACATCCCGATCGGCAGCCCGATCTCCGGCCGGACGGACGCGGGCCTGGACCAACTGGTCGGGGTCTTCCTCAACACCCTGGTGCTGCGCACCGACACGTCCGGCGATCCGACGTTCCGGGAGCTGCTCTCGCGCGTACGGGAATTCGACCTGGCCGCGTTCGACCACCAGGACGTGCCATTCGAGCGGTTGGTGGAGGTGCTCAACCCGGCCCGGTCGCTCGCCCGTCACCCGCTGTTCCAGGTGATGGTCGTCTACCTGGCGTCCGGCGGGGACGACACGGGACTGCCCGGGCTGAACGCCCGCCGGGACGACGTGGCGCAGACGACCGCCAAGTTCGACCTGTCCTTCGACTTCGTGGAACGCGGCGACGGCAGCGGCGTGGACGGCGTCCTGGAGTACAGCACCGACCTGTTCGACCATGCGACCGCGCAGTCCTTCGCGGACCGGCTGCGATGCGTCCTGCGGGCCGTGGCCGGCGACCCGGACGTGACGCTCGACCGCATCGACATCCTCGACCCGGACGAGCGGGCCAGGCTGCTCGGCGGCTGGCACAGCAGGCCGCTCACCAGCGAACCGACCACCGTGCCCGCCCTCTTCGAGGAGCAGGCGCGACTGCACGCCGAGCGGCCCGCCGCGGCCTCCGACGGCATCGAGCTGACCTTCGCCGAACTCAACGCGGACGCCAACCGTCTGGCCCGGCTCCTGGTCGCGGCGGGCGCCGGACCCGAGCGGTTCGTGGCGCTCGCCCTGCCGCGCACCGCACGGTTCCTGGCGGCCGTCCTCGCGGTCCACAAGGCGGGCGCCGCCTATCTGCCGCTCGACCCCGACGCACCGGCCGAACGCACGGCCGATGTCCTCGCCGACGCCGGAGCGGTCCTCACCCTCACCACCCGCGATCTGGCGGCCACCCTGCCACCAGGCACAAAGCCCCTCCTGCTGGACGACCCCGCCACGGCGGACCGGATCGCCACCCAGGACCCGGCCGACCTCACCGACGCCGACCGCAACGCGTCTCTGACACCCCGTCACCCCGCGTACGTCATCTACACCTCGGGCTCCACCGGTCGCCCCAAGGGCGTGGTCATCACCCACGAAACCCTCGGCCATCTCTTCCGCAGCCACCGCGAGACGCTCTACGCCCCGGCCGTCGAGGCCGCCGGGCGGCGGCACTTGCGCGTCGGCCACGCCTGGTCGTTCTTCTTCGACGCCTCCTGGCAGCCCCAGCTGTGGCTGTTGGACGGACACTGCGTCCACGTGCTGTCCGAGGAGGTGCGGCGCGACCCCGAACTGGTCACCGAGGCCGTGCTCCGGCACCGCTTCGACTTCCTGGAGGTCACCCCGTCGTTCTTCGCCCAGATGGCCGACAGCGGGCTGCTGAACGGCGGCGACTGCCCGCTCGCGGTTGTCGGCGTGGGCGGCGAGGCCGTCCCCGTAGCCCTCTGGCAGCAGCTCGCCGCCTTGCGCGGAACCGAGGCGTTCAACCTGTACGGGCCGACCGAGTCGACCGTGGACGCGCTGGTCGCACGCGTCCGCGACAGCGAACGCCCGCTCGTGGGGCGGCCGGTGGCCGGCACCCGCGCCCATGTGCTCGACGACCGGCTGCAACCGCTCCCGCCCGGTGTACCCGGAGAGCTCTACCTCGCGGGCGGCGGTCTCGCCCGCGGCTACCTGGGCAGCCCCGGGCTGACGGCCGAACGATTCGTGGCCGACCCGTTCGGCCCGCCCGGCTCACGGCTCTACCGCACCGGCGACCTGGCACGCTGGACCGCCGACGGGCGGCTCGACTATCTGGGCCGCGCCGACGACCAGGTCAAGATCCGCGGCTTCCGCATCGAGCCCGCCGAGATCGAGGCCGCACTCACCACCCATCCCGCAGTCGGACAGGCCTTGGTGATGGTCCGTCAGGACGGCCCGCGCAAGCAGCTGGTGGCCTACGTCGTCCCGGCTCCCGACGCCGTGCCCGACCCGGCCCTGCTGCGCGCCCATGTCGCCGGCCGGCTGCCGGACCACATGGTCCCCGCGGCCGTCGTGGCCATGGAGAGGTTCCCGCAGCTGGCGAACGGCAAGCTGGACCGGTCCGCCCTGCCCGCGCCCGACTTCCTGGCCCTGTCCTCCGGACGCCCGCCCGCCACCCCCGTGGAGAAGCTGCTCCGCAGGGTCTTCGCCGAGGTACTGGGACTCGAACACATCGGTGTGGACGACGACTTCTTCGCCCTCGGCGGCGACAGCATCGTCGCCATGCAGCTCGTGGGCCGGGCCCGCGCGGCGGGCCTCAGGATCACCCCGAGGCTGGTGTTCCGGCACCGCACGGTGGCCGCCCTGGGCGCGGTCGCCGAGGCCGCCGACGCCACCGCGTCGCGCCCCGAGGACGACGGCACCGGCACCGTGCCGCTCACCCCGGTGATGCACTGGCTGCGCGAACTGGGCGGCCCCGTCGCCACCTACCATCAGGCGGCACTGGTCCGCACCCCCGCGGACCTGGACCTGCCCGGCCTGACCGCCGTGCTCCAGGCACTCGCCGACCGTCACGACCTGCTCCGCGCCACCCTGGTACGGCCCTCCCGCGAGGACACCGAGGACTGGTCACTGCACGTGCCGCCCGCCGGGACGGTCGACGCGGCCGGATGGATCGAACGGGTCGACGCCACCGGCCTGGACACGGCCGCGCTGGGCGAAGCCGTAAGGGAGCACGCGCACCATGCGCGGGCCCTGCTCGACCCCGACGCGGGCGCCATGGTCAGGGCCGTGTGGTTCGACGCGGGCGACAGCCCGGGCCGCCTGCTGCTGATGGCCCACCACCTCGTCGTGGACGGGGTGTCCTGGCGGGTGCTGCTGCCGGACCTCGCGGCGGCCTGGCAGGACGTCTCCGCCGGACGCCCGGCCCGGCTCGTTCCCGTCGACACCTCCTTCGCCCGCTGGTCGCGGCTGCTCACCGAGCTGGCCCAGGCGCCGGGCAGGGAAGCCGAACTCCCCGTGTGGACGGCCGTCCTCGACGGCGGCACGGAACCCCTCCCGCTCACGAGGGAACGGGAGCCGGACCGCGACACCGGAGCGACCCGGCACGAGGTCGCGCTGCGCCTGCCCGCCGAGCGCACCGGACCGCTGCTGTCGGCCGTGCCCGCGGCGTTCGGCGCAGGGGTCAACGACGTGCTGCTGGCCGGGCTCGCGCTGGCCTTCGCCGACTGGCGGCGGCGGGCCGGCGGATCGGACACCTCGATCCTCGTCGACCTCGAAGGCCACGGCCGCGAGGAGGAACTGGGCGGGGACGGCGTCGACCTGTCCCGTACGGTCGGCTGGTTCACCAGCGTCTTCCCCGTCCGGCTCGATGCGGGACCGGCCGATCCGGCCGATGCGTTCACGGGCGGCCCGGCCGCGGAGGAGGCGGTGCGCAGGGTGCGCGCACACCTGGCTTCGCTCCCCGCGAACGGCGTCGGCTACGGCCTGCTGCGGCACCTGAACCCCCGCACCCGCGAGGCCCTGGCGAGCCGCGAACCCGCCCGAGTGGAGTTCAACTACCTGGGCCGGTTCGGGATCCCGGAGAACACCGACTGGTCCTACGCGCCCGAGGAGGACGCGGCCGACATCGGTGCGGAGGCGGCCATGAGGGAGGGCCACGCCCTGAGCATCAACGTGGTGACCGAGGACCGGGCGGACGGGCCGGTGCTGGCCGCCCACTGGTCCTATCTGGAAGGGCTGTTGCCACGGGAGACGGTCCAGGACCTCGCCGAGACGTGGTTCCGGGCACTGGAGGGCCTCGCCGCGTGCGCGGAGAGGACCATGAGGAGAGGAATGGAATGAGCAACCCGTTCGAGGACCCCGAAGGCGTCTACCTGGTGCTCGTCAACGACGAGAACCAGCACAGCCTGTGGCCGGACTTCGCGGACGTGCCGGCCGGCTGGAGAGTCGTGCACGGGCCCGAGTCGCGCCAGTCGTGCCTGGACCACGTCGAGGCCCAGTGGACCGACATGCGGCCCCGCAGCCTGGCCGAGTCGATGGGCTCCTGACACAAGAAGGGGAGGGGCCGACCGAGTCGGCCCCTCCCCTTTTCTTCGTCCGTACACGGGTCAGGACGCGGGCTGCTCCACCTTCGTCGCGGACTCGCCGTCCACGGCCGTCGCCAGTTGCGGCACCAGCCGCTGGACCACGTACGGCAGGCTGAGGACCGTACCGAAGGACGTGGCGCTGCCGTAGTCGCCGGTCTCCTCGACGTAGACCTCGCGGCCCTCGGCGACCACCTTCAGATCCTTGTACGAGGCGTCCTTGTGCAGCTTGTCGGAGTCCTTGGTGACATCGCCGACGATCCACACGATCGCGTCCTGGTCGAGCAGGTCGGTGCGCTCCTTGCTGATGTTCGCACCGAACTGGTCCCCGATCACCTTGTCCAGGTCACCGGGGAGGCTGAAGCCGAGGTCGGTGAGGAGCCGCGAGCGGGGGTCCTGGCTGCCGAACACGAAGATGCCCTCGTACGGCGTCGCCATCAGAGCGCTCTTCCCCTTGAACTCGGGGTGCTCCTTGACGGCCGCCGCGATGCTCTCCTCGGTCTTCTCGACCGCCGCGGCCGCCTCCTGGGGCTCCCCGAGTGCCTTGCCTATGGTCTTTGTCTGCTCCTGCCACGGCACGCCGAAGTCGTTGTACTGCTTCGGCTGGGCCACGACCGGCGCGAACTTGGACAGCGACTCGTACTGCTCCTTGGTGAGCCCGCCGTACACCGAAAGGATCAGGTCCGGCTTGAGCGCGGCGATCTTCTCCACCTGCGGTCCGGTGCCGGTGTCCTTGAGGACGGTGGGTGCCTTGCCCCCGCCCAGCTTGTCGGACGCCCAGGGGCCGATGGCACCCTTGTAGCCGCCCAGCCATTCGGTGGTGCCGACCGGCACCTTGCCGAGGGCGAGGACCGAGTCCTGGTCGGTGAGGCCGACGGTGACGATCCGCTTCGGCTCGGACTTGATCGTCGTGGAGCCGTACTTGTGCGCGATCGTGACCGGGAAGGCGGACTTCCCGGAGGCGTCGGCCTTCGAGCCGGCGTTCGACGAGCCGGAGTCCTTGTCGTCACTGCCGCAGGCCGCGGCGGTGGCGAGGATGACAAGGGCGGAGGCGAGGGCGGCGGCCGTCCGTGGCACTCTGCGGAAGCGGGGCATCGGTGGTCCTTAGTTTCAGGATTCCTGTTGAACCGGGCGGTGGTTGTGGGGGAGTGGGGGCTAGGAACGGGTGTCGGACCACGCCTGCCAGAGGGCCGCGTACGGCCCCTGGGCGACTCGTAGTTCGTCGTGCGTTCCGGTCTCGACGACGCGGCCGCTCTCCATGACGACGATGCGGTCCGCGGTCGCTGCCTGGCTGAGGCGGTGGGCGACGATCAGCGCGGTCCGTCCGTCCAGGGCACGGGCCACGGCCTTCTCCAGATCGCGGGCACCGGCGCTGCCCGCCTCGGCGGTGGCCTCGTCCAGGATCACCAGGGGCGGATCGGCCAGGACCAGCCGGGCCAGCGCCAGCGCCTGCGTACGGGCGCCGCTCAGCCGGTGACCGCCGTCGCCGACCACGGTGTCCAGGCCGTCGGGCAGGTCCTCGGCCCAGTCCAACGCGTCCACGGAGTGGAGTGCGGCGCGCAGTTCGTCGTCGGTGGCGTCCGGGCGGGCGAGGCGGAGGTCGTCGGCCAGGGGGCCTGCGAAGACATGCGTCTCCTGGGTGAGCAGGGCGATCGTCCGGCCCGCGGTGCCCGGTCCGAGCTCGGCCGGGGGAACGGCGCCGACCAGGACGGTGCCCTCGGTGGGCTGCTGGATGCCCGCGACGAGCCGGGCCAGGGTGGTCTTCCCCGCCCCACTGGCACCGACGAGCGCGACCCGCTCCCCGTGGCGGATCGTCAGATCGATGTCGCGCAGCACCGGGTGACCGGGCCGGTAGGCGTGGCTCAGCCCGCGCACGGTGACCTCCGCGTCGCCGGTTGCCGCCGGGCGGGCCGGCTCTGCGGGCGGCGGCTGGTCGGTGACCCCGACGAGCCGCGCCAGGCCCGCCATGGCCGACTGGGCGTCGTCCAGCAGTACGAGGGCCGCGTTGACGGGCGTGAACAGGCTGTGGAAGTACAGGGCCGCCGCGGTCGCCGTACCGACGGACGCCGCACCCCGGCCGACCAGCCAGCAGCCGGTGACGAGGACGGCCGCGAGCCCGATGTACTCGGCGATGTGCAGACGGCTGTAGAAGCCGAGCACGAGCCGGACCCCGCGCATCATCAGCGCCACCAGGGACCGGGACCGCTCGGCGACGTGCTCGGTGTGCTCCCGCTCCAGCCGGAACGCCCGCACTGTCGAGCTGCCCCCGACGGTGTCGAGCAGCTGCTGCTGCTGTGCGCTGCCCGCCACCCGCTGCTGGGCGTAGAGGGGTACGGCACGGCTGGCGTACCAGCGCGCGGTGGCCGCCTGCACGGGCACCGCCAGCAGCGCGGCCAGCAGGAACCGCCAGTCGAGCAGCGCCAGCGCCCCCAGGGTGAGGACGATGGTCAGCAGGGACCGGGCCAGCTCGGGCAGGGCCCCGCGCACGGCCTCCGCGATGAGCGACACGTCGGCGGTGACCCGGGCGGTCAGGTCTCCGGCACCGGCCTTCTCGACCCGTTCCAGGGGCAGGCCCAGCGCCCGTTCGACGAACTTCTCGCGCAGCCTGGCCAGTGTCGTCTCGCCGAGCCGGGAGATCAGGGACAGCCCGAGCCCGGTGGTGACGCCCTGTGCCACGGCGACGGCCACCAGCAGCGCGGCCGTGGTGGTGACCGCGTCGGCGGACCCGTGGTCGGCGGCCAGGTCGACGATCCGGCCCAGCAGCGGCTGCACCAGCAGGCCGACGGCGGTGGAGCCGACCATCACGGCGAACGCGGTCAGGGCCAGGCGCCGCTGTGGGCGCAGCAGTTGGGCGACCACGGCACGGGTGCGGGCGGGTGTGGCGACGGGGAGCAGCGTGGGCACACCCCTGTCGGCGGCTGCGGTACCGGTTGTGGTGCCGGCGTCCGCCGGGGACGGATTCCGGGATCCGGACCGCTGCTCGGCCCGTGCCCCGGGGACGGGGCCGCGGCGGGTATCGGGGACGGGGCCGGCTTCGGTCAGGGGTTGCGGCTGCGACTCGGTCATGCGAGGACCGCCGTACGGTAGGCGGCGCACTCGTGGACGAGCTGTTCATGGCCGCCTGCCGCGGCGGTCCGGCCGCCGTCGAGGAGGACGACCCGGTCGGCGACGGCGAGGAGCGCGGGGCTGTTGGTCACCAGCACGGTGGTGCGGCCTTCGCGCACCTCCTTGATCCCGGTGGCGATGCGGACCTCCGTGACGGCGTCGACGGCCGTGGTGGGTTCGTGCAGGACGAGGACCGGGGCGTCGGCGGCGAGCGCCCTTGCCAGGGCGACCCGTTGCCGCTGGCCGCCGGAGAGCGAGCGCCCGCGCGCGGTGACGGCCGCGTCGGCGCCGTCGGGCAGGGTGCGAACGACCTCGTCCGTCGCGGACGCGGTGAGTACGGCGGTGACCCGCGCGGAGCGGTCGGCGCGGGCGCCGGAGGGTGCCGCGGCGGTGACGTTCTCCAGGAGGGTGCCCTCGAACAGGTCCGCGTCGTGCTCGGCGACGAGGAGCGCGGCGCGCACCTCGGCCAGGCCCAGCGCGGTGAGTTCCGTACCGTCCAGTTCGACGGCTCCGGCGTCGGGGTCGCAGAGGCGGCCGAGGCAGCGCAGCAGCGCCGATGCGTCGGCGGGGTCGGTGGTGACGATGCCGACCGTCTCACCGGCGGCGATGTCGAGATCGAGGCCACGCAGGGTCTCGTGCGACAGGCCGCGCAGCCGCAGTGGCAGGCCCGGCGGGCCCGGTCGGCCGTCGGCCCGGAGCGGGACGGTGCGTCCGGACGACGGTCCGGGGGACACCGCCCTGTCGGCGTCGAGGACGTCGGCGATCCGGGCGGCGGAGGCACGGCCCTGGGCCAGCTCGGCGTTGACCCAGGAGAACTCGGACAGCGGGCCGATGAGGAAGAGGGCGAGCGCGACGGAGGAGACGAGTTCGCCGATGCCGATGTCGCCGTCTGCCGCGAGCCGCCCGCCCACGAGTGCCACCAGGGCCAGGAGCACACCGGTCAGGATGGTCACGACCGCGTTCTGCCAGGCCTCGGCCCGGGCCGCGCGCAAGGTGGCCGTCAGCGACTGCCCGCTGATACGCCGGTAGCGGTGGACGGCCGCGGGCTCGGCACCGATGCCCTTGAGTACCCGCAGTCCCGCCACGAGGTCCGCCGCCACACCCGAGGCCATGGCGGCCTGCTCCTGTTCGGTCTCGCTGCGCCGCTCCAGGGGCTTGCTCAGCAGATGGCCGAGCCACAGCAGCAAGGGGGTGCCCAGCAGGACGAGCAGACCGAGCGGAAAAGACACGCGCAGCAGTACGACGGCGCCGACCGCCAGTCCGGTCGCTGACGCGATGCCGACGATCAACGCCATTGTGACGGCGCCGACCCGTTTGGCGTCCTCCGTCGCGATGTTGGCCAGCTCGCCGGGCAACCGGCCTTCCTCCGCCCCGCCTTCGGGCGCCAGGACGCGACCGATCACCTTGGTCCTGAGGCGGTGTGCGGCGGTCAGGGAAGCGCGTTCACCCGCGCGCGCACTGCCGCGGAAGCTGAAGGAGAGGCCCACGTAGACGGCCGCCAGGATCCCGAGCCACAACAGGAGCCCCGGAACGTCGCCGTCCACGACCCCCTCGTCGATGGCCAGACCGATGAGCACCGGCACCAGGGCCTCGCCCGTCTGGTGGCCCATGCCCAGGACTGCTCCCAGTGCCACATCACGGCGCTGTTCACGCACGGCGCGTCGCAGAACCCTCCGGCCGCGCGGGTCCGCCTTGCTCACGCATTCCTCCGGACCGGTGGTTCACAACATGGGGAAGCCCAGCTCGCGTACTTAGGTAAGGCTAACTTCAATTCCTGTCCTTGACCACCCCCTTGGCGGGGCGAGGACGCGGCCGGGGTGAGTGATGGGTCCGTGGCCCGGGTGCCTGCCGAAGCTCCCTTATAAGGTGAACCTTACTTGTGCATCCCGGGCCCGGGGAACGGCTGTTCGCCGGGAAGGACTCGAAGGAGTTGCTCTTGCTGTCCACGCGGATCACCAACGCCCGCATCATCACGATGGACCCGGCCCGCCCTGTCGCCCGCGAACTCGGGATCTGGCGCGGACGCATCGTCGGCCTGGACGAGGAAGTGGCAGGACTTCCCGCACGACGGACCCGCGACCTGGACGGCGCCGTGGTGCTCCCCGGCTTCATCGACAGCCATGTACACCTGACATGGGCGGGGCTGAAGGCGTCGGCGCCCAGTGTTGCCCCGAGCACACGCGCGGACGACGTGCTGCGGGTTGTGGGTGACGCGGTGGCCCGGGTGCCGGCCGACGCCTGGGTGGACTTCGGCGGCTACGACCAGCGCACCCTGGACCGCCCGCTGACGGCACGGGACCTGGACGCCGTCAGTCTCGGGCGCAAGGTGTACCTGGGTCACATCTCCGGCCACGCCTGCCTGGTGAACACCGCGGTCCTGGAGCGGCTGCCCGCGGACACACCCCACGTCGACGGCTTCCTCGTCGAGGGGGCGATGGGCGCGGCGCTCGAGGTCAGGCCCCCTCACTCGCTCGCCGAACTGGCCGCGGCGATCGAACACGCCGCCCGCGTATGCCGCTCCGAAGGGGTGACGGCCTGCGTCGAGGCGGGTGTCGGCGGACGGCTCTTCGGGCGTACCCCCATCGAGGCCGCGGCCTACCAACTCGCCCACGAAACGGGCAGGCTGCCGATACGGGTCCAGCTCATGGCCGCGGCCGACGCCCTCGGCCCGGTGAGCACCGCGCCGGAGGACACCACGAACAGGGCCCTGAGCCTGGGCCTGCGTACGGGATTCGGTGGCGGCGCGCTCTCCCTGGGCGCACTCAAGGTATTCACCGACGGCGGCATGATGGCGCGTACGGCCGCACTGACCGGCCCCTACGACGGAACCGATACCTGCGGCCAACTGCAGGACGAGCGGCAGGTGTTGGAGGACACCATCGTGGAGGGGCACATCGCGGGCTGGCAGCTCGCGATCCACGCCATCGGCGACCGGGCCGTCGATGTTGCCCTCGATGCTCTGGAGAAGGCGCAGAAACTCAGCCCCCGCCCGGAAGCACGCCACCGCGTCGAGCACGCTGGCCTCGTCCGCCCCGACCAACTGCCCCGGCTGGCGGCCCTCGGGGTGACCGTCGTGGTCCAGCCGAACTTCCTGCGTTACTACGGGGACGACTACGCCACCGTCATGGGGCAGGACCGGGCGGACTGGCTCTACCGGGGCCGCGGCTTCCTCGACCACGGTGTACGCCTCGTCGCCAGCTCCGACCGTCCCGTCGCCGACGGAGCGCCCTTGCGGGCCGTCCAGTTCATGGTCGAACGCCTCTCGCAGTCGGGACGGACCATCGGCGGCGCGGAGGCGATCGGAGTCGAGGAAGCCCTGCGCGCCTACACCACCGAGGCGGCCCGTGCCTGCCACTGGGAATCCGACGCGGGCAGCCTCACCGCCGGCAAGCGCGCGGACCTGGTAATGCTCGGGGACGACCCCCGCCGGGTGGACGTGTCCAGGATCGGGGACATCGAAGTTGTGGGGACCTGGCTGGAGGGCGATGACGAGTGGTGAGCCGGGGGCCGCGCGATGCCGGCCATCCTTGCTGGACGGCGATGTGGCGCGCAAATTTAGGTAAGGCTAACCTTCTCTCGGTGTCCCCGGTGGCACGCGGCGACGGAGCCGCCCACCGTGTACGTCGGCGCCGCAAGGAAAGGGAAGCCGTGACCACGGCCACTTCGCGCCATGCCCCCACCTCTGCGCACGCGGCATTCCTCGTACGCCCCGCGCACCGCAGGGACGCGAGAGCTCTCGCGTCCCTGTCCCGGCCGTTCGTGCGGTCGGGGGCTCTGCGTGAGCGCCCTCTCTCCCTCTATGCCTCGGACGCGGCCGACTTCCTGGTCGTGGAGGCTCCCGGCGGGGTCCTGGGTGGCTGTCTGGGGCTGCGCGTGCACCCCGCCGACCCGGCGTGCGGGCGTGCACCGACGGGCGTTCTGTACAACTTCTGCGTGGCGCCCGGCAGTCAGGGCCAAGGGCTGGGTGGTCTGCTCCTGCGCGCTGCGCTGGCCAGGGCGAAGTCCCATTCTCTGGAGGCCCTGTTCACCGCGACGACAGGGGGTGGGGACCTCTTCCTCCGCTTCGGCTTCGTCCCGGCCGGTGTGCGCCCGGCACCGGAGTCCTGGGTGAACTCCCTCGACCCCAAGAGGAATTCACGGGTCCTGGCCTGCGCCCTGTGACCGCCGAGGGCCCGGCGGTGCCGGAGTCTGCTTCACGGCCGTGTTCCTTCGGCGCGTCGTGGCGCTCGTCCCCGACGGGCCGAAGGGTCAGGACGTGGCCGCGGGGTGCGCGGATTCCTCCTCCTGGTCCGGGACCACGGTGGTGCCGGACCCGTCACCGGAGAAGATGCCTTGCAATACCGAGTGCGGCACCCGGCCGTCCAGTACGTGTGCGCTGCGCACACCGGCCCGCACGGCTCGCAGGCACCCCTCCATCTTGGGGAGCATCCCGCTCGTCAACCCCGGCTGCAACTCGCTCAACTGACTTGCTGTCAGGCGTCCGATCACCTCGGTGCTGTGCGGCCAGTCGAGGTAGAGCCCCTCGACATCGGTCAACATGACCAGCTTCTCCGCGTCGAGGGCGACGGCCAGCGCCGCCGCTGCGAGGTCGGCGTTGATGTTGTAGACCTGTCCGTCCGTCCCCCGCGCCACGGGAGAGACCACCGGGATGCGGCCCTGCTCCTGCAAGGCCCGCACGGTGTCCGGGTCCACCTCGGTGATGTCGCCGACCAGCCCGATGTCCACGGGCTCGCCGTCCACCCATGCCTGGCGCCGCACGGCGGTCATGGTGTGCGCGTCCTCGCCCGTCATCCCCACCGCCAACGGCCCATGAGCGTTGATGAGTCCCACCAACTCCCGCTGGACCCGGCCGGTCAGCACCATCCGGACCACGTCCATGACCTCGGGCGTCGTCACCCGAAGGCCCGCCTCGAAGCGGAACTCCAGATCGAGCCGGTCGAGCATGGCGTTGATCTGCGGACCGCCGCCGTGCACGACGACCGGGTGCACGCCCGCGTGCCACAGATCCACCACATCCTGGGCGAAGGTCCGCTTGAGCTCCTTGTCCACCATGGCGTTGCCGCCGAACTTGATGACGACGGTCCGGCCTCGGAGTTCCTCCAGTCGGGTCGACTCCGGGGCGAGCGTGCCCGCGTCCGTCCGTGGTGCGCCTCGCATCAGCTTGAGGGCCATGCCCTGCGAACCGCGTGCCACGGCGCTCCCCTTGATCGACACCCCAATAAGGTCAGGCTAACCTAAGTTCTAATGCGTGGCGAGAGGGAAGGCCGAGAGATGATCAAGACCTACCGGGATGACTGGGGTATTCCGCATCTCCGGGCGTCCGACGCTCTGCAACTGGCCTTCGGACAGGGCGAGAACGCCGCGTCGGACCGGGCCTGGCAGATCGAGGTGGAGCGGCACCGCTCCCAGGGCACCACCGCCGCGTCCCTCGGCGCGGATGCCGTCCCCGGAGTCCCCGGTATCGCCCACTTCGGTCACACCGGAACCGTTGCCTGGGCGATCACCAACGCCATGTCCGATTACCACGACCTGTACCGGGAGCGGCTGCGCCGCGTGGACGGCCGCATCGAGGCGCTGGGTCCCGACGGGTGGCGGCAGGCCGACCACCACCGGGAGAACATCGAGGTCGCGGAAGGCGAACCGGTCGGCATCGATGTGATCGAGACGGAGCGCGGCCCGGTCATCATCGACTGCCTCGAAGACGCGCCCGGTCCGGACACGGAACCGACCGTCGTCGCGGGAGGGATCAGTCTGCGCTACCCGCCGCGCGTCACCGCGGACCTCGGCTTCGACGTGATACCCGCCCTGCTCCGGGCCCGTACCGTCCAGGACGTGGACCGCGCGCTCGATCGCTGGATCGAGCCGGTCAACGTCGTGCACGCCGCCGACTCGTCCGGAGGGCTGCTGCACCGGGTGGCCGGACACGTACCCACCCGCCATCGTGACAACTGGCTGCGGTTCGTGCCCGCCTGGCAGCAAGGGCACGACTGGCACGGGCGCCACGACACGCCCCGTGCCGAGGTCGACGGCATCGCCGTGATGGCGAACGCCCGAGGCCTTGCCGGCCCGCTCGGCGTGGAGTTCGCGCCGCCGCACCGGGCCGACCGTATCGAAGCACTGCTGCGGGAGTCGCTGGACTGGACGGCCCCGGACCTGACGGCCATCCACATGGACACTCATCTCAAGGCGGCGGGGCCGCTCCTGGAACAGGTGGTGCTGCTGGATGATCTCGACCCGGATGCCGAGCGGCTGAGGGAGCGTCTGCTGTCCTGGGACCGCCATATGCGGGCCGACAGCATCGCCGCGGCGGACTACGCTCGCCTGCGCTCGGCCGTCACCCGCCGGCTCGCGGCCGCCCCGCAGCTGAAGGTCCTTGCCGAGCCTCTGCCGTATCCCGACGTGTTCGAACCCTGGCTGAGTCTCACCTCGAAGGTCGCCTTCGCGCTGGAGACCCTGCTGACCACCGACCGGCTTCCCGGCCTCGACGTCCGGGGAATCGTACGTACCGCCTGGCCGAGGCCGCGGCCGAGGAACCCGTGCCATGGGGCGAACTCCGCCGTCTCGCCCCCTGCCGTGTTCTCCCGGCCGTCAGCGCCGATACGTGGCCCGGACTGGGAGGTGACCATGACTGCGTACTGGCCACTTCAAGCGCACCCGGTGTCACCGACCTCAGCGCACGCGGCCCGTCCGCCCGGTACGTCTGGGACCTGTCCCGCCGCGAGAACAGCCTCTGGATCGTCCCTCTGGGCGCCCGCGGAATCCCGGGGGACGCGCACCACCGCGACCAGTTTCCCCCTGTGGCTTCGCGGCGAACTCGCCCCCGTCGTCACCGATTTCGCTCGACTCACCGAAGAGGGGAGCGGTCGGTGAGAAGGAACGGCCGGTGACACCGGTCCTGCGATGAACGGCTCTCCGTCCTCGTGCGGGCTTGCGGCTAATCTGAGCGGCCATGAACCGCAGACAGCAGAAGAAACTGTCGAGACGTCTCGTCGGGGCCGCGATGTCCGGCGATACCGCCCGCGTCGGCGCACTCCTGCGGGAGGGAGCCCATCCCGACGCGTCCGACGCTGACGGCACGACTCCTCTGTACGCGGCAGCGGTCCAGGGAGCCGCCGACACCGTCCGCTGCCTGCTGGCAGCCGGAGCCTCTCCCGACACCGAAAGCGGCCACGGCGCAGAGGGTACGCCGCTGTGCGCGGCCGCCTGCTGGGGCCACACCGAGACGGTTCGGGCACTCCTTGCCCACGGCGCCGACCCGGACCTGCGCGAAGACCACGGGACGGGCCACTCCCCGCTCGACTGGGCGACGAAGGGCCCCCATCCGGAGACAGCCGCCGCACTTCTCGCCGCAGGAGCCCGCCGTACGGGCGGCACGTCACCGGTCCTGGGGACGGGAACCGCGATGAGCTAGAGCTTCGGCAGACGGAACCGCCCAGCCCGACGGGTCCGCGTCCCGCCGCGCACGTAGTGCCTCGGCAGGTATCCCGTACGGCCGCCGTCAACTCGCCGACTGGACCGCGACGGGCTCAGTGGTCTTCCACCGCCGCAGCCATGACGTATTCGCGGCGACAAGGTTGTGACCGCAGTTGCTGCAGACCTCGGCCCGGGTACTGACCTGACCGCACTCGCTGTGCACGATGGCCAGATGTCCTTCCGGGCCCGGAGCGGCGGTGTGCTTCTCGCCCCACACGGCAAGAGCGTTGAGGACCGGGAGCAGATCCGCCCCGGCCTCGGTCAGCAGATACTCGTGGTGCGTACGTTGTCTGCCGCGGTAGACCGAGCGGCGCAACAGCCCGGACTCGACCAGTTGGTGCAGCCTGCGGCTGAGGACGTTGTCCGCGACACGCAGCCGGGCGCGGAAGTCGTCGAACCGGCGTACGCCCACCATGGCCTCGCACATGATGCGCACGGCCCACGGGTCGCCCACGATGTTCACCGACCGCGCCACCGGACACGGATAGTTCGACCAGTCCTGGC
Organism: Streptomyces sp. NBC_01217; assembly: GCF_035994185.1. Classification (NCBI taxonomy): domain Bacteria; kingdom Bacillati; phylum Actinomycetota; class Actinomycetes; order Kitasatosporales; family Streptomycetaceae; genus Streptomyces; species Streptomyces sp. NBC_01217. The sequence goes on from NZ_CP108538.1 coordinate 8,591,551, forward strand.
GCTGGGGCATGGGAACCCGCCCTCCTTCTGTGCTTCCCGGAAGAGTGCTGGACATCATCATCTCCGTTCCAGGTCCTTGGCCACCTGCACCAGCCGGAGATGAGTCAAGTTTACTTGCTTAAAGAAAGTTAATAAGTTTAAGCTCGGACGATCAGAGCAAGGGCCTCCGATGGATCACCGGCTCGGTGTCCGTGGTCACGCCGCCGCCCTGACCGAACCGACAGCACGTCGCCGAACGACGCCTCTAGGACGAGCCTCATGACCGAGAACAGAGGCCAGTCCGCCGAACGGCAGCGGACCCATTCCTGGGAGGATCCACGGGCTGTCGCCGCGTGGGCCGACGGCAGATCGGGTCTTGAGATCCTGTCCGCCGTCGTCGAGGGCGCGATCGCACCGCCGCCCTTCGCCGGAATGCTGGGCGTGGACCTGATCAGCGTCTCCGAGGGGAGTGCCACCTTCGCGCTCACTCCCGCCGAACACCACTACAACACCCTCGGCACGGTGCACGGCGGTGTCCTGTCCACCCTGCTCGACTCGGCAGCCGGCTGCGCGGTTCACACGATGCTGCCGCCCGGCGACGCGTACACCAGCCTGGATCTGACGGTGAAGTTCCTGCGTCCCGTCAGCCTCCTGACCGGTCGGCTGACGTGCACGGGCTCGGTCGAGCACCTCGGCCGCAGGACCGCGCTCGCCCGGGCCGCCATTACCGACACGCAGGGGCAGTTGGTGGCCACGGCCCTCAGCAGCTGTCTGATCATGCGGGAGCAGAAGCCGGGCCCGGGGCTGCGGGGTGGTCCGCCGAATCCGTGACGTCCGTCCTCGGCGCCCACCTCGCCGACCCGTCGGCTCTCTGCAACCCCGACGTACTCTTCGCCGCCACCGGTCCCGAGGCTCGACGGCGAGGTGCTCGTCAACCTGACGCGGGGACATCCGGACAAATCCTCCACCCGAGGCCGCCTGCCGGCTGCGCTCCGCCCTCGGTCCATCTCGCGCGCACCGTCGTGCGCCGGTCCGAACGTTCGACCCGGATCGCTCTGGAGGAGCACGGCGAGCGGATGAACACGAGCACGGCGCGTCATGCCTGCCGGGGCCCCTGTGGATGTGATGCCACCCATAGGAGCTGGATCACATACTAGGGCGGGTAGGAGTGCCGGGGCTGTCCGAACCTCACGTAACCGGTCGTGATCGGTTCATTTCGGACATTACTCCGATGTTGGGTAGTACGTCACATTCTTGCCACGGGGTGGGTCCGCCGCTAACGATGGCTGTCGTTGCGGGACACCGCGACACCCCCCGGACAGGAGAGTTGCTTCCGTATGACCACGCAGACGCAGACCCGTATCAGCCGCATCGCCCGCCTCCGCAAGGTGACCGTCGCCGGCATAGCCACCGCCGGTGCCGCCGCCGCGGCGCTCACCATGGTCTCGACCTCCGCGCAGGCTGCCGAAGCGGCCCCGGCCGGTGTCGCCTCCGTGGCCAAGATCTCGACGGACGGCAGCCAGGGCGGCAAGGGCTACGCCAACAACCTCGACGGCTGGATCAAGGAATCCCTGGCCATCATGAAGGCCAAGGGCATCCCCGGCACCTACGAGGGCCTGCACCGCAACATCATGCGCGAGTCGAGCGGCAACCCCAACGCCCAGAACAACTGGGACATCAACGCCCAGAAGGGCACCCCCTCCAAGGGCCTCCTCCAGGTCATCCAGCCGACGTTCAACGCCTACCACGTCGCCGGAACCGCACACGACCTGACCAACCCCGTCTCCAACATCACCGCGGCCGCCAACTACGCCGCCCACCGCTACGGCTCCATCGACAACGTCAACTCCGCCTACTGATGCCGAAGCGCCCGGACCAGGGCCCCGGCCCGTTTCCGGTGGGCCGGGGTCCTGTGCCGATCGGTCAGTAGCCCCCATAGCCCCCGTAACCTCCGTAGCCCCAGTAGTCCTCGACGACCCGGAAGCTCCCACCCACTCCGAACGGGATGTACATGCCGCCTTCGACGCGCCGCGGGAACACGCCGTTGGTGGCGCCGTGAGGTCCGACGGTGGCGATGGGGGCACCGTTGTCGCAGGTCGCCCCGCTGAAGACCTCGACGGTCCTGCGGCTGTCGTTGTAGATGTTGAAGCTCGTGGAGCCGAGGCCGCTGACTGCGGTGATGCAGCCGCCGGGGTAGGCGGAGTACGTGCGCTCGTTGAAGTGGATCCTGCCTTCGTAGTAGCCCCGGCCGTAGTCGCCGCGACCGCCGCCGCCTCGGCCTTCGCCGCCGCCTCGACCCTCGTCACCTCGGCCGCCGCCGCCCCCTCCTTCGTCGCCACGGCCTTCGCCGTACCCGCGGCCCTCGTCGCCCCGGCCCTCGCCGGACCCTCGGCCCTCGTCGCCCTGGCCTTCGTCGCCCCGGCCCCCGTCGTTGCCACCGCTCCCGTTGCTATTTCCTGTGTCGCCCCTGTCGTCGGGGGTTGCGGCCGAAGCCGCAGCCGGGGGTGCGGCGGGGACGGCGGCGCGCTGGACGGTCGGGGCCGCCTGGGTGTGCTCGGTGGTCGCGGCCGAGGTGAAGGTGCTGCCGGTGGTGGTCAGGGCCGCGGCCGCCGCCATGGCGACGGTGATCGCGGTGGAACGTCTGGTCATGTCAGTTCTCCTGTTCAGGAGGGCCGGCTGAGCAGTCGACCCGCAATTGAACGTACTTACGCCCTCAATTCCTGTCATATCGGGCACAAGGGAAAGCTGACGTCGCGGCACGGATTGGGATGACGGTCGGCCGTGCGGCATTCAGGTGCAGGCTGACGACATATCGACAGCCTTCGCATGCAGGTGAATTGGTGTGCTGTTCGCCTGGATGGGCGACTGCCTGATACCTGCTCACACGCGGGCGAAAGGTCGTTCATCGGTGCAGTGGGGAGGGGCATCGGCTGTCGGACGGACCTCCGCCGCACTTCGTCCGTACGAGTGGCGCGGCCGGTTCGTACGGGGGAACGGTGCCGTCACATGGCGGTCGCGTCCTGCGGGGACATCGTGTCCAGACAACAGCGGACGAAATCCTGAACGACGGGATCGGTGTCGTCGACGGGGGCCCAGACGACACCCACTCGGCTCGGAGTGACGCCGCTGACGGGGCGGTAGGTGATGCCCGGACGGGCATAGAAGCGGGAGGCGAATTCGGGGGCGAGAGCGATGCCGTAACCATTGGCGATCGCGCTGAGCCAGTCGTCGGGCCGGTCGGTGACGGCGCCGATGCGGACCGGCCGGCCCTCGCGTTCGTCGGTGGCCAGCCAGTACTCCCGTCACCAGCCCGATTCGGGCGGGGCCGCCACGAACGGCTCGTCCCGCAGGTCCCGGAAGGGGATCAGGTCGCGCGAGGCGAAGGGGTGCGCCGAGGGGAGCGCGACCCAGCGGGGCTCGGTGAACAGCACCGCCACCTGCAGGGTGTCCTGGGCGGGGAAGGGTAGCCGCAACAGCGCGACGTCGGCGTCTTTGTCGGCAAGTCCGGCGGTCGGGTTCGACCAGGCGGCCTGCCGCATGTCGGCCCGCCAGCCCGGCCGGCGGCGGGTGAACTCCGCGACGATCTGCTGGGTCGCCTCGTTGGCGGCGCTGGCCACGAAACCGACGCGCAGCACGTGGGCCGCCCGGCTGGCCGTGCTCTTCGTCTCCCGGAACATCTGGTCCCAGCCGGCCAGCAGGGCGGGCGCCCGCTCGGCCAGGACCCGGCCCGGTCCGGTCAGGGCCATGCCGTTGCGGGACCGAGTGAACAGTGGTGCTCCGAGCCGGTTCTCCAGCTGCTTGATCTGTTTGGTCAGCGCGGGCTGGGAGACGAACAGCTGTTCCGCGGCGCGGGTCAGGCTGCCCTCTTCCGCGACGGCGAGGAAGTAGCGCAGCAGCCGTGTGTCGACATCCATGCCGCCAGGTTATGGATGCAGGTATTGGACGGCGAGCTGATGCCCGGCGAGGCTTGTCGTGCCGAGCGCACGCAGGGTCTCTCGCTCGCTGTCGCTCGCTGCGAACCGGCTGGCGAGGTCGAAGAGGACGGAGAGGCCGGAAGGAGGGGCGCGTGTTCACCGCTTACGTGATCATCACCGTCCTCACGATCGTGGCCAACGCCGGGATCGCCGTGGCGGATCTGGCGAGGGCGGAGTTCGTGCTCGCCAACTCGGCCGAGGTGGGCCTCCTGCAGTCCTGGCTCCCGTGGCTGGCCGCGCTCAAGGCCGCCGGAGCCGCCGGGCTCCTGCTCGGGCTCCTGGGGGTCGAGGTCGTCGGAGTCGCCGCGGCGACGGGGCTCGTCCTGCTTCTTCGTCGGCGCCGTCGCCACGCACATCCGTACGCGCGTGTTCCACAACATCGCGTTTCCCGGCTGCTACCTGGGGCTGGCCGTCGCGTCCCTCGTCCTCGCCGTCGCGCGTTAGCGGGCGGGGTGTCGTACGGAGGCCCGGCCGCCACTTCCCGGGCCGGGCTGATCGCCGCCGCTGCGCATGCCGAACGGTGGGTCCAGGGCGGCAACGGGTCGGTGCGGGCCCGCGAAGAGAAACGGGGCGGAATTCGGTGAACCGGTCGCTGCTGTCCGTTGAGCGACCGCGAATTCCGCCCCGCGGCTGAGTACGGCTCCCCAGCCGTACTCCGATTTCCACCGGTGGCCATCCATGGCCGGTGGACCCGCATCGGACTGCCGGTCCGGTGCGGGAGACAAGTGCCCCCGAGGTGGTCGGTCCGGGGCGGGCCCGGAACCATCTGACGGTCCTGCTGCGAACGGGTCGGGCCTGCGCTCGGCGGCCCATGGGCCCGCGGTGTTCCGCCGGATCAGCGGCGCGCGTCGCGGTCGTGGAGCCAGTTGATCTGGTCGACGACCCACTGGCGACGGGCGTCGTCGTCGCTCACCCGGTAACGGCCGCGGTCGTCGTGGTCCCGGACCCAGTGGCCGTGTCCATCGTGGCGGTGTCCGGCGTGGTGGTGGGCCCGGTGACCACGACCGTCATGGCCGTGCTCGTCCCAGCGGCCGGACCAGCTCTGGTGATGGGCGTCGGCGGACAGAACGGAGTGGGAAACGGCGGCAGGCCGGTCTCCGGCCGTGGGGGTCGCTGCCGAGGTGGAACCGCCGGTGGCGAGGATTCCGGCCGCTGCGACTGCCACCGAGGTCACCGCGACGGCAGCCCGACGCGCAAACGTGTAAGCCATGATCTTTCCTCCTTGCTTGCCCCGTGGCCTGTATGAACGGAGTCACGGGCTGCCTTTGACCAGGCACTTGCGACACTACAGCGATGTAGTTGAACAGAAAACTATTTTCCGTGTGAGGAGGACCATGAAGCGGGTGGCGATTGCGTCGGAATATTTCCGTGGCTCACATGCCGCGGCCGCCGGACGGGCGTCATGCGCCCCCGGTCGTCTCAGGGGAATATGGAAGCAAGCACCGAGGCACGGGAATCCATCCCAGCGCTTGCAGTTGCGGGTCCTTGCGCTGGGCGCACATTGCGCTTCCGGGGGAAGGAGCACCTGGGATGAGTGGAGCGGGATCATTCGGTGCCGGAAGGGACTCGCCGGGCGCTCGGCTGGAGCGGCCGAGCGGGGTGCTGGATACGCTCGGTGTGGCTGTGGTGGCGCTGGATGCGGCCGGGCGGATCGTGTTGTGGGGTCCGCAGGCCGAGGAGCTGTTGGGCTATTCCGCGCAGGACGTGTTGGGCCGGCATGCGGCAGAGCTGCTGGTCGACGACCGTTACAGGGACCTGGCGGTCGGCCATTGGGAGCAGATGATGGAGACCGGCCGCGCCTGGGCCGGTGTCTTTCCCGCCCGGCACAAGGACGGCAGCTCGCGGTTGGTGGAATTCCGCAACTCCCTGTTGTCGGACGAGCAGGCAGGCATCTACGCCCTGGGTGTACTCACCGACGCGTCGAAAGTGCGTGAGGTGGGATGGGATGTGGCATTGGCCGTACAACTGATTGCCCAGTCGCCGATCGGGCTGGACGTCCTGGACACCGACCTGCGTTTCGTGGCTGTCAATCCAGCGATGGAACGGATGCACGGTGTGCCCGCCGAGGACCACATCGGCCGGGGTTTCCGCGAGGTCCTGCCCTCCGGCACCATTGACGCGTCCGAGGCGGCACTCAGGGAAGTGCTCGCGACCGGCCGCCCTCAGGTCGACAAGTACACCGTCAGCCGTACCCCGGCCGATCCTGACAACGATCACGCCTGGTCCGTGTCCGTCTACCGGCTGGAGGACCCCAATGGCCAGATCCTGGGTCTCGCCACATCGCTGGTCGATGTCACCGATCGGCACGTGGCGATCACGGCGGCGGCCCAGGCCCGGCAGCGCCTGGCCCTGATCGCCGAGGGCTCCGCCCGTATCGGCAGCACCCTGGACATCAAACAGACGGCCTGTGAGCTGGCTGATGTCGCGGTGCCCGAACTCGCCGACGTCGCGGTCGTGGACGTACTCGACTCCGCCCTGGACGAGCGTCGCCCCGCGACTCCTGACGGCGGCCCGGCGATCTTTCGTACCCTCGCCGTGAAGGCTGCCCACCTCACAGAGGCGGCCCGAGCCGTCGGAACGGTCGACGAACTGGTGCGGTACGACGCGGACCGGCTGGCCGCGCAATGCGTACAGACCGGTCAGCCGATCCTGGTGGCTCGCGTGCAGGAATGGGACCTGGCGCGCATCGCCCGTGACGCCGGAGCCGCCGCCTGCCTGGCCGGTGTCGGCATCCACTCGTATCTCGCGATACCGCTGGCCGCTCATGGTGAGGCGTTCGGAGTCCTGGGTCTGATGCGGGGCGGCAGTCAGCCGGCCTTCACCGCGGACGACGTCACGCTGGCCGGTGAGCTCGCCGGCCGGACCGCGGTCTCCCTCGACAACGCGCGCCTGTACCAGAGCGTCCGCAACACCGCGGTGACGCTCCAGCGAAGCCTGCTGCCGCGGCCGACGCCGCCCCCGGGTCTGGAGATCGCCACCCGCTATCAGCCTGCCGGAACTTCTACCGAGATCGGTGGTGACTGGTTCGACGTCATCCCTCTCGCGCGGGACAGGACCGCGTTCGTGGTGGGTGACGTGATGGGCAGCGGCATCGACGCGGCCGCCGCCATGGGCCGTCTGCGCACCGCCACCGCCACACTGGCCGGCCTGGACCTCCCACCCGCTCAGGTGCTGCAGCACCTCGACAGGATCACCGCCGATCTGGAGCCGTCCCTGGCCACCTGTATCTACGCCGAGTACGACCCGCACAGCAACTCGTGCCGCATTGCCGCGGCCGGACACCTGCCCCCTGCGCTGACTCCCTCCGGCAGGCCCTCCGAACTGCTCGACCTGCCCTCGGGCCCACCCCTCGGGGTCGGCGGCGTCCCCTTCGAAGCGACCACCGTGCCTCTGTGGCCGGGCGACCAGCTTGTCCTTTATACGGATGGCCTGGTCGAAACGCGCCGCGACGCCATCGACGCGCGCCTCGACCTCCTGCTCGGCGTGCTCGACGGCTCCGGCTGTTCCCTGGAGGAGACGTGCGACCGGCTTCTGGACACACTGCGTGATCCGGGCGACCACGATGACGTGGCCATCCTCATAGCCCGGCCCGAGTTCCGGCCCTGACCTGCTGCGGGAACGGGGCAGGTCCGACCGCTGGGAGTGTTGTGGGGGAGGCCACTCGGTCGAACCGGACAAACTGTGCCACCCTGTTTATTGTGCAATATTCAACTATTGCTCGGCGGCAAGGTCGGGCACCATCACTGGCGGGCCTGTGGCCGCTGCTGTCGCGACTTGTCGAGACGGCCCGCCGCGGCTGGGGCTGGAATGCCCTGGTGCACGGGGTCAAGAACCTGATCGCGGCGCTGCTCGCCTGGGAGATCACCACTCTCTGGATTCATGGAGAGCGCTCATACGTGGCCGTGGCCACCGCGCTGCTCATGGTCAATGCCTCGACGGTGTACCGCTCCGTGACGCAGGCCGTGAGGAGCATGGCCACCAGGGCGGCGGGCGTGTCGCTGGCCCTGGGGACCGTGTGGCTGCTGGGGTCCACTGCCGGGAGCATCGCGGGCATCGTGGGGATCGCCCTGGTCGCGGCCGGGCGTCGCGCCTCCGACAACCGGCTCCAGATCGCATCGACGGCTGTTCTCACGCTCACGGCCGCCGCTGCCGCTCCGGTCGGCAACATCGTCCTGACGGCGACGGCCGCGCTGAGCGGCGCGGTGGTGGGCGTCGCGGTGAACGCACTGATCCTGCCGCCGATCCATCTGGACGAATCCGATGATGCGATACGTGATCTCGCCCGCGTCATGGGGGAGTTGCTGCGTGACATGGGCCACGGGCTGCGGGAGCGCCGGCATGTCGCCCGCGCACACGACTGGGTGCAGGACGGCAGGAGCCTGGGCCGACGGGTCGCGAACGCGCGTGAGCGTGTGCAGGAGGGGCAGGAGAGTCTGCGCTGGAACACCTGCTGGGCGGTGCGTCCGCAGCGCCGACCGGTGACCTACGACGATGTGCTCGCCACCTTGCACGGTGTGTCGCTCCAGGTGCGAGGAATCGCGCGGACGCTGGCCGACAACGTGGACGACAGTCACACCGAGCATCATCTGGGACAGCAGTTCCTCGACCGGTACGCCGAGATGCTCAAGCTGGCGGGGCAGGCGGTCGAGGCGTTCGTCGAGGTCGAGAGCGCGGCCCGCCCGGAGGAGGCGCGTGCCCGTGAGGGGCTTCGGGAGGCGATCCTGCGTGCTCGGGCATGGCACGAGACCATGACCGACCTCATCGGCCGGGGCGCGCTGGTCAAGCCGGGCGCCTGGCATGTCTACGGATCGCTCATGACCGATGTGGAACGACTCCTGGCCGACCTGGACCACGCCGACAGGCTCTGAACTCCGGGCGGTCCCACCGGTGTTCCGTGCTCGGCTCGTCGAGGATCTCGCGCAGTGACTCCGGCTGGGAGCGCCGGAGCGCTGAGGCCGGGGTTGTCGGTGGTGCCGCAGGGCCGCCCCCGCAGTCGGCCCTGCCGCCGGGCGGCCCAGTGCATTGACAGGGCCATGACTATTGTCTAGTTTCCTCTGCGGCCGCGGTGTCACACAGACCCCCGCCCCCGGGAGGATGCACATGGCCGCATCGTTCGTCACACATCGCGCCCTCGACGGCGGGACGTATTACCTGGAGGGCGACCTCGACCTCCGGTCGCCGAGCACGTCGGCCGTCGAGGTGGTGGCCGGTGGCCGACTGGTCGAGTTCACCGCCGGGCCGGCCTCTTTGGGGGACGATGTCGCCGCTTCCCTGGGCATCGGGTCACCCGAATCCGAACTCACCTTCCAGAAGGGCACACTGCGCGTCTTCCGGTCGATCGAGCGCGAGCCGCGCTCGGGGCTCGTGGAGCGGCCGTCGCTCGTCGTGTGGCGCGGTGAGCGCCACGCACTCGTGACCCGGCTGTACGGCCTGAGCGTGGCCGAGGTGCTCGGGCTGCTCCGGTCGGTGCGCATCGCGGAGAGCGAGTCCGGGCTCACGCTCCAGCCCGATCCGTCGGCCGGAAGCGCCTTCGCGCGACCCGCGACGGTGATCAAGGAGGTGCCCGGCCTCGGGCTGCTGGAGCTGTCCCGGCGGACGAGGGAGCACACCGCCCAACTGCCGCCCTGGAAGGGCGTGGCGGTCGCGTCCGGTGAGCTGTTCCGCGACACGCTCTCCGACGGCAGCCCGTTCTTCGTGCTCTCCTCCACCGAGATCTGGGCCACGCTGGTGCCGCTGGCGTCGACCCCCGTCGAGCGGGTGCCCGAGCTCGTCGGGCGGCTCGCGCTGCGGCACACCGGGTGAGCCGGCGGTGATCGGCTTCTACGGCGGGCTGACCGCCTCGATCGTCCTACTGAGCCTGCTCGTCGGCGCGGGCTCTCACGCCGCCCGTCCGGCTGCCCTGGGTGAGGCGCTGCGGGTGCACGGCGTGCTGGGCCCGCGGTCGCGCCGGTACGCGGCCGTCGTCCTGCCTTTCGCGGAGGGCGCTTTGGGGGCAGCCGGCGCGGCCGCGCTGCTGACGGGTCACCAGCGGGGGCTGCAGGCCGTACTCGCCGCGTCGACCGCCCTCTTCGGGCTCTACGCCGGCTACTCGCGGCACGTCCTCGCCCTCGGCCGCGGGGGGCCATGCGGCTGTTCGCGCCAGGATGTGCCCCTGAGCCGCTGGGTGACCCGGCGGGCCACGGCCCTCGCCGGACTCGCGTCGGCCGGCGCGGTCATCGGGGGGGCCGGCCCCGTACGGCTCTCCGCAGCGGGGCTGATCACACTGATGCTCGCAGCGGCTGCCTGCACCGTGCTGCTGTGGTCCCTGCCTGCCGCCATGCACGAGCCGGCCGCAGCATCCTTCCACCTGCCGACCAGGGCCACTGTTCACCAGCCGGCCGACGCCACCGTGCACCGGACTGCCGAAGGAGTGTCGACGCGATGGACTTCACCACCAGTGCTGTGATCGCCTCGTGGGCGGCGATCGCGCTGCTCGCGCTGGTCGTCTCGGGATTGATCAGGCAGGTGCACCAGCTGTCACGTACGCAGCCGCACCGCCCCGGGCGGGTGGGAATCGCCCCCGGCGCACCGGCGCCCGGGCTCGATGAGGCCCGGCTCGATCCGGCCGGGCTCGACGGCCTCCTGACGCCGGGCCGCGCCGGGCTGCTGCTCTTCCTCGACGCCGACTGCCGCACCTGCGGCGAGGTCTTCGCCGAGGCCACTGCCTGGAAGGTCCGCCGGGGCGCCGCCGCCCCGCAGGTGCTCGGGCTCTACGCGGGCGCCGGGCCGCAGACCGATGAAGGCGCCGTCCCGGTCAGGGATCACCGCCCGGAGCTGTTCGCGGCCTACGACATCCCCGCCACTCCCTATGCGGTGGCCATCGATCAGGAGGGCCGGATCGCGCGTTCGGAGCCGCTCGGTTCATCCACCGCGCTGCTGCGGTTGCTCGACGACATCCAGCCCGCAACGGCGAGGAAACTGCCATGACTTCACTGGACGACGTGCCCACGCTGCGCCGCTCCGGGAGCGGCAGCCTTCGCTCCCGGACCGGGCGCGGGGCCCTGCCATCCTTCGCACCGTCCAGGCGCACAGTGCTGCAGGCGGCGACCGCCGTGGGCTTCGCCGCGCTCGGGGTGTTCTCCGCCGCCCGGCAGGCGTACGCCGACGGCTACGACATCTGGACCGGTGCGTGCCCGAGTTACGCCGAGGACCACAACTGCTCCCCGGGCTGCGGGCCCAGCACCATCTATGCCGACGCGTGCGTGACATCGGGGACGAACACCGGCTTCCACCGGTCGGACGGTGTCACCTGGACCCTGCGGCCCAACCAGTGCTACGCGGGCACCTACGACGGCTGGCTGTGGCGCTACAGCGCGGCCTGCGGCAGCTGCGGCTGCGGTATCGAGCGGCGCTGCCACGACGGGTACCGCAACACCGGCTCCGGCTGGGTGAAGTCCATCTGCCGCTGGACCACCGACTGCGACTGCCCCGGCTCCATCAGCTGGCCGACCATCAGCCGCGGCGCCACCGGGCCCGACGTCCACACCATCCAGCACCTGCTCACCCACCACGGTCAACCGACGGATGCCGACGGCATCTTCGGACCGGACACCGAGGCACAGGTCGAGGAGTTCCAGTCGGCGAACGGACTCAGCCCCACGGGCAGCGTCAGCCCGGCCACCTGGCCGGTACTGGTCGTCACCGTGCGCCAAGGAGACGTGAACGATGCCGTACGCGGCGCGCAGCGGCAGCTCAACAAGCACGGCTCCGCACTGACGGTCGACGGCAACTTCGGTTCGCTCACACGCCAGGCCGTCGTCTCGTTCCAGTCCCTGCACGGCCTGACCGCCGACGGCGTGGTCGGCCAGAACACCTGGCTCACGCTGACCGGGACGGTCTAGATGAGCGAGTCCGGCCGTCCCGCGGCCCGGCCGAGCGGCGGCTGTGCCGTACGGGTGCTGCTCACCGATCCCGCCCTGCCTGTGGCGGCCCTGGGGATCGCGGCGATCGCCGCCGCCCTCTACACCCCCATGCTGACCTGGGCGATCACCGGCGGTCTTGCCGGCTACTCGCTCTCCGGCTCCGTTTGAACGCGTAACAGCGCGTTCGCGCTGGCCTCGCCAGGTTGGCGGGCAACGTACAGACAGGCACTGGTCCTCGGAGTGTTCACCATCGGCCTGCTGGCCGGCGGGGTGCTGACGGCCGGGGTGCTGTGGCTCCTGTCCGGTCTCTTCACACCGCTCCCGGCCGGCGTGCGGCAAGGGCTGATCGTGGCCGTCGCACTGCTAGCCGCGCTGCGTGACGCGGGCAAGCTGCCACTACGGCTGCCGCAGAACGCCCGGCAGATACCGCAGGACGTTCTGCGCCGCCATCTGGCGCGCGGCGCCCTGCAGTTCGGCTTCGAGCTCGGCACGGGTGTGCGTACCTATGTCTCGGCGAGTGCGCCGTACGCGATGGCGGTCGCGGTGCTGCTGTCCGGTGGCTCCTACGCGCCCGCCCTGGCCGCCGGACTCGGCTTCGGAGCGGGCCGGGCACTCACTCCGGCTCTGCGCAGGCTCTCCGGAAACGGGGAGCGCTGGGACGACCTGCTCGCGCGGCGGCTGAGCGGCATGACCGTCCTGTGCTCCGCGCTGATCGCCGCCGTCGCCCACGGGGTCCTCCGGTAGCGTCGTCGCCCGATGCCGTGACAGGGCGCGGAGGTCGTACGAACCCGCCCCGTCGTCGTGGTGGTCGTTCGAGGCCCCGCGCCGGCCGCAGTGCTGGTGACGCAACGACGGTTGCCCGCAGGCCGGTTGTGCCGGAGGTCTGGTCCTGTGGCAGGCGGTGACGGTGTGGACACGCAACGGCCAGGGAGGCCAAACTCGCCTCAGCCCGCTAGCGGGAATCCGGAAGGACTCATGACGGAGGCGCGATGTTGAGGCGTACGATCCAGCTCGTTCTGAGTATTGTCATGATCATGACTGCAACTGTGGGTGGCATGCTGGCCACGGCCGCCCCGGCCCAGGCCGACGAGTGCTACACCTGGGGCCGCACCCTGTCCGAGGGCATGTCGGGCTCCGACGTGACTCAACTGCAGATCCGGGTGGCCGGGCATGTGGACTACGGCGAGATCCTCTCCGTCGACGGCAACTTCGGCCCACGGACCAAGGCCGCGGTCACCAAGTTCCAGCAGGCGTACGGGCTGGCGGCGGACGGCGTCGCGGGTTCCCAGACGTTCAGCAAGATCTACGCGCTGCAGGACCCGGACTGCACCCCCATCCACTTCACCTACGCCGAACTGAACAAGTGCAACTCCGACTGGTCCGGTGGTGCGGTCAGTGCCGCGACGGCCAAGTCCAACGGCCTGCGCACGATGTGGAAGCTGGAGGCCCTGCGGCACGCCATGGGCGACGTGCCGATCACCGTGTCCAGCGGATTCCGCTCGAATTCCTGCAACAGCGCGGTGGGCGGCGCCTCGAACAGCCGGCACCTGTACGGTGACGCCGCCGATCTGGTCGGCAGCCCGTCGTTCTGCCAGCTCGCCCAGCGGGCCCGTTACCACGGCTTCGGCGGCATCTTCGGCCCAGGCTACCCGGACCACAACGACCACACCCACGTGGACGGACGCACCAGCCGCTCCTGGTCCGCGCCCAACTGCGGCGTCTGACCGGCGAGTCCCCACGCGCACAGCAGTCCGCTTCCCCCGGGCCGGCCTCCGGCCCGGGGGAAGCGGACCCGCACCGCCCTCCCTCGCTCTCCCCCCGCATTCGAGTAGGAGTGCCCTGATGTCGTCCCGCATCCCCTGGCGCGCCCGCGCCGGAACGGCCCTGCTGGCGGTGCTCGCCGGTATCGGCGCGTTCGCCGTCCCCGGCCCCGCCGCGGCCGCCGCCCCGCCCGAGAAGAGCCGACAGACCGTCACCTACCACGGCTACCGCATCGAGGTGCCCGCCGACTGGCAGGTGGTCGATCTGACCGAGAACCCGCGCGCCTGCCTCCGGTTCGACAGACCCGCCGTCTACCTGGGCGAGCCCGCCGACCAGAACGACTGCCCCGCCGGAGTCGTCGGCCGTACGGCGGGCATCGTCGTGGAGCCCATCACCGCCCGCTCCGCCGGCCAGGCGACGGCGGCGACCGCGCGGACACAGCGCGGCAAGGCCACCGCCCCGTCCCCCGTGTCCAGCAACGACACCATCCAGATCGCGGTCGAGGACGTCGGTGTCCTCGTGACCGCCGCCCACACCCCGGAGACCGAGAGCCTGGTGCGCGGCGTTCTCGCCTCGGCCGAGCTCACCAAGGGCGCCGAGCGCACCGAGCTGCCCCGCGCGGCCGGGCAGTCCGACGCCACCCTCCTGGCCGCGGCCGGGCCACAACCGGGCAGCTATCTGGGCAAGGGCTTCGACGCCTGCACCGCGCCCTCGCAAGCCGCCATGAACGCCTGGCAGGCGAGCTCGCCGTACAGCGCGGTCGGCGTCTACATCAGCGGCTCCTTCCGCGGCTGCGCCCAGCCGAATCTGACGGCGAGCTGGGTGACCAGCCAGACCAACAACGGATGGCGTCTGTTCCCCATCGACGTCGGCCGCCAGGCGCCGTGCACCAGCTACTCGCTGAAGATGTCCACCGATCCGGCCACGGCCAGGTCCCAGGGCGTCACCGCGGCGGCCGACGCCATCACCGCCGCGTCGAACCTCGGTATCCCGGCGGGCAGCGCCATCTACAGCGACATCGAGGCATACACCTCCACGGCCTCCTGCAAGGCGGCCGTGCTGTCGTACCTCTCCGGCTGGACCGAGCGGCTGCACAGCAGCGGCTATCTGTCGGGTTTCTACTCCAGCGCCGCCTCCGGCATCAAGGACGCCGCCGCCGAATACAACAACAGCGCCTACACGCGGGTCGACCACCTCTTCTACGCGTGGTGGAACGGCGCCGCCGACACCAACACCGGTTCCTACGTGCCGTCCACCTACTGGTCCAGCCACCAGCGGATCCACCAGTACGCGGGCGAGGTCACCGAGTCCTACGGCGGCTACTCGATCAACATCGACCGCGACTACCTGGACGTGGGCAACGGCACCACCCCGCCCACGCCCACCTGCACCGGGGCGAACCTCGACTTCACCGCGTACACCACCGTCCAGAGCGGCTCGACCGGAGACCAGGTCAAGGCCGCCCAGTGCCTGCTCAAGGCCGCCGGCTTCGACCCGGGTACGCCGGACGGGGTCTTCGGCCCCGGCACCGCCACCGCCGCCAGGAACTTCCAGACCAGCAAGGGACTCACTGCGGACGGTGTGGTCGGCCCGAAGACCTGGACCGCCCTGCTGTCCCGCGGAACCACCCCCACCGTCCAGAACGGCTCGACGGGAGAAGCCGTCACCCGGCTGCAACGCGCCCTGACCGCCGCGCTCGGCCGGACGGTGGCCATCGACGGCGTCTTCGGCTCGGGCACCGCCCAGGCCGTACGCGACTACCAGTCCTCGCGCGGACTGGGCGCCGACGGCGTCGTCGGCCCCGCCACCTGGGGCGCCCTCCAGTCGGGAAAGTGAGCAGGAAGGTGAGCCGAGAAGTGAACAGGAAAGTGGGGCAGGAATCGTGAGACGACTCGTACGCATCATCACGCTGTTCACCGCGGTGGCGGGCCTGCTCTTCGGACTGGGCGTCCCCGCGCAGGCCTTCCCGCAGGCCGCGTTCCCGCTGACGAGCAACGGCAGCCGGGGCTCCGACGTCGTCGCGCTGCAGCACCTGCTCGCCGCGCACGGCCGCTCCGTTTCGGTGGACGGCGTCTTCGGCTCGGGCACGCACAGCGCGGTGGTGGGCTTCCAGCAGTCCAAGGGCCTGGCCGCGGACGGCATCGTCGGGCCCGCCACCTGGGGCGCGCTCGCAATCACCGTACGACAGGGCGACAACGGGCCGGCGGTGACGGCCGTCCAGTCGCTGCTCAACGCCAAGCGGGGCGCCGGCCTCTCCGTCGACGGGGCCTTCGGACCCGCCACCGACTCCGCCGTCCGCACCTTCCAGTCCCATGCGGGAATCGGCGCGGACGGCGTCGTCGGGCCGGCCACCTGGCGGAACCTGCTGTGGCACTACGAGAACATCGACTTCGGCGCCGGCACGATGTGCGCACAGAGCCCCGACGGCAACGCGGGCGCCCACTGGGCGACAGCCGGCGCCGTCGGTCAGCTGGAGGCCGCCGCCGCCACCTTCGCCACCACCGGGAACGGCAGACTGCCGGTCGGCGACGCGGGCTTCGAGCACGGCGGTGACATACCCGGCCACGCCAGCCACGAGGTCGGGATGGACATCGACGTGTGGCCGGCCCGCACCGACTCGGCGCAGTGCACCGCGGGGCGGATCACCTGGCAGTCGAGCACCTACGACCGCGCGGCCACCCGCAGGCTCGTGCAGGAGATCCGGGCGAAGGCACCCGGCCATGTCGAGCTGATCTTCTTCAACGATCCGCAGCTGATCTCGGAAGGGCTGACCACGAGTTACCCGAACCACGACAACCACCTGCACATCCGCTACAGGTAGCGGAACGGCCGCGGGCCCGGGGCTTCGCCCACGGACCCGCGGCCGTTCGCAGCGCTCAGCGGATCAGCAGTGTGGTGCCCGCCACGGCGGGCACCAGTTCCCCGATGACCGGATGTCCGGGTATCTCCCCGGCGACCAGCAGCCCGCCGGAGGTCTGCGCGTCGGCAAGCAGGTGCAACTGGTTCTCGCTCGCCCGACCCGCGTCCAGGTGCGGACGCACCCAGTCGAGATTGCGCCGGGTGCCGCCGCTGAGGTACCCGGCCCGCAGGGACTCCCGGGCGCCGTCGAGAACGGGAACGGCGGCGGCGTCCACCACGGCCGTGACGCCGCTGGCCCGGGCCAGCTTGTGCAGATGGCCGAGCAGCCCGAATCCGGTCACATCGGTGGCACACACGGCGCCGGCCTCCAGGGCAGCGGCGCCGGCCTTGTCGTTGAGCGCCGCCATGCTTGCGACGGCGTGGGCAAAGACCTCGCCCGTCCGCTTGTGGCGGTTGTTGAGTATTCCGACGCCCAGCGGTTTGGTCAGGGTCAGCGGCACACCCGGCCTGCCTGCGTCGTTGCGCAGCAGCCGGTCCGGATCCACCAGGCCGGTCACAGCCATTCCGTAGAGCGGTTCCGGGCTGTCGATGCTGTGGCCGCCGCCGACGAGGCAGCCGGCGCTGCGGGCGATGTCGAGCGCCCCCGCCAGGACCTCCCGGGCCAGCTCCGCGGGCAGTACGTCACGGGGCCAGCCCAGCAGGTTGAGCCCGACGACGGGGCGGCCGCCCATCGCGTAGACGTCGGACAGGGCGTTGGCCGCGGCGATCCGGCCCCAGTCGCGGGCGTCGTCGACAACAGGCGTGAAGAAGTCCGCCGTTGACACCAGGGCGGTGCCGTCACCGGTGCGCACCACCGCGGCGTCGTCGCCGTCGTCGAGTCCGACCAGCAGCCGGTCCTCGTCGCCGCCCGGCGCCTGTCCGGAGTTCCGGGACGGCAGCAGCCCCGCGACCATCGCCTCCAGCTCCCCCGGAGGGATCTTGCAGGCGCAGCCGCCGCCGTGTGCGTACTGCGTCAGCCGTACGGGCGCGGCGGGTTTGGCAGCGGGGCCAACAGACGTCATACGACGATCATTTCACCTCTTGCCCCCGCAGGGTGCGGGGACCACAATCTTGCTCCGGAGGCGTTGGGCGGGCTGGTGCCCCTCCCGATCTTCAAAATCGGTGTGGTCCGGAAACCGGGCCAGGCGGGTTCGATTCCCGTCCGCCTCCGCTGACTTCGATCGGGGTGGCGCGGGTGGCGGACGAGATTCGGCAGCCGCCGGCGGACACCCGGCGGCAGGTGCCGAGCACCACGGTGCTGCTCGGCGATCCCCGGCTGAGCGAGGCTTCCGCACGGCTGGGCAGACCCATCGTCAAGGCCGCGGTCGCCACCGCCCAGCAGGCCGTACGCGACGGACGGATCATCCCGGGCGACGCGGTCCACGCCGCTCTTGCCGCGCTCCCCGCACGCGCGGCCGGACTGAACCCCGTACACAACGCCACGGGCGTGGTGCTGCACACCAATCTGGGACGGGCCCCGCTGTCGCGGTCCGCGCTGGAGGCGATGGCGGCGGCCGGCGGATACACGGACGTCGAGCTGGACCTGAGCAACGGCAGACGGGCGCCGCGCGGCCGCAGCGCCATGGCGGCCCTCCGGGAAGCGGTGCCGGCCGCGGAGGCCGTGCACGTGGTCAACAACGGAGCCGCCGCTCTGGCGCTTGCAGCGGTGACGCTGGCACCGGGGCGCGACATCCTGCTCAGCCGGGGCGAGTTCGTGGAGATCGGCGACGGCTTCCGGATACCCGAACTGCTGACCTCCTGCGGCGCCCGGATACGCGAGGTCGGCACCACCAACCGGACCCGTCTCGGCGACTACGCGGACGCCGCCGGTCCGGACACCGGCTTCGTCCTCAAGGTGCACCCGTCGAACTTCACCGTGAGCGGCTTCACCCGGGGAGTGGACGTCGGGGAACTGGCGTCGCTGGGCCTGCCCGTGGTGGTCGACATCGGCTCCGGCCTCCTCGCGCCGGATCCGGTGCTGCCGCACGAGCCGGACGCGGCCACGGCCCTGCGTGCCGGGGCCACGCTGGTCACCGCCAGCGGGGACAAGCTGCTCGGCGGTCCGCAGGCGGGGCTGGTCCTCGGCCGGGCCGCCGTCGTGGAGCGGATGCGCCGCCATCCGCTGGCCCGCGCCCTGCGCGTGGACAAGTTCACCCTGGCCGCGCTGGAAGCGACACTGCGCGGTCCCGAGCCACCCGTGCACGCAGCCCTGCACATGCCACTGCCGCAGCTGCGTACACGCACGCTGCGCCTGGCCGAAGGCCTGGCACGTCGAGGTCTGGACGTCCGCGTCGTGCCCTGCGAGGCGGTGGTCGGAGGAGGCGGCGCCCCCGGGACCGCTCTGCCGTCCTGTGCGCTCAGCCTCCCCGACGACCTGGCGGCTCCGCTGCGCACCGGTGAACCGGCCGTGCTCGGAAGGGTGGTGCGCGGCCGACTGCTGCTGGACCTGCGGTGCGTACCGCAGGCGTGCGACGACGACATCCTCGCCGCGGTGCTGCGCGCGGCGGGGCGGTGATCATGCGGGTCATCGCGACAGCCGGGCACGTCGACCACGGCAAGAGCACACTCATCCACGCGCTGACCGGCACCCACCCCGACCGGCTGGCGCAGGAGCGGCGCCGTGGCCTGACCATCGACCTGGGCTTCGCATGGACGGATCTGCCATCGGGCGAACGCCTCGCGTTCGTCGACGTCCCGGGACACGAGAGGTTCGTCCCCACCATGCTGGCCGGCGTGGGGCCCGTGCCCGCCGTGCTGTTCGTCGTCGCCGCCGACGAGGGCTGGAAGCCGCAGTCCGCCGAGCACTTGGCCGCCGTGGACGCCCTGGGCGTACGGCACGGACTGCTCGCCGTCACCCGCTGCGATCTGGCCGACCCCGGCCCCGCCACGGCGCAGGCACGGGACCGGATCCGGTCCAGCACCCTCGGCGGCGTCGAGGCCGTGGCCGTCAGCGCCCGCACCGGCGCGGGCCTCGCCAAGTTGCGCGCCGCCCTCGACCGGCTGGCCGCGCGGCTGCCGGACGGGGACGCCGACTCCCCGGTGCGGCTGTGGATCGACCGGTCCTTCACCGTACGAGGCAGCGGTCTTGTGGTCACCGGCACGCTCGGAGCGGGGCGGATCCGCAGCGGCGACGCCCTGGTGACCGCCCGCTCAGGCCGTTCTGTGCGCGTCAGGTCGCTGCAGGCGCTCGGCGAGGAGACCGGCCTGGTGCGGGCCACCGCCCGGGTCGCCGTCAACCTCCGGGGACTTGAGAAGGATTCGACGGGCCGCGGCGATGCCCTGCTCACGCCCGACAGCTTCCTCCCCTGCCTGCGCTGCGACGTGCGCGTACACGGGGCAGCACCGGCCGCGGCGCTGCCCCGCACCGCCGTCGCCCACATCGGCTCGGCGGCCGTGCCGGTACGCGTACGGCCGCTCGGCGAGGACATCGTCCGGCTGACCCTGCCGGCGCCACTGCCACTGCCGCTGCGCATCGGTGACCGCGCGGTGCTGCGCGATCCCGGCCTGCGGCGGGTGCTGGCCGGGCTGACGGTGCTCGATCCCCAGCCACCGGAACTGCGGCGCCGCGGTTCCGCGGCACGGCGGGCGGCCGAGCTGGGCGACGCTCGCGGCACTCCGGGCGAGGCGGCCGAGCTACGGCGCCGACTGCTGGTCAGACGCGGTGAGCTGACCGCGATGGGGGTGGCCGTGTGCTCCGCGCCGGTCGCGGACGACTGGCTTGCCGACCCCGCCCACTGGAGCGCCCTGCGCGCCCGGCTGGCCGAACTGGTCACCGCGTACCACTCCCAGCGGCCCACCGAGGAGGGCATGCCGGTGGAGGCCGCTCGGCACCGTCTGGGGCTGCCTGCCGCCTCCCTGGTTGAGGCGCTGGTCACGCCGCCCCTGCGGATGAGCCGCGGGCGCGTGACCGCCGGGCCCGACGGCCTGCCCGCCGACGTGGCGGACGCGGTGCAGCGTCTCACCACCGAGCTCGCCGACCGGCCCTTCGCCGCCCCCCACGCACAGCGGCTCACGGAACTCGGCCTCGGCCGGCGCGAGCTCGCCACGGCGGTCCGCCACGGAGCGGTACTGCGGCTCGCGGAGCAGGTGGTGCTGCTGCCGGACGCCCCCCGGCTGGCGGCCGACCGGCTGAGCGAACTCGACCAGCCGTTCACCGTGGGAACGGCGAGCCGCGCCCTGGACACCACCCGACGCGTCACCATTCCCCTGCTGGAGCACTGCGACGGTCAGGGCATCACCCAGCTGCTTCCCGACAAGCGCCGCCGGTGCGCGCCCCGCAGTCGGCCGTCGTCCCTCACCGCACCGTGAACCGAGCTGTCGTCAAGAATCATGGACAGGTCGGGTTTCCGGGCGTCACCGGTGAACGGCCGGGCCCCGGTTACGGGCAACCCTCAGGCGCAGGACGGGCACAGCCCGCGATAGGTGACCTCGACCTCGGACACCGTGAAGCCGAACCGTTCCGCCGCAGGGAGGTCGGCCAGCGGATTGCCGGTCGGCCGGACATCGCGGATGGCGCCGCAGCCGGAGCACACCAGGTGCTGGTGCGGGTGGTGGGCGTTGGGGTCGTAGCGCTTGGCACGGCCGTCGGTGGAGACCTCGATGACCTCACCGAGGGAGACCATCTCGCCCAGGGTGTTGTAGACGGTCGCCCGGGAGATCTCGGGCAGCCGCTGCGCCGCGCGGGCGTGTACTTCGTCGGCCGTGAGATGCACGTGGTCGCCGTCGAGGACCTCCGCAACGACTCGTCGCTGGGAGGTCATCCGCCAGCCATGCCCTCGCAGTCGCTCCAGCAGGTCACTCATATCGGTTCACCTATTCAGGTCCGGCGGGATACTCGAATTTTACCAGCGGTATCCGGGATCCGTTCGGATATGGGTTTGGTGCACTTCTTGACTTGGACTCAGTCCATCGTAGGATCGGTTTCGGCGATGGCCAAGGGACAGGAAGACTTCAGTACGGCATGAGACAGAGACGTAGCGGGACCTCCGCCGGGGAGCTGCGTGGTGCCGCCCCGCGGGTGACGGCCGTCTGCGTCGCGCTGCTCGAACCGCCCGCCCTGCCCCACCGCGTCGGACGACCACGGTCTCTCGGCTCGACCGACGAGGCCGAGGTCATCCACCGGGGCCTGTTCCACCACCCGCCGTTCCTGAGCACCGTGATCCGCCCCGTCCGGAAGGATTCCCATGTCCGAGAACCATGACGCAATCGACGCAGACGCGAAAACGGAGGGCGGAGGTGGCTGCCCGGTCGCGCACGGGCGTGCCCCGCACCCGACTCAGGGCGGGGGAAACCGCCAGTGGTGGCCGGACCGGCTCAACCTGAAGATCCTCGCCAAGAACCCCGCCGTGGCCAACCCGCTCGGCGAGGAGTTCGACTACGCCGAGGCGTTCAGGAGCCTTGACCTCGCGGCCGTGAAGCGGGACATCGCACAGGTGCTGACGGACTCCCAGGACTGGTGGCCGGCTGACTTCGGTCACTACGGCCCGTTCATGATCCGGATGGCGTGGCACAGCGCGGGCACCTACCGGATCAGCGACGGCCGCGGCGGCGCCGGGGCCGGGCAGCAGCGCTTCGCTCCCCTCAACAGCTGGCCGGACAACGGGAACCTCGACAAGGCCCGCCGCCTGCTGTGGCCGGTCAAGAAGAAGTACGGCCAGAGCATCTCGTGGGCCGACCTCATGATCCTCACCGGTAACGTCGCCCTGGAGTCGATGGGCTTCAAGACCTTCGGCTTCGCCGGTGGCCGTGCGGACGTGTGGGAGCCCGACGAGGACGTCTACTGGGGTCCGGAGACCACCTGGCTCGGCGACGAGCGCTACACCGGAGACCGGGAGCTGGAGAACCCCCTCGGCGCGGTCCAGATGGGCCTCATCTACGTCAACCCCGAGGGCCCGAACGGCAACCCGGACCCGCTCGCCGCAGCCCGCGACATCCGCGAGACGTTCCGCCGGATGGCGATGAACGACGAGGAGACGGTCGCCCTGATCGCCGGAGGCCACACCTTCGGCAAGACCCACGGCGCGGGCCCGGCGGACCACGTCGGCGCCGACCCCGAGGGCGCCCCGCTCGAGGAGCAGGGTCTCGGCTGGAAGAGCACCTACGGCACGGGCAAGGGCGGCGACGCGATCACCAGTGGCCTCGAGGTCACCTGGACGAGCACCCCGACCCAGTGGAGCAACGGGTTCTTCAAGAACCTCTTCGAGTACGAGTGGGAGCTGACCGCCAGCCCCGCCGGTGCCAACCAGTGGGTCGCCAAGGACGGTGCCGGCGCCGGCACCATCCCCGACGCCCACGACGCGTCGAAGACCAAGCCCCCGATGATGCTGACGACCGACCTCTCGCTCCGGTTCGACCCGGCGTACGCGGAGATCTCCCGTCGCTTCTACGAGAACCCCGACGAGTTCGCGGACGCCTTCGCCCGCGCGTGGTTCAAGCTGACCCACCGCGACATGGGCCCGGTCGTGCGCTACCTCGGCCCGGAGGTCCCGGCCGAGACGCTGCTGTGGCAGGACCCCCTGCCCGCGCCGACGCACGAGCCCATCGACGCCGAGGACATCGCCTCCCTCAAGGGCCGGATCCTCGCCTCGGACCTGTCGGTGGCACAGCTCGTGTCCACCGCGTGGGCGTCGGCCTCGTCCTTCCGCGGCAGCGACAAGCGCGGCGGCGCCAACGGCGCGCGCATCCGTCTCCAGCCGCAGAGCGGGTGGGAGGTCAACGAACCCGACCAGCTGGCGACGGTGCTGCGCACCCTGGAGGGGATTCAGGAGTCCTTCAACTCGGCCCGGAGCGGCGGCAAGCAGGTCTCGCTCGCCGACCTGATCGTGCTCGCCGGTGGTGCGGCCGTCGAGCAGGCCGCCAAGGAAGCCGGCTTCGACGTCGAGGTGCCCTTCACACCGGGCCGCGTGGACGCGTCGCAGGAGCAGACCGACGTGGAGTCGTTCGCAGCGCTCGAACCGACCGCCGACGGGTTCCGCAACTACCTCGGGAAGGGCAACCGGCTCCCGGCCGAGTACCTGCTGATCGACCGGGCGAACCTGCTCACCCTGAGCGCACCCGAGATGACGGTTCTCGTCGGTGGCCTCCGTGTCCTGGGCGCGAACCACCAGCAGTCGTCCCTCGGCGCGTTCACCACGGCCCCCGGGTCCCTGACCAACGACTTCTTCGCGAACCTGCTCGACCTGGGCACGACGTGGAAGGCGACGTCCGGGGACGCGAACACGTTCGAGGGCCGCGACGCCGCCACGGGCGAGGTCAAGTGGACCGGCAGCCGCTCCGACCTCGTCTTCGGGTCGAACTCCGAGCTGCGCGCGCTCGCGGAGGTCTACGCGAGCGACGACGCGAAGGAGAAGTTCGTGAACGACTTCGTCGCGGCGTGGGACAAGGTGATGAACCTCGACCGGTTCGACCTGGTCTGATCGTTCTGATCATGACGTCCGGGCCGGCCGCTCCGGCCGGCCCGGACGGGCCGCAAAGGCCGAGGACGCCGTCGCTCGAGCCGCCCCGGCCGGTGACGGAGCCAACGGTGCGGTAGAGACACCGACCGTCCACGGCGCCCATCAGGACCGTCCAGCGGGCCCACGGGGTCTTTCGCCGGAGGCCGGCCCTCCGTCCAACCAGCCCCGCTCCGCCGCGAGAAGGGCGATCTGGAAACGCGTCCTGGCACCGAGGGCGCTGCCCGCCTCGCTGACATGCTTCTGCACGGTCCGGCGGCTGACACCGAGCACCCTGGCGATGGCGTCGTCCTTCATGCCGGTCGCCATCAGATGGAGAATCTCCCGGGTGCGCTCGTCCGCCACCGCCGTACCGTGAGCCCGGCGTGGGACGGGCCAGTCCTGCCGGCTCTCCAGGGACATCGGCACCGCACGTTCCCAGATGGACTCGAACAGGGCCGCGAACGCCTCGATGAGCGCCGGGGAGTGCACCACCAGTGACCCCGCCGAGGGCCGGTCGCTGTGCAGCGGCAACAGGGCGGTGGTCCGGTCGAAGAGCACCAGTTTGACCGGAAGCCCCGAGCTGAGCCGGAATTCACCGCCTCCCGCGGTGCCCCGTATCGCCGTTTCCAGGGACACCTCGTCGGTGAAACCCTCGGAGTCGTACACGGACCGCAACCGCACCCCCTCGTGGACAGCCGTCTCTGCCGGATCCCGGTGGGCGGAGCCCTCCGCGGGCTCGGTCACATAGGGCGGCTTCGCCAGGTGCAGCACTTCGTGCCTGCTGCCCTTCAGCAGGTACGCATAGCGTGCGGACACCTCTTCGCCGTGTTCCAGGACCTCCACCAGGTGTGGGTCGTGCGGGCGTGATACGGCGCGGTAGATCTCGTCGAGCTGCTCCATGTACAGCTCCGTCTGGGCCAGTTCGCTCCGCTTGCGGGCCAGCAGGAACCCCAGGGACGAGCGCGGCGGGCCGGCCTTCCATCGCGGGGGCCGGCCGGCGATCCGGATGACCAGGAGCTCGTCCTCCAGGGTCCGCAGCACCCGGTCGGTCTCTTCGTCCGACGCGCCGACCGCAGCCGCCACCGCGCGGGTGTCGGCCGCGGGATGGCCCACCAGGTACTCCAGGACCCGGCCGCCGAGCGGGTCCAGCCCCGTTCCCGCCCACGGGCCGCCCGATGAGACGTCCATGCAGCCTGTCACCCCTGTGCATCGCGGATCAGCGGCCGGCACCGTGCCTTCACCGGCCGGTCGCGAGCGGACACGCATGTGAGCAACTGCGCGAACCCGCGACGACCGGATCTTGTCCAGCGTGACGTGGCGCCGTCAAGGCGAGCACCGTTGCACCAGTCCCGCAGACGTAGCCGGCCACCTCGGCACGGTCCTCGAAGGGCGTTGTATGTCCCTACGTTTCGGACGACCTCGGCTCGCCCTCGTCGCCCACCCGGACCAGTTGCCTGGCTGACCCACTGATGCGGACGGAGGCGGGCCTGCCACCCCGAGGGGTGGCGGGCCCGCCTCCGTCGCTCGCGCAGGAGGTGCTCAGGCGCACTTGCCTGCCGGGTGGTCCCGGGTCACCAGGTCGGTGTCCGTGGTGGTGGTGTCCATCCAGAGCACACGGCTGCCGGTGTCGGCCGCCGCATTGGACTGCTGGCCGTGGCTGCAGGAGACGCGGCCGAGCGGGGCGCCCTTCGGGGTGAACTGCTTGAGCTTCGCGAGGGAGTCGTTGTAGTCGTCGAACACCTGGGAGTAGGAGGCGTAGACGGTCAGGGTGACCGCGGTGTCCGAGGCGGTGAGACCGAAGGCGCGCACCGGGTTCGAGCCCTTTTCCGCGATGAGGTCGGTGACACCGGAACCGTCGACGTCCGCCCGGCGCAGGGTCGTGAAGTCGTCGTCGGTGTAGTCGGTGTCGATGAGCCAGTACACCCCGGACGCGGTGACGACCGGGGCGCTGATCCACTCCGGCGACGAGGGTGCTCCCAGCGGCGTGGTCGTGCCGGTCGCGATGTCGTAGACCTCTACGGCGACACCGTAGGCGCCGTCGAACATTCCGTCGTGGATGTACGCGATGCGTCCGTCCTTCACGGCCGGCTTGACCGCCTGGTTGTAGTCCCGGCCGAGCGGGACCACCTGCGGGGTGGTGCTGCCGCTCGTCAGGTAGGAGACCCGCTGCAGCCCGGTCTCCTCGTCGCGCCTGGACCACGCCACCGTGTCACCGTCGACGCTGAGGCCGCTGATCTCGGCGGTGGTGCTGAACAGCGTCTTCGGCGCGCCTGCGCCGACCGGTGCGGACATGATGTCGTAGGTGTGGGCGTAGGGGTCGTCGGGGGAGACATCTCCGACGGCCACCCAGACCACGCGCTTGCCGTCGGTGACCGGGCTGAGGTGGGACCGGCCGTCGTTCGGGGAGATCTGCCGGGCCTTGCGCCTGCCGTCGGTGCGGCCGGCCCACACGGCGTACGGAGCGGTGCCGTCGGCGCTGGACTTGGGGACCGCCCACCACCCGTTGCCCGCGCTGGGGTTGTTGCCTGTGCCGACGTACGACATCAGGGTGCCGAGCCTGCCGACCAGGACGTCGCTGTCCAGGCCCAGGCTCTTCTCCCAGCCCGGGACGACGCCGTGGGCTTCGAAGGCCTTCTTCACCGCAGTCAGCCGACCACCCTTCACCCCGAGCGACCTGGCCGCGGCGATGACAGCGTCCCGGCCCTCGTCGAAGCCGTCGAGCGGGGCGATGTACGAGGTCAGCGCCCGGTAGGCGATACGGTCGGCCAGCGGGCCGCCGAGGCTCTCGCGGATGTCCCACAGCGCGCCGCTGAAGATGGTGGAGTTGACGTGCACGCCACCGTTGTCATAGGCCGAGCCGAGGGGCAGGCCGAGGAACTTCTTCGTGGTGGCGCCGTCGTTCAGATCGCGGAACGCGCACTCCCGGGGCGTCCGGTTCCGGCACAGGTCGCCGCCGATCAGGCCCGCGTCGGGATCGCTCATCGGGGTGTGGTTGGCGGTGACGTCGATGACGTTGCCGAAGTAGTCGGCTATCGCCTCGTTCATGGCACCGGACTGGCCGGCGTAGACGAGGTTCGCGGTGTGCTCGACCACGCCGTGGGTCATCTCGTGGCCCACCACGTCGAGGTCCGAGGCCAGCGAACGGTACTCGTCGTCGCCGGTGCCGTACACCATCTTGGTGTGGTCCCAGAAGGCGTTGACGAACGGGGAGCCGTAGTCGGTCACGCCGACCAGGGAGTTGATCGCCATGCCCTTGCCGTCGAGGCTGTCGCGCTTGAAGGTGTCGTGGTAGTACTCGTACACCTTCCCGGCCGCCCAGTGCGCGTCGACCGCACCGGACGCGGTCAGCTCAGGGCCGATCGTCGGGGTGGGCGAGGCGAACGGCACGACGCCCTCCGGCCATACGCCGGAGACATCCTGGTACCAGAGGCTGGAGGCGTCCCAGGTCTGGATGACGCCCCGCTGCTTGCTGTCGGCCATGTGCGCGGTGTCGCGCAGCAGGTACTGGCCGGTGGCACCGTCCTTGGTCAGGTACAGCGGCACGGTGGAACCGCTCAGCAGGGTGCCCTGGCCGGTGACACCGGCCGACCCGTTCCCGGGCCTGGCGGGCTCACCCGGCTTTCCCGGCTCGCCGGGCTTGCCGTCCTGGTGGCCTGCGGCCTGCCGTGGCGCCGTGAAGGTCGCCAGCCCGCCGGACTCGAAGAGCGTGACGCCGGTGGCGGCATCGACGTAGACCTCCTGCACCACCGGCGCGCCGGTGGCCGGGTCGGTGCCGCGTACGGTGACGTGTCGGGTCAGGACGCCCTTGCCGGTGGGCAGGACGGTCAGCCCGCGGTCGGTGCCGGACAGGGTGTCCGCACCGTTCTTCGCGTGGGCGGGGCGGTATCCGCCCTTGGCCAGCCCGGCCCGTACCTGCCGCACCGCGCCGTCCACGGCGGTGCCGACCGGCAGGGTCGCCTTGTCGGTGTCGACGTCGAGGGCGGTGAAGTAGGAGCCGGAGGTGCCGGTGACGGTCCGCTTGCCGTTCCTGTGCGTCATCCGGACCACGTACTGGGCACCCAGGACCGGGACTCCGCGGTACTTCTGGTCCAGGCGCACCGTTTCGGAGCCGTCGGGGTCCGTGGTGACGACATCGGTGCTCAAGTCCCGGTCGGGCGAGGGAATCCGGTAGCGGTCCTTGTGCCCGGCCAGATGCGTCCGGGCCGCTGTCGCGGCCGGGAGGGACGCGTCCACCGCGTCGGCGAGTCCGTCCACCAGGGCGGGTGTTTCCGTACCCGGCGCGGTGTCCCCACTCGGTACGGCCGGCCCGGTCGCCTGTGCGGGGGAGGCCAGGCCGGTGACGCTCAGGGCCGCTGTGACAGCGAGCAGGGCCGACAGACCGGCGCGGCCGGGTCTGCGAGCAGGCCGGCGCCGTATGCGTGATGACATGTAGAAGTGCCTCCGACGGCCCGGTACAGCCCGGGCCCGGTAGTGGGACATCAGGTGATCGGCGCACCATCGCGCCCGCGGCTCGGACTGCACCTTTGTCGTCCCGCAGATGAATAACAAGGGGATCTTCGGGGCCAGTAAGCGCAGTTGCACAGTTGCGAAGCAGCAGGCACAGCCCTCGGCACGGCCCACGCCCTCGGCGCTCGGGTTCATCCGCTGAGGTATCGGGTGGTGATCACTCGCGGGGCGCGGGGGAGGCGACGACCTGGGCCGAAATCGATCCGGCCGAGCGTCTGCAAGCCCTGGAATCCGCCCGGCCGGATCAAGCGGTGGCGGCCCTGTGGGTGTGATGCCACCCATAGGAGCTGGATCACATACTAGGGCGGGTAGGAGTGCCGGGGCTGCCCGAACCTCACGTAACCGGTCGTGATCGGTTCATTTCGGACATTGCTCCGATGTTGGGTAGTACGTCACATTCTTGTCACGGGGTGGGTCCGCCGCTAACGATGGCTGTCGTTGCGGGACACCGCGACGCCCCCCGGACAGGAGAGTTGCTTCCGTATGACCACGCAGACGCAGACCCGCACCAGCCGCATCGCCCGCCTCCGCAAGGTGACCGTCGCCGGCATAGCCACCGCCGGTGCCGCCGCCGCGGCGCTCACCATGGTCTCGACCTCCGCGCAGGCTGCCGAAGCGGCCCCGGCCGGTGTCGCCTCCGTGGCCAAGATCTCGACGGACGGCAGCCAGGGCGGCAAGGGCTACGCCAACAACCTCGACGGCTGGATCAAGGAATCCCTGGCCATCATGAAGGCCAAGGGCATCCCCGGCACCTACGAGGGCCTGCACCGCAACATCATGCGCGAGTCGAGCGGCAACCCCAACGCCCAGAACAACTGGGACATCAACGCCCAGAAGGGCACCCCCTCCAAGGGCCTCCTCCAGGTCATCCAGCCGACGTTCAACGCCTACCACGTCGCCGGAACCGCACACGACCTGACCAACCCCGTCTCCAACATCACCGCGGCCGCCAACTACGCCGCCCACCGCTACGGCTCCATCGACAACGTCAACTCCGCCTACTGATGCCGAAGCGCCTGACCCCTCGGCGGGCGCAGCGCACATAGTGCGCATCGCGCAATCTGTGAATTGCAAAAGTCTGCAATTAGTTACATGATGTGGCTGCTGTGTCTGCCTGGTAGCCGCGGGCACAGCTCTAGTCGTGCCCGTGCTCGCCGGGCGATGAGAGAGAGACCCACGTCGTGTTGGTTCCGCTGTACCAGGCCAAGGCCGATTTCTTCAGGATGCTGGGGCACCCGGTGCGGATCCGGGTGCTGGAGTTGCTGCAGAACGGACCGATGCCCGTACGGGACCTGCTCGCCGCGATCGAGGTGGAACCGTCGGCGCTCTCCCAGCAGCTGGCGGTGCTGCGCCGTTCAGGGATCGTGACCGCGACCCGCGAGGGCTCGACCGTCGTGTACGAGCTCGCGGGCGGAGACGTGGCCGATCTGATGAAGGCCGCGCGGCGGATCCTGACCCAGATGCTGACCGGCCAGAACGAGCTCCTGGCGGAGCTGCGGGAAGCCGAGGTCTCCTCGAAATGAGCACGCTCCCCGCCCTGGCCCGGAGCCGGGTCCGTTCCCTCCTGCCTGCCCGCGCCGACTTCGCGGTCATGGCGCGCAACCCGCGCCGCGATCTGCTCGCCGGGCTCACGGTGGCGATCGTCGCACTGCCGCTCGCGCTGGGATTCGGAGTGTCCTCCGGGCTCGGCGCCGAGGCCGGGCTGGCGACCGCCGTGGTCGCGGGCGCGCTGGCCGCACTGTTCGGTGGTTCGAATCTCCAGGTCTCCGGCCCCACCGGCGCGATGACGGTGGTGCTGGTGCCGATCGTCGCCCAGTACGGGCCCGGGGGCGTACTCACGGTCGGTCTGATGGCCGGCCTTCTG
The DNA here is from genome assembly GCF_035994185.1 of Streptomyces sp. NBC_01217. Taxonomy (NCBI): domain Bacteria; kingdom Bacillati; phylum Actinomycetota; class Actinomycetes; order Kitasatosporales; family Streptomycetaceae; genus Streptomyces; species Streptomyces sp. NBC_01217. The sequence continues at coordinate 8,621,867 of NZ_CP108538.1, forward strand.
CTGATCCTCCTCGCGCTGCTGCGGGCCGGCCGGTACATGCAGTACGTCCCCGCACCGGTGGTGGAGGGCTTCACGCTCGGTATCGCCTGCGTGATCGGCCTTCAGCAGATCCCCAACGCCCTCGGGGTGGCCAAGCCGGAGGGCGAGAAGATCCTCGTGGTCTCCTGGCGGGCCGTCGAGGCGTTCGTCCGGGCACCGAACTGGACCGCCCTCGCGCTCGCGGTCGGCGTTGCCGCCGTGATGCTGCTGGGCGCGCGTCTGCGGCCCGGCATCCCGTTCTCGATCGTCGCGGTGATCGCCGCGACGCTCATCGCCCAGCTGTTCCACCTGGACGCGGCGGCCCCGATCGGGGACCTGCCGTCCGGGCTGCCCGCCCCTTCGCTGGCCTTCGTCGATCTCTCGTCGCTGGGAAGCCTGCTCGCCCCCGCGGTGGCCGTGGCCGCGCTCGCGGCACTGGAGTCGCTGCTGTCGGCCACCGTCGCCGACGGCATGACGGTCGGCCAGAAGCACGACCCGGACAAGGAACTCTTCGGGCAGGGCATCGCGAATCTGGCCGCCCCGCTGTTCGGCGGCGTCCCGGCCACCGCCGCGATCGCACGTACCGCGGTCAACGTGCGTACCGGCGCGGGTTCCAGGCTCGCCGCACTGGTGCACGCCGCGGTCCTGGCGGTGATCGTGTTCGCTGCCGCCCCGATCGTGGCGAGGATTCCCCTCGCCGCTCTGGCGGGAGTCCTGCTGGCCACCGCGATCCGCATGGTCGAGGTCGGCGCGCTGCGCGCGATGGTCAAGGCCACCCGCTCCGACGCCGTCGTACTGGTGATGACCGCGATCGCCACCCTCGCCCTCGACCTCGTCTACGCGGTGATCATCGGCCTGGCGGTGGCGGGCGCTCTGGCACTGCGGGCGGTGGCGAAGCAGGCCAGGCTGGACCAGGTGTCGTTCCGTCCGGACCTGCCCGGTGAGCACAGCGACGAGGAACACGCGCTGCTGGCCGAGCACATCGTCGCGTACCGGATCGACGGACCGCTGTTCTTCGCCGGCGCGCACCGCTTTCTGCTGGAGCTGAGCGAGGTCTCCGACGTGCGGGTCGTGATCCTGCGGATGTCCCGTGTCTCGACCATGGACGCGACGGGCGCACTGGTCCTCAAGGACGCCGTGCAGAAGCTGAACCGACGAGGCATCGCCGTCATGACGTCGGGGATACGGCCGGGTCAGCGCCAGGTCCTGGACTCCGTCGGCGCACTGGATCTGCTGCGGCTTGAGGGACGCGAGTACGCCACCACGCCCGAGGCCATCGCGGGCGCGCGTGCCCACCTGCATTGCGCCGGAGTGCTGCCCGTCGTCCCGCACCGGAAGACCGCCGTCGAGGAGGCCGCCCGATGACCGCCCCCGACGCACGGCGCATGGTCGAGGTCCCCGGCCCCGAGGCACTGTGGCTGCTCGAAGGAGCCACGCAGGGGCGCCTGGTGTACCTCCAGCGCGACACCGCCGTCGTACGCCCGGCCACCCATGTCCTGGAGTACGGCAGGCTGATCGTGCGGGTGCCCGCGCAGGCCTCGGCGCTGCTCGGACGGGCCGCACTCACCTATCACGCGGACGAGATCCGCTCGGTGACCGGCACCGGCTGGACGGTGAGCGCCAGCGGGCCGGCCGAGGTCATCACCGACCCGGACGAGGCCGCGCACTACCGCCGCACGCTCCATGGGTGGACCCACGGGCCGCACGACACCCTTCTGCGCATCCGCCCCCAGACCGTGGCCGGCTTCCGCCTCGCCCATGCGGAGACCCAGTGACAACGCAGCTCGACACCCTCCCTTACCGGCATGTGCTGACCGTCCCCGCCATGGGGTCCGCGGTGCGGATAGCGCGCGAGACCACTGAGCAGGTGCTGAGCGAATGGGGCGTCAGCCCTCGCCACCCGGTCGTGGATCCGGCACTGCTGATCGTGAGCGAACTGGTCACGAACAGCGTCCGGCACGCGGCCGTGCTCTCGCCGAACGTCACGGTGATCTACGCGGCCGGGCCCGAGGTGTTCGCGTTCGCGGTCCACGACCGCCACCCCTACCAGCCCGCCCTGTACGAATCCGGGACCGGTGCGGCCGACAGCGGGCTCGCGACGGTCGTCGAGCTCACCCTCGGCCTGCGGGGGACCGCAGTGGTGCGGCGCGACGCGGACAGCGGGGGCAAGAGCATCTGGATCACCCTTCCTCTGCAGGCCCCCGGCAGGAATGAGCACAGCCGATGACGATCGAATGGCGTTACTCCGCCCACCAGCACCTCGGTATCTTTTCTCTCTCCGGATACCTCGGCGCGGAAGCCGTGCCCCGGTTCCACGGCGCGGTCGGCTGGGTCCTGGCCCGGGGCACCGGACCGGTCGTGCTCGACCTGGCCGAGTTGCGCGGCTGGTCCGTGGGCGGACAGCTCGCCGTGTCCCAGGCCGCCCGTCGGCTCGCCGATGCGGGGCGGCAGCTGGAACTCGCCTCGATTCCCGCCGACGGCTCCCTCGTCCCCGACGCCGCCCATCCTCCCGTCCCCGTCCACTGCGACCTGGCCGCCGCCCTCGCGGCGCATCAGGAGGTGGCGGAGGAAGAACGTGAGTGGCGCACCGCCGACTGGCCCGGCGTGCGAACCGCGCCGACAGAGGGCCAGATGTAAGAGGGACCGCCCCCAATTGCCGGTCCCTCCAAGAAATGCACCCGAAAAGAAAAAGGCAAGGAACCTCATGAGCGACGTGATCGTGAAGGACAGCAACGGGACCCCGCTGGAGGACGGCGATTCCGTCACCCTGATCAAGGACCTGAAGGTGAAGGGAACCTCCGAGACCCTCAAGCGCGGCACCTTGGTCAAGGGGATTCGCCTCACCAGCAAGGCCGACGAGGTCGAGTGCAACACCAAGAAGGTCAAGGGCCTGGTGCTGAAGACCCAGTTCCTGAAGAAGGCGTGACCACCACCGCAGGCTGAGACAGGCAGGCCGGCCTCGGCGCCGCCGTCCACATGACACCACGGTGTGTGCGGCGGCCGGTCGGGCATACGCCTGCTCGGCCGCGTCCGCACGACCCCGGGCGCGGCGCATCCGCGGCCTCGCGCGCTCCGTCGGGAGGAGCGGGCGGGGGAGGGCAAAGCGAATTGATAGAGTCGAAAACCGATCAACTCTTGTCCGCTGCAGGCGGAAGCCGCGCCTGACCGGGGCGGCGCCCCTGCCGGACGCCCCGTAACCGCCGGATGCCGCGTACCGGCGCCCGGACCCGGACCCGTGGAGGCGGCGGCCATGAGCACACCTCTGTACCAGCTCAAGGCCGACTTCTTCAAAACCCTCGGCCACCCGGTCCGCATCCGCGTGCTCGAACTGCTCAGCCGGCGGGAGCACGCCGTCGCCGAACTCCTGCCCGAGGTGGGCGTCGAGGCCGCGCACCTCTCCCAGCAGCTGGCCGTCCTGCGCCGCGCCAATCTGGTCGCCACCCGCAAGGAGGGCTCGACCGTCTTCTACCGCCTCACCACGCCCGAGGTCGCCGACCTGCTGACCGTGGCCCGCAGCATTCTCAGCGGCGTCCTGGCGGGCCGGGCCGAGCTCCTCGAAGATCTCAGGGCCGCCACGCCCCGTACCCGTCGGCGCTGACCTGTTTCCAACAGGCGTTTTTCCAACAGGCGTTCGTGGTGGCGCGGTGCGCGCATTTCCCTCCTCCGGTATCTCGTAGTTGCTAATATTCGCAATTACTGAGTTTGTTGTATGGCGGGCGCTCGGCGCGGGCCGAACGGACGGTCGGCGCACCCGTCTCAGCAGCCTGCCGCGCCATCTCGCCGGACGGCGGCACCGCAGAAAGGGCATGAGAATGAGCCTCTTGCGCAAGATCCGCGGTACGGGACGGGTGGCGGAGCCCGCCCCTCCCCGCCCGGCCGAGGAACCACCCCCGGCGGCACGGGGGTTGCGCGGATCGGTGCAGGTGCGGCATGTGGACGCGGGGTCGTGCAACGGGTGCGAGATCGAGATCGGAGCGGCGTTCGGCCCGGTGTACGACGCCGAGCGGTACGGGGCACGCCTGGTCGCCTCGCCCCGGCACGCGGACCTCGCCCTGGTCACCGGGCCGGTCACACGGAACATGGCCGAGCCGCTGCGGCGCACCGTCGCGGCGATGCCCGAGCCCGGGCTCGTGATGGCGGTCGGCGACTGCGCGATGAACTGCGGGGAATTCGCCGGGGGTTACGGAGTCGAGGGCGCCGTCCACGAGGTCGTGTCCGTGGATGTGTCGGTGCCCGGCTGCCCACCGGGGCCGGAGAGGATCGTGGCAGCGCTGCGCACCGTGACCGGCAGGTGAGCGTGGTCGGGCCCGCGCTGGCCGTCGCCTCGGGCGGTGCGGGCATCGCGCTGGCTGCCGGGACGTGGCTGCCGGAGCGGGCCCGGTCCACCGCGGTGGGCGTGTGTACGGCCGGGCTCGGAGCGGCCGGCCTGGTGGCCGGAGCGGCGGCGCTGCGGGGGGAGCGGTGGTCGGCACAGCTGCCCGATCTGCTGCCGCTGGCCGGTGTGCATCTCGCGGTTGACGCCCTGTCAGGACTGTTCATGGCGGTGGCGGGTGCGGTGGTGCTGGCGGTCGCCGTCTACGGGATCGGCTACGCCGCCGGGCACGGACTGTCCTCGCGCGGAGTGCAGGCGGTACTGCCCGCCTTCGCCCTGACTCTCGTTCTGGTACCGGCGGCGGGCTCGCTGTCCACGTTCCTGGTGCTGTGGGAACTGATGGCGCTGACGTCGCTGGTGCTGGTGGTGGCCGAGCATCGGGAGCGGCCCTCGGTACGGACGGCCGGGGTCTGGTACGCCGTGATGACCCACATGGGCCTGGTCCTGCTGCTCGTGGGGCTGATGTGGTTCGCCGCCGGAGCCGGGGGCGAGACCTTCGCCGCCCTGCGCGCGGGCGCGGACGGGATGTCGGCGGGCGCCCGGGACACCGTCTTCGTCCTGGCCGGGCTCGCGTTCGCCTCGAAGGCGGGCATGGTTCCGCTGCACGCCTGGCTGCCCCGCGCACACCCGGAGGCGCCCAGCCATGTCTCGGCCCTCATGAGCGCGGCGATGGTGAACCTGGGCGTGTACGGGATCGTGCGCGTCGGGTTCGACCTGCTGGGCGGCGGCCCCCGCTGGTGGTGGTGGCTGGTCCTGGCCACCGGAGCCGTCTCGGCGGTCTACGGAATCCTGCAGGCGGCGATGGCATCGGATCTCAAGCGGCTGCTGGCGTACTCGACATCCGAGAACCTGGGGCTGGTCCTGATCGGGGTGGGGGCGGCGGGCATGTTCAACGCGGCCGGGAACCGGCCCCTGGCGGGGCTCGCACTGGCCGCCGCCCTGCTGCACGTGGTCAACCACGCCGCGTTCAAGGCGCTGTTGTTCTGCGTGGCCGGATCGGTGCTGCATGCCACCGGACTGCGGGACCTGGACAGGCTCGGGGGACTGCGGGCCCGGATGCCGGTGACCGCCGGGCTGTTCGCGGTGGCGGCACTCGGGGCCGTGGCACTGCCGCCCGGCAACGGATTCGTCAGCGAATGGCTGCTCCTTCAGTCGCTGATCCACGGGCTGAGCGTGCCGGGGGTGTCCACCGCGATCCTGCTGCCCCTGGCCGTCGCGACGATCGCCCTGTCCGCGGGACTGGCCGCCGCCGTCTTCGTCAAGGCGCTCGGGGTCGGCTTCTTCGCCCGGCCACGCAGCCCCCGGGCGGCCGGGGCGAAGGAGAGCCCGCCGAGCATGCTGGCAGCGATGGGTCTGCTGGCCGCGGCATGCGCGGCCCTCGCCCTGGCGCCGGGAGCGCTGGCGCCCGGCCTGTCACGTGCGACCGCCGCCGCCGGACTCGCGGGCCGGGCACCGCTGTCGGGCGGGGGACTACAGGTTCGGCTCTCCCAGGCATCCGCATCGCTGTGGCCCCTGTGGATCGCTCTCGCCCTGGCTCTCGCCCTGGCGGGGGCAGCGGGGCTGACACGCCTGATCGCCCACCGCGGGCGTCGTCGTGCCGGAGCCAGGCTGTGGGACTGCGGCGGTGGCGCACCGACGCCCCGCATGGCCTACACCGCGACCTCGTTCGCCGAACCCCTGCAGCGGGTCTTCGACGACGTACTGGCCCCCGAACAGGATGTGAACGTGACCCCGGTGCGTGAGTCCGCCTACCTCGTGGAGCGGGTGCGCTTCCAGCGACAGGTACCCGACCGGATCGAGCACCGGCTCTACCGGCCCGTGCTGGCGGCCCTGTCGGGTGTCGGCACGGCGGCCCGTCGTCTCGCGGGCGGCAGCGTGCACCTGTATCTCGGCTACGGATTCTTCGCCCTGGTCGCCGTACTGGTGGCGCTGGCGGTGATGCAGTGACCGGCACCGGTGCGGCGGCCGTGACCGCCCAGGTCGTCCTGGTGGTGGCGGGGGCTCCGCTGCTGGCGGGGCTGATGCGCCAGGTGCGGGCCAGGATGGAGGGGAGGGCCGGCGGCGGGGTGGGACAGCCCTGGCGGGACCTGCGCAAGCTCCTGCGCAAGGAGCCCATCACCCCGACCGGCACCGGGCCTGCCTTCCGTATCGCACCGCTGCTGCTCGTCGCGACGACCGCCGTGGTCGCCGCCCTGGTGCCGCTGGCCTCCACCGCCACCCCGTTCAGCGAACGCGCCGACCTGATCGTCGTCGTGGCACTCCTCGCGCTGGGCACCGTGTCGCTGGCCCTGGCAGGACTGGACACCGGCACCGCCTTCGGCGGGATGGGGGCATCGCGCGAGATGACGGTCGCCGCCCTCGTCGAGCCGACGATCCTGCTCTCGGTCTTCGCCCTGTCGATACCGGCCGGGTCCACCAACCTGCCCACCATCGTCTCAGGCGCCATCCACGAACCGGGACGCCTCGCGTCCCCGGCCGGACTGCTGGCCACCGCGGCACTCGCCGTTGCCGTGCTCGCCGAGGCCGGACGGCTACCGGTGGACAACCCCTCCACCCACCTCGAACTGACGATGATTCACGAGGCGATGGTGCTGGAGTACGCCGGACCCGACCTCGCGCTCGTCGAACTCGGCGCCCAGATGCGGCTGACCGTGCTGCTGGGGCTGCTCGCCTCGCTGTTCGCGCCGTGGGGCATCGCCACCACCGCCTCCCTGGCAGCCGTTGCCCTGGCCCTGGTGCTGTTCGCCGTGAAGGTCGCCGTGCTGGGAGCCGTCCTCGCCGCCGCCGAGGTGTTCTGGGCCAAGCTGCGGCTCTTCCGGGTGCCCGAACTGCTGGCCGGGTCCTTCCTGCTCGCACTGCTCGCGGTGACCGCCTCGTTCTTCCTGAGCGGCGAGTGAGGAGACCATGAGCGACAGCACGTACACCCAACTGCTCGACCTGGCCTGTGGAGCGTTCCTCCTGGCGGCCGTGGTGGTGCTCTGGCGGCGTGACCTCGCCTCCATCGTGCGCGTCTTCGCCTTTCAGGGCCTGGCCCTCATGGCCATCGCCACCCTGCTCGGCCTGCACGAACACCGATGGGACCTGCTCGCCGTCGCGGCCGGTATCGGTGTGCTGCGCGCCGGGGTACTGCCCTTCCTCATGCGGCGGGCACTCGCAGCCAGCGGCGAGACCCGCGAGACCCAGCCCCTGGTCAACGTGGCGGCCTCGCTGCTGACGGCGGCGGCCCTGACCCTGCTCGCCTACGCGGTCTCCCGCCCGCTGGTCGAACTCGACCCGTCCCCGGCGACCCGGGCCCTGCCGGTGGGACTGGCCGTGGTCCTCATCGGCTTCTTCATCCTGGTCACCCGGCGCCGCGCCCTGTCCCAGGTCGTCGGGTTCCTGCTGCTGGACAACGGCATCACCGCGGTGGCCTTCCTCGCCGCGTCCGGGGTGCCGCTGATCGTCGAACTCGGCGTCTCCTTCGACGTCCTGCTCGCGGTGCTGGTCCTGCACATCCTCACCACCCGGATGCGGGCGGCCTTCGGCCGTACCGACATCGACGACCTGCGGGAGCTGCGCGACTGATGACCCCCGCCACCACCACCGCCGTTCTGACGGCCCCGATCGTCGTGCCGCTGGCCGTCGCATGCCTCTACGCGGGCGCCCGCCGACGGGGCCTCACCGCATGGGCCGGACTCCTGTCCCCGGCCGCGATCCTGGCCTGCGGCAGCGTGCTGGCCGCCACCGTTCCCGACGGCGGACCGGTCACCATCGACGGCTCGCTGCTGCGCGCCGACGCGCTGACGGCATGGATGCTGCTGGTCGTCGGCGCGGTGGCCGCCCTCGCGTGCGCCGCGGGCCCCGCGTATCTGGCGCACGAGCGGGCCGCGGGGCACGGCGGCCGGGGCGCGGCCCGGCAGTACAACGCACTGGTGCACGGCTTCCTCGCCGCGATGTGCGCGGCTGTCCTGGCCGCCAACCTCGGTGTGCTGTGGGTCGCCATCGAGGCCACCACGATCGTCACCGCGTTCCTGGTGGGACACCGCCGCACCCGCGCCTCGGTCGAGGCGGCCTGGAAGTACGTCGTCATCTGCTCGGCCGGCATCGCTCTGGCGTTCCTGGGCACCGTGCTGATCTACTACGCCGCCCGGCAGGCGGGCGTCTCGGAGGCATGGGCCCTGGACTGGCCCACCCTGGTGGCGCGGGCGGACCGCCTCGACCCGGACGTCACCCGGCTCGGCATGGCCCTGGTCGTCCTCGGCTTCGGCGCCAAGGCCGGACTCGTCCCCCTGCACGCCTGGCTCCCCGACGCCCACAGCCAGGCCCCCGCCCCCGTCTCCGCCCTGATGTCCGGGGTGCTGCTCGCGGTCTCCTTCACCGCGGTCCTGCGCTACAAGGTGATCGCCGACGCGGCCATTGGCCACGGCTTCACCCGCGCCCTGCTCACCGGAGCGGCGCTGCTGACCCTGGCACTGGCCGCCGCCGTGCTCCTCGGACAGCGCGACTACAAACGCATGCTGGCCTACTCCAGCATGGAACACATGGCACTGATCGCCCTCGGCGGTGCCATCGGCAGCCCCCTGGCCATCGCGGCCGTCCTGCTGCACATTGCCGGGCACGGCCTGGCCAAGACCGTCGCGTTCACCTCGTCCGGCCACATCCTGCATCTGCGGCGAACCACCCGCATCGGCCGGGTCCGCGGCCTGCTCGCCCGCGCCCCCGGCCTCGGCGCAGTGTTCGGCCTGGCGACGCTGGCCCTGCTCGCCCTGCCCCCGTTCAGTCTCTTCGCCTCCGAACTGGGCATCGCCCGCGCCGGGTTCGCCGCCGGAATGGGCTGGCCCACCGCCCTCGCACTGGGCCTGGTCCTCGTCGCGTTCGCCGCCCTGTCCTCCCGTACCGCCCGCATGCTCCTCGGGCCCGCCCCCGACGCGCCCGGTACCCCCGCCGTCCCGAAACGGCTCGGCACCACGGCAGCCCTTCCGCTGGTCACCGGACTGCTCGCGTGCGCGGCCCTGGGCATCACCACCGGACCGCTGACCCGCCTCCTGTCCGACGCCGCCGCGATCATCGGAGGGCACTGACCCATGCCTGCCCGGCCACCCCACCGCACCGAGACGGTGATCAGTGCCTGCGACGTACCCGTCCGTGTCCAGGAACTCCTGGACGACGGCCGACGACTGGCGCTGATCGCCGCCCACCACGACGACGACGGCACACCGGGCGGCAGAGCCGTCCGCGTGGTCTACCTCTTCGTCTCCGGACCGCCCGACACCCGCACCGAACTCCACATCCGCCTCGATCCGGACAACCCGCAGCTGCCCACCATCGCCCATCTGTCGTTTCCCGGCGGCCGGTTCGAACGGGAAATGGCCGACCTGCACGGCATCACCCTTCTCGACCACCCGATGCCCCGCCGACTGGTCCGCCATTTCCACTGGCCCCGCGGCTGGTACCCGATGCGTCCCGACGCCGGGCCGCCCCCGCCCTTCACCGAACAGGAAGGCCCCTATCCCTTCCTCGAAGTCGAGGGCGAGGGCGTGTACGAGATCCCCGTCGGCCCGGTGCACGCCGGAATGATCGAACCCGGACACTTCCGCTTCTCCGTCGTCGGCGAAACCATCATCAAGCTCAAGGCCCGCCTCTGGTTCGTCCACAAAGGCATCGAGAAGCTCTTCCAGGGCCGCACCACCGAGGGCGGTCTCCCGCTCGCCGAACGCATCAGCGGCGACACCGCGGTCGGCCACGCCCTCGCCTACTGCCTCGCCGTCGAGGAAGCCGCCGGACTCGACGCACCGGCCCCCGCAAGCCGAGCCAGAGCCCTGCTGCTGGAGCTCGAACGCCTCCACAACCACACCGCCGACCTCGGCGCCCTGTGCAACGACGTCGGTCACTCCGTCCTCAACGCCCACGCCCTGCGCATCCGCGAACAGTTGCTGCGCCTCAACCACGAGATCACCGGGCACCGACTGCTGCGCGGCGGCGTCACGATCGGCGGCGCCCGTCTGCAATCCGTACCGGACCCGGCGCGGATGAAAGCCATCGGCGAGGACATCCGCGAGGTCACCGCTCTGGCCCTGGGGCACAGCACGGTCCGTGACCGTTTCACCGGCACCGCACGCCTGACGAACCAGGCGGCCCGCGATCTGGGCTGCCTCGGTTACGTGGCCCGCGCCAGCGGCCTGCCCGCCGACGCCCGCGTCGGCCACCCCTTCCACGATCACGGTCCGGCCCCCACCGTCCCCGTCCGCACCGGCGGCGACGTCCTGGCCCGGTTCCTCCTGCGGGCCGAGGAGATCGACGCCTCCCTCTCCCTCATCGCCCACCTCACCGACGGCCTGGTCCCCACGAGCACCGCCGCCGCCCTGCCCCCGTACACCCCCACCACCCCACGATCCGGTGTCGGCATCGTCGAGGGCTGGCGCGGCACCATCACCACGCGCGTCGAACTCGCCCCCGACGGCATCCTGCGTCGCGTCAAGCCCGTCGATCCGTCGTTCTTCAACTGGCCGGCCCTGCCCGTGGCCCTGGGCGACACGATCGTTCCCGACTTCCCGCTGGCCAACAAGAGCTTCAATCTCTCCTACGCGGGAAACGACCTGTGAGGACGCCGGATCAGACCGTCAGCCGGATTCCGGTGACCAGATGCGGTCGGATACGTACCGCGCAGTCCATCACCTGGTCCGACCACGGCCTGATCAGCCGCTGATAGCGCATCAGGGCCTCCGGATCGGTCACCGCTCGGCAGTAACCCGTCGCGACGACGCTCCAGCCCAGATGGGTCTGCGGATCGATGTCATCGGCCTGGTAGGCGACCACGACCCCCCGGTCGCCATGGTGCCGGGTCTGGGCGAACAGGTCCGAGTCCCGATGGGTCCGGATGACGATCTGCCCGCGGTCCAGCAGATGGTTCACCGGCCGGATCGCGGGCAGCGCTCGCTGGGTGAAGACTATCCGGCCGAGCGACGCCCCGCCGAGCAGCCTCAGGGCCTGATCACCCGTCAACTCCACCGTACGGCACGGCCAGATGGCGGCCGGTCCGTGTGCCGTGGCCGCCTCCGACCGTCCGGACACGGCTGCGGGCGGGGACGGCCGGGACGAATGATGACCTGAGTGGCTCATGGGGCGGCCTCGTCTCCTGATGTACGCGTCTGTCGCCCGAGTACACCGTGTGCCGCCATCTCTGCACCAGGGTCCAACGGCCCAGGGCCGAAAGGCCCTAGCCGTGCCGGATCCCCGACGGGTTGACTGCGGTGGACCGCGGTGTGTGGAGCGTTCGGTCAAAGAAGGCGGTGCGCATGCGCACAGGAGGAGGACGCGGTGATCGCGGTCGTCGGACACAGAGACCTCAGCAATGGAACTCTGGCGCTGGTGGAGGCCGAACTGAGAGCCCGGCTGGACTGCCTGGCGGAGGGTGTGGCCGCTCTCGTACGGGTCGGGGCGGGGCTGCCGGTGGTGTTCGGGCGCGCTGCCCGGGAGGCCGGGCGGAAGCTGACGGTGCTGCTGCCCGCCCAGGGTGCGGTGCCCGCGGTGCTGCCCGAGCGTGACCGGCGGGCCGCGGGCGAACTGCTGGTCCTGGCCGAACACGTACGGCTGCTGGCCTTTGATCCGGCCGACCGCGACGCGTGTGTCAGTGCCGATGAACGCCTGGTGGAGGCGTGCCGGTCCGTGCTCGCCGTGTGGGACGGCTCGCCGTCGGACGGCCGGGACGCCACCGCGCACCTGGTCGCCTTCGCCCGGGCACGGGGCATCCCGGTGGAGGTCGTCTGGCCGGACGGCTCCGTGCGGGGGCGGGCATGACGGCGCCGACGCGTGACCGGGCGAGGCCGGCGAAAGCCCTTGAGGGCGACGACCGGGAGCGGACCGGGAGGCGCCATGGATTCGCCTGGCTGCTGGTGGTCACCGCCGCCCTGGGGCTGCTGGGTTCCTTCGTGATCACCGTCGACAAGTTCGAACTGCTCGCCGACCCCGGCTTCGTACCAGCCTGCTCACTGAGCCCCGTGGTGTCCTGCACGAACGTGATGCGCAGTGAACAGGCGTCGGTGTTCGGATTTCCCAATCCGCTCATCGGGCTCATCGGCTTCGGGGTGGTGCTGGCGACCGGCGCCGGCCTGCTCGCAGGTGCGCGCTACCGGCGCTGGTACTGGCTGGGGCTGAACCTGGGCACCCTGTTCGGCGTCGGATTCTGCATGTGGCTGATGACGCAGGCGCTGTACGACATCGGCGCGCTCTGTCTGTGGTGTGTACTCGTGTGGGCGGCCACCGTCTTCATGTTCTGGCACACCACCGTGCACAACCTGCGCCACGGCATTCTGCCCGCCCCACGCGCCCTGGTCGCGGCGGTGCTGGAGTTCCCCCTTGTGGTGCCGGTGACATGGTGCCTGGCCATCGTCATGCTGATCGCAACCCGGTTCTGGTCGTACTGGCAGACGTTCCTGTGACCCCTGTGAGGGCCGCGGTGTCGTGATGGATGTGGGAGGCCGGGACTCCGGCGGCGGCCAGCCGGGCGGCGACGGCCCGCAGTGAGTCCGTCATGGATGCCTCGGGCACCTCGGGCGCCAGCGCCAGAAAGACATGCTGCCGGGCGGCGGCCCCGGGCCGCTGCGCCAGCATTTTGTCCAGGACCCGCAGGGCCGGCCGATCCGCGGAGGGACCTGCCGGTCCGGCCGGACCGGCCGGCTCGGCCTGGCAGGTGAGGACGGTCAGCCAGGGGCGCCCGAGCCGGAAATCCTCCAGGTACGCGGCGTCGTACACGCCCTCACCCGTCCTTCCGTCCAGCAGCAGCCGCACCCGGTGTGCACGGGACCGTTCCGAGTCGATGTGCTGGAGCAGCGCCTTCGTCGCGGCCCATCCGGTACCGGAGGCGATCAGCAGAACGTCGGCGGACGGGGTGCGCTCGGGCAGGGCGAGCGCGCCGCGCGGTGCGCTCAGGCGCACGGTGCCGCCCACCCGCGTGCCGTGCACCAGCGCATCACTCACCCCGTCGGCACGCTGCGCCCGTACATGGAACTCCAGCTCGCCGTCCGGATGGGGCGCGCAGGCCAGATAGTAGGGGCGCCAGGCCTGTTCCAGCAGGGGCGACTCCAAGGACGCGTACTGCCCGGCCCTGAAGGCGTAGGGCTGATGAGGGCGCACCCTCAGCACCGCGAGATGCGGCGTACGGAACTCGTGCGAGGTCACCGTCGCCTCCCAGCTCGGCGGCTCGGCGATCGCCTCGTCCGCGCCCCTGACCATCGCCGAGACAGCCAGCCGCAGCATCCGCAGCCAGGCGTCTTCCAGTTCACCGGTCCACCGGGCACCCGCACGCATCCGCAAGGCCTCGATCAGTGCCACCTCGAACGCGTCGAAGTGCGCGGGGCGCACACCGAGCTTGCGGTGGTCGCGGCCCAACTGCGCGAAGGTGCCGATGCCGTACGGTGGAGACCGCCGATCAGGCAGCGGAAGATCCTGACGAGGTGGGCCTGCTGGAACGCCATCGACTCGGGGAACAACGACCGCAGATACGGATGCCGCTCGAACAGGGCACGGTACAGTTCGGCGATCAGCTCCTCCAGCGGGCTCACCAGCGGCAGGAATTCGCTGATCAGTCGCTGGTCGGCCGTTCCGTCGTAAGCCTGCGGCGCCAGGGCGGGCGACGGACCGGGGCGGGCACCGGCCTCGGACAGGATGCGTCGTCGCAGCCGCATCGCGTCATGCCGTGCGAGCAGTGCGTGGTAGTCCTCGCTCGGGGTGTTCATGGGCCGGTGACTCCTTGGGACAGCACGGTGGACGGTTGGGGCGCAAGAGACGTCCGTGGCGCCCGGACGATCTTCGGCGGCCGTCAGTATGGCACCGCGTCCAACCCGCCGACCGGCCCCGGCCACAGGGCCTTTCGGCCCTGTTCAGAGCCCGTTCGACATGCTGTGACACCCCCGTGAACCGGCCTGCGGACGGGCGCACATACTGGTGCGAGACCCCCCTTCCCCGAACCGATCGAGCATGGTGTGAATGGCTTCGTGAAGTCCCCGCTGAGCACGGTTGCGACGCAGTCCGCGGACCCCGTGCGCGTCTTCATCCTCGATGACCACGAGGTCGTGCGCCGCGGCGTACGCGATCTGCTGGAGGCCGAGGGCGGCATCGAGGTCGTCGGCGAGGCGTCCGACGCACGGGAGGCGCTGGCCCGCGTACCGGCCAGCAGGCCACAGGTCGCCGTACTGGACGTACGCCTCGGCGACGATCCCCGCGGCGACCACGCCGGGATCGAGGTGTGCCGGGAACTGCGCGCCCTGATGCCCGAGCTGGCCTGTCTGATGCTGACATCGTTCGACGACGACGAGGCACTCTTCGACGCCATCATGGCGGGCGCGGCCGGCTACGTACTGAAGCAGATCAACGGAGCCGATCTGATCGCCGCCGTTCTCACGGTCGCGTCGGGCACCTCGATGCTCGACCCACGCACGACCACTCGCGTCATGGCACGGCTGCGAGGCCCGCAGGCGCCCCCTGCCGAGGAGTCCCAGGCATCGGAACTTGACCAGCTCACTCCCAGGGAGCGGGAGATCCTCGACCTCATCGGCGAGGGCCTCACCAACCGGGAAATCGCGGAACGCCTCTTTCTGGCCGAGAAGACCGTGAAGAACCGCATCTCCTCGATCCTCGCCAAACTGGGCGTCGGCCGCCGGATCCAGGCCGCGATGCTCGTCGGCCGGATCAAGGACCGCCAGGAGCAGACCCGGATCCGGCGGAACTGACCGGCACGTACGCCGGTATCAGTTGTGGAGCGGGACGCGCCAGGTGATCCGGGTGCTGCCGTCCGTCGGGCCGTTCGATGGTGAATGTGCCCCCGCACAGCTTTGCCCGGGTACGCATATTGGCCGGCCCGCCGCCGCGGCGCACCGACCGTCCGGCGTCGTCGACCGCTGAGCCCACGCCGTCATCGGTCCCTGTGCGCCCTCCGGAACCAGTCGAATGCTCGTCGGGGATGCCGGTTCCGTTGTCGGTGACGGTCGGGGTCACCGCGTCGTCGGCGGACAGCACGATGGCGATACGACTCGCACCGGCTTGGCGGGACGCGTCGGACACCGCCTCCGCCGCGACCGCCACCACGTGTTCGGCGAGTTCGTCCGGGACGGTGGTGTCCACCGGCCCGTCGATCCGCACGGTGGGCCGGAAGCCGAGGGGTGCGCGGATGGGCGGTCAGATCGTTGAGCCGCAGGGGTTGCGGATGACGGATCAGCTCGCCGAGAATTCCGCGGCCGCACGGTAACCGCCCGGTGCCGGCGGCGAGTTGCGCCGACAGGAACTCCAGGAGCTTCTGCCCGTCGCCGACGATGCCGAGCGCTCCGTACTCCGCGTCGGTCAGTGTCACCGCCGCCTCCACGATGCCGCGCAGTACCTCGGAGACTCCGGTCACGGCGAGCGCGGGCGAGGAGGGCCGGGCGAGCGGGGCTCGTGAGGGGAGCCGGGGGCGGGGACTGCTGGCTCTGCCATCGGGAGGTGCCGTTCTCTGGTGCCGTGCGCCGTGCGCCGTGCGCCGTGCGCCGTACGCGGGGTGCCGGGTATCTGCTCACCGGATCACCGCAGGGCCGGTCGGCTGTCGGACGCGTACGGCAGTAGGGCCGGTCGGCCCTGTGGAACGTGCCCCGTCGGTCCCTGGAGAGCGTCGCGGCCGGCGATCAGCATGGTGCGGCCGGGAAGGTCCGGTCCGTCCCCTCGTGATCAGCTGGACCTTCCCGACCGCTCTCCGGATCCGCCGTTCCCGTGCGGCCGGGGGCGTGTTCGGAGAACTGCCAGAGCTGGAGGACACGGTCCGGTGGACGCAATGGAATCGCAGGGCAATCAGGCCGCCCCGGCACAGGGGCCCAAGCCTCCCGGCCCCGGGGTCGGCCCTGTCGACGCGGGGGCCACCCCGGCCGGTCGCCCACCCACTCGGGCGGGTGCGACACAGCACAGCACGACGGAACACAGCACGACGGAACACAGCACAACGCAGCCCGGCACCGGTCAGCCGGGCCGCGCGTCGCGCGGCCGGATCGTCGTCTCGTGGCTCACGACGACCGACCACAAGCAGATCGGCACGCTCTACCTCGTCACCGCGTTCGCCTTCTTCCTGGTCGGCGGGGCGATGGCGCTGGTGATGCGCGCCGAACTCGCCCGGCCCGGGACGCAGATCATCTCCAACGAGCAGTTCAACCAGGCCTTCACGATGCATGGCTCGGTGATGCTGCTGCTGTTCGCCATGCCGCTGTTCACGGGCTTCGCCAACTGGCTCATGCCGCTCCAGATAGGCGCGCCCGATGTGGCCTTTCCCCGGCTCAACATGCTGGCCTTCTGGTTGTTCCTCTTCGGCTCACTGATCGCCGCCGCGGGGTTTCTCACCCCTCAAGGTGCCGCCGACTTCGGATGGTTCGCCTACGCCCCGCTGTCCGACGCCACCCATTCCCCGGGCATCGGCGCAGATATGTGGATCATGGGCGTGGCGCTGTCCGGGTTCGGTTCCATTCTCGGAGCGGTGAACTTCATCACCACCATCATCTGCATGCGCGCCCCGGGAATGACCATGTTCCGGATGTCGATCTTCACCTGGAACGTACTGCTCACCGCCGTACTCATCCTGCTGGTCTTTCCCGTCCTCGCCGCGGCACTTCTCGCGCTGGAGATGGACCGGAAATTCGGCTCGCACATCTTTGATGCCGCCAACGGCGGCGCGCTTCTGTGGCAGCACCTGTTCTGGTTCTTCGGGCATCCCGAGGTCTATGTGCTGGCCCTGCCATTCTTCGGAATCGTCTCCGAGATCATCCCGGTCTTCTCCCGGAAGCCGATGTTCGGCTACATCGGTCTCGTGGCCGCGACGATCGCCATCGCCGGGCTGTCCGTCACCGTCTGGGCGCACCACATGTATGTCACCGGCGGGGTGCTGCTGCCCTTCTTCGCCTTCATGACCTTCCTGATCGCCGTGCCGACCGGGGTGAAGTTCTTCAACTGGATCGGCACGATGTGGAAGGGATCGCTGTCGTTCGAGACGCCGATGCTGTGGGCCACCGGATTTCTGGTCACCTTCGTCTTCGGCGGACTGACCGGAGTCATCCTGGCGGCGCCGCCACTGGACTTCCACGTATCCGACTCGTACTTCGTGGTCGCCCACTTCCACTACACGCTCTTCGGAACGGTCGTCTACGCGATGTTCGCCGGATTCCACTTCTGGTGGCCGAAGTTCACCGGCAAGATGCTCGACGAGCGCCTGGGAAAGATCACCTTCTGGGTGCTGACGGTCGGCTTCCACCTCACGTTCCTCGTGCAGCACTGGCTCGGCGCGCAGGGAATGCCCCGCCGGTACGCGGACTATCTCGCCGCCGACGGCTTCACCGCCCTCAACACCCTCTCCACCATCGGCTCGTTCCTCCTAGGGCTGGCGTTCCTCCCCTTCTTCTACAACGTCTGGAAGACCGCCCAGTACGGCAGGAGGACAACCGTCGACGACCCCTGGGGCTACGGCCGCTCCCTGGAATGGGCCACGTCCTGTCCGCCTCCCCGGCACAACTTCACCGCCCTGCCCCGCATCCGCAGCGAGTCCCCGGCGTTCGACCTGCACCATCCGGAGATCGCCGCACTCGAATCCGGCGCACCGCACTGACCGCTGAACCCCTGCCGCCTGGCCCTACCCCTGCCCCTGCCCCCTGCCCCCTGAGGAGAGTGCTGCCCCGATGTCCCACGGTGTTCTGGCGCTCGGCGTCGCCGTGCTCTGCATATCAGGCAACGTCTGGTATCTGCCCGCCGTCATCGACCTGCGGGCGGGCCAGGACCGGCCGCGCTCCCGCCGTCTGGTCGCGGCCGCTGTACTGGCCGGGTGGGGCACGGCGGCCCTCATCATGCTCCTGCTGCTCATGCCGCTCACCCTGTTCGCGGTCGTGCCGGTGGTGATCGCGGGCGCCACCGCCACACTGTCCCTGGCCGTCAGGGCGAGGCTGCGCCGGGGCCGGGAGCAACGCGAAGAGGAGGCCCGCTGGGCCGCGCTCTTCCCGGCACGGACGGGCGCCCCCGTCAGGCCGACCGAGGAAGAGCGCTGAGCGGCCACCGCGCGCGGAGACCGCCGCCGGGCCGGTCGCCTTCCGGTGCCGAACACCCGGTGCGTGAGAGCCTCTGAAGTGCGTGGTCCGTGGGGGCGGCAGGTCTGCGGCAAGACCGCGGCAGGTCATGGGACGACAGCAGACTCCGTACGGGCTCCCCGGCCGGGCAGTGTCGGGTAGGGATGTCGGAACGGGAGCCTGCGTGAGGGTCGAACTGCCGCCGGAGCCGACGCACTTCGTCAACCGCGACGAGGAGCGGGAGCGGGCCTTCCGTGCGGTGGAGGAATGGCGGGGCCGTTCCCGGCCGTTGGTCCTGTCACTGAGCGGACCCGAAGCTCGCTTTCGTCTCCGCGGCGCAGCGGACGGTGAACACACCGCCACCGGCTCGATGGGCGAGAGGCCCGACGGCTGGTGACGGGAGGGGGCCTCGGGTCGGCGAAGAGGGGGCTTCATGCCGTACGGCTCACTCCGAGCGGCTAGCGTGTGGGGCACTACGAAGTCGTCACCATTCTCATGGGGGTGTTCGGGTGCCGGACGAGGTCTGGGTCGGCCTGGCGGAGGCCGTGCGCGGGGTGCGCGCAGAGCTGCAAGCGGCCATGGTCGAAGGCCGGGACGAGCCGCTCAGGTTCGAAGTCGGGCCCGTCGAGCTCGAATTCGCGGTGGACGTCCGCAAGGAGAAGGCCGGGGACGCCACCGCGAAGGTGTTCGTCCTGTCCGCCGGAGGCAGGGCGAGCAGGGCCACCTCCGATGCGCACCGGCTGAAGATCACCCTGCAGCCGACGGACGCCCAGGGCCGACCCGCCAAGGTGAGCAGCCGGGTGGACGAACTGCCCACTGAGTAGCGGTCATGGCAGGTGCATGGTTCGACCGGCGGCGGCTGACCGAGGTGTGGGCCGCGCGAGAGGTCGGCGGCGGGGCCTCCTTCGGCACGGGGACCGTGCTCGTCGGCCGGCTCGTGCTGACGGCCTGGCATGTCGTGGCCGACGAGCGGGGCCGTCCCTACGAGCGTGTGCTGGTCCGGCTCCTCGGCGGGCGGCTCTGCGCGGCGGACATCGTATGGGCGGATCCGGTGCTGGACGCCGCACTGCTCACCGTGCCGGTCCCGGACACGGGGGAGCCGGACGGCTGGCAGGTGCCGGACGGCCTGGTGCCCGCCCGGTTCGGGCGTCTCATCGGCCAGGACGTCCGGGTGGCCTGCCAGGCGGCCGGGTTCCCGGACAGCCTCACACCCACGGGCACCTACCGGGAGATCGATCAGGTCGACGGATACATCAACCCGATGGCCGGTTCGCGCACGAATCAGTACCTGATCACCGCGGGACATCGCCCCGACCACGGCCGGCCCGCCCCCGATGCCCGGCGGGCCGGCTGGCAGGGCATCTCGGGCGCGGCCGTCACCTGCGGTTCGCTGATCACGGGCGTCGTCACCGAGGACACCCCCGGCTTCGGCTCCCACCGCCTGACCGCCACCCCCGTACATGTCCTGGCCCGACAGCACGGTTTCCGGAGCCTTGTCGAGCAGGCGACAGGCCGCCGCCTCGTCCTCGAACCGGTCGAGATGCAGGACGCCTTCACCCCCTGGTACCCGGCGCTCGCCCCCGCGTCCCCGGCCTCCCTGCTGCGGCCCGAGTACGAGATCGTCGCCTTCCGCCCCCGCGCCGAACTCGGCACCCTGCTGGACTGGTGCGGTACGGGGCCCATGCTGTCCGGGCGGCTGATGACCGGCCCCGGAGGGCAGGGCAAGACCCGTCTGGCCCGCGAAGTGGCTTCCCGCCTCGATGCCGAGGACTGGGCGGTCGGGCAGCTGGCCCAGTCGGAACACCTGTCCGCCGAGCACCTGCGGGCACTGGCGTCATCGGCCCGTCCGTTACTGCTGATCCTCGACTACGCCGAGACGCGCACGGCGTTCGCCACGGCCCTCATCAACCACCTCGCCCTGCACCCCAGCGGGCACCCGGTCCGCGTCCTGATGCTCGGCCGGACGGACGGCGACTGGTGGCAACAGCTGCGCCGCGATGTCGCCCCCACAGCCGCGCTGACGCCGCATCCGCTCATGCTCCCCCGGCTCGAAGCCACCGACGGAGCCCTGCTCGTCGACGCCCGCGACCAGGCACGCCGGCAGCTCGCCGCGGCGCTGGCGCGCATCCCCGGATACGCGGCGGGCTCCGGGCCGGGCGGCGCCCGGGAGACCGTTCCCGGAGACGGTCACGCCCTGACCCTGCACATGTCCGCGCTCGCCGAACTGCTCACCGGCAACGGCACAGCGGGAGAGAGCCCCGAGGACGTCATTCTCAGCCATGAGCACTCCTACTGGAGCCGCACCGCCCAGCACCACGGCCTCGGCTCCGAGCAGCAGCGGCTGACCGCACTGACCACGGCCCTCCTCACAGGAGCGGCGACCCGGCCCCGGGCCGTCGACACGCTGGCGCTCGCACCCGGCCTCCGCGACACCCCGGAAGACACCCGCCTGCGCCTGGCGACCTGGATCCACGACCTCTATCCGCCCGACGCGCCGCACGTCTACTGGGGAAGCGTGCACCCCGACCGACTGACCGAGCACCACCTCGCCCGGGCACTCACGCACCACCCGGAGCTGCTCGACGCGATCCTGCCGCACATCACCCACGACCAGGCCCTGCACGCCCTGACCGTACTCACCAGGGCGCTCGCACTGCCCCAGCCCACGGGGCCCCTGGGGGAAAGGCTGCAGAAGCTGATCACCGCACATCCGGCCACGCTCGCGCTCCCCGCGATCACCATCGCCCCACGGGCACAGACCCCGGAACCGCTGCTGGAAGCACTGCACCCGGTCTGCGCCTCACCCGGACTCCTGGACGAGCTGCGCGACCAGCTGTACGCCGCGATTCCGGACCAGACCCAGCGGCTGGCCGATCACGCGCTGACGCTGGCGGAGCGCCAGGTCGGGCAGTACGCCGCGGCCCTGGACTCACGCACGTGGTGGCGGAAACTGGGAAACCGGGGGGACACCACCCTCAGCGAGAACCTCGCCCGAGCGCTGAACAGCCTCGCGAGCCGGCTGGCCGAACTGGGACGCTCGGAAGAGGCGTTGACGGCCGGCACGAAAGCGGTGGCGATCCGCGAGAAGCTGGCGGCGGCGCGCCCCGAGGAGTTCCTCCCGGACTTCGCGGTGTCGTTGAACAACTTGTCCGCGGATCTTGCGGAGTTGGGGCGGCACGAGGAGGCGTTGGAGGCGAGTGTGCGTGCGGTGGAGATCCGTGAGGAGCTCGCGGCGGCGCGCCCTGAGGTGTTTCTCCCGGACTTCGCGGTGTCGTTGAACAACTTGTCCGTGGGTCTCGCGGAGTTGGGGCGGCGGGAGGAGGCGTTGGAGGCGAGTACGCGTGCGGTGGAGATCCGCGAGGGGCTCGCGGCGGCGCGCCCCGAGGTGTTTCTGCCCGGCCTCGCGGTGTCGCTGAACAATCAGTCCAACCGGCTGGCGGAACTGGGCCGGAACAAGGAAGCCCTCGCGGCGATCAGCCGTGCGGTGGAGATCCGTGAGCGCCTCGCGACGGCGTACCCGGACGCCTTTCTCCCCGGCCTCGCGCTGTCGCTGAGCAACTGCGCGGTCAGGCAGGCCGAGATGGGCCGCCGGGACGAAGCGCTGATGTCCGCCACCCGCGCCGTCGCCCTGCTCAAGAACCTGGCGGCGGCGCGCCCCGTGGTGTTCAACCGCCTGCTCACCCAGTGCGTCGCGCACCGGGACGCACTGCGGAGCCCGGACCGCCAGGACCGTCCGCCGCCCACGGCCCTGCCGCAACCCCGGCCTCGCGACCATGCCGCGGGTTCCCTGAGGGCCGACTGATCGGGCGCGCCTACTCGAACCGTGCGGGGTCGCCCGCCCCTCGGCGCACGATCTCGGGCTCGCCGCCCGAGAAGTCGATGACGGTGGTCGGCTCGGTGCCGCAGTCGCCCGAGTCGACCACGGCGTCCACCACATGGTCGAGCCGTTCCTTGATCTCCCAGCCCTGGGTCAGCGGCTCGTCCTCGTCGGGCAGGAGCAGGGTGCTGGACAACAACGGCTCACCGAGGTCGGCGAGCAGGGCCTGAGCGACGACGTGGTCGGGAATCCGGACTCCGACCGTCTTCTTCTTCGGGTGCAGCAGCTGACGCGGCACCTCCTTCGTCGCCGGGAGGATGAAGGTGTAACTGCCGGGCGTCGCCGCCTTGATCGCGCGGAACACATCGTTGTCGATGTGCACGAACTGACCCAGCTGCGCGAAGTTCTGGCACACCAGGGTGAAATGGTGCCGGTCGTCGAGATTGCGGATCGACCGGATCCGGCTGATGCCGTCACGGCTGCCCAGCTGGCATCCCAGTGCGTAACAGGAGTCCGTCGGGTACGCGACGAGCGCGCCGGACCGGATGCTGTCGGCCACCGTGCGGATGGTGCGCGCTTGAGGATTCTCGGGGTGCACATCGAAGTACTTCGCCATCCGGCGAGTCTAGGCGATCAGGACATTGTGCTCACTCCTTGACCGCGCCCGCGTTGGCGCCGTTGACGAAGTAGCGCTGGAAGCAGAAGAACAGCGCGGCCACCGGGACGGTGGAGAGCAGGGCCGCCGCGAGCTTCAGCGGATACTGGGTTCCGCCGCCGAGCCCGCCCGAGACGAAGCGTGCCAGGCCCGTGGTGAGCGTCTCGTACTGCCCGGACTGTGTGCTGACGAGGAAGTGCGTGAACTCGTTCCATGACCCCTGGAACGACAGGATCGTCAGGGTGATCAACGCCGGCCTGGCCATCGGCAGGACGACGGACCAGAAGATCCGGAACACACCCGCCCCGTCGACCCGCGCCGCCTCCTCGACCTCGCGCGGCACCGATTCGAAGAACTGCTTCATGATGAAGATGCCCGCCGCGTCCACCAGCAACGGCAGGATCATGCCGGTGTACGTGTCGAAGAGCCCGAAGGTGTTGAGCACCAGGAACTTCGGGATGAGCAGGGCCACACCTGGCACCGCCATCACGGCGACCACAAAGCCGAACAGTGCCGTGCGGCCCCTGAAACGCAGCCGCGCCAGCGCGTATCCCGCCATGGAGTCGAACAGCACCCGGCCCGCCGTCACCACCACCGCGATCAGAGCCGAGTTGCCCAGCCAGCGCAGGAAAGGCACCCCGTCCGCGGCCCGGCTCAGCCCGAGCAGCCGCTGGTACGCCGCCGTGGTCGGGGTGGCCGGCAGCAGGGCCAGCGGATGCGTGGCGGCGTCCGGGTCGGTCTTGAAACCGGTCACCAACTGCAGGACGAACGGCAGCAGATAGAGCAGCCCCAGCCCCAGCACCGCGGCGTACCCCACCAGCCGCCACGACAGGGGGAACCGGCCCAGGACGGGCCGGCCCCGGTCCCGGTCGCGCACATCGCGTCGGCGAGGGGAGGGCCGGGCCCCACCACGTTCGGCCGTACCGGCGGCGGTCATCGGTTCCTCCCGGTGCGTACGCCACGCTCCCGCAGCGCCCAGCGCTGGAACGCGGTCAGAACGAGGATCAGGGCGAGCAGGATGAACGCGATCGCCGAGCCCTGCCCGAAGTCCGCGTTGTCGAAGCCCGCGGAGTACGACAGGAAGGCGGGCGTGAGCGTCGTGTTGCCCGGAGTGCCCTGGCCCATCACATACACCTGGTCGAAGACCTGCCAGGTGGAGATCAGCCCCAGCGTCAGGACCAGGAACAGCACGGGACGCAGCGCGGGCAGTGTCACGTGCCACAGCAACTGACGGCGGTTGACCCCTTCCATGGCGGCCGACTCCTCCAGCTCGCGCGGGACGTTCTGGAGCGCCGCGAGGAAGATCAGCATGAACGAGCCCGAAGTGGTCCACACGGCGAGCAGGATGAGCGTGCACATCGCGACCGAGGGACCCGAGAGCCACTCGAACCACGACAGCCCCATGGCGGAGTGATCCGCCAGCATCCCGGTGGGCCGTTCGGGATCGACGATTCCCAGACCGCCAAGGATCACCGAGAGCACCCCGCGCGGGTCCGCGAACCAGTTCGGCCCCTTCACCCCGATCCAGGACAGCAGGGAATTGACGGCTCCACTGCCCTGGAAGAGAAAGAGGAAGACCGTCGAGACGGCGATGGAGCTGGTGACCGACGGGAAGAAGAACGTCGTACGGAGCGCGCCACGCCCCCGCAGCAGTCTCTGGTTGACGATCAAAGCCAGGCCCAGTGCCAGCAGGGTCTGCAGGGGGACGGTCAGCAGCACGTAATAGGCGTTGTTGCGCAGGGACGTGGCGAACAGCGTGCGGTCGAGCCCTTCCTGCGTGAGCAGGGACCGGTAGTTGTCCAGGCCGACGAAATCGGCCTGACCGGAGAACGGATTGGACTGGCCGTCCCAGTGCAGCAGGCTCACCCACAGCGCCATCAGGATGGGCAGCACCAGGAACAGTCCGAGGACGAGCACCATGGGGCTGACGAACAGCCAGCCCCATGCGCCCTCCCCGCGAAGGCCCGCGCGCCGGGTGCGAGCCTTCGCGGCCGTGCGGGGGATACCGCTCGCGCGGATCGTGCGGATGGACATGGGGGCTCAGTTGCCCTTCGCGATCGCCTGTTCGCCGTTGCGCTGCAGGTCGGCGAGGATCTTCTCCGGGTCGGCGGTGCGCAGCGACTGCAGATCGGTGTTCAACTGGCTCAGGACCTTGTCGAAGCCGGCGATCGTCACCGGGCCCTGCGCGTAGGCGTTGCCGTCCACCCAGGCCTTGGCGGCAGGCTGCTTCCCGGCGTATGTCTTGAGCGCGCTGGTCCGCGACGGCATGACACCGAACGCGTCGGCGAATTCGAGCTGCTGCTGGGCGGAGGTCAGGTACTTCACGAGGTCGACGCCCGCGTCGCGGTGCGCACTGTCGGCGGCGACGCCCCAGCAGTTGCTGAAGGCGAGCGTGGCCTGACCGGCCGGGCCCGCGGGCAGCGGCGCGATGGCGTACTTCACATCGGGGTAGTCGAGCTTCATACCGCCTTCGAGCCAGTTGCCCTCGATGGTCATGGCGGCCTTGCCCTTGCCGAGCGCCTCACCGCCCCAGCTGGTGTCCACCTGCTTGGCGAACTTCATCGAGCCCGACTTGAGCAAGGACTGGACGAAGTCGAGCCCCTTGGCGTTCTCCGGGCTGTCGGCGGTCATCGTCTTCTGGTCCGCGTCGGTGAGCCAGCCGCCCGCCTGCTTCATGAAGACCCCGAGCCGTTGGTACTCGTCGCTGGTGACCAGACCGGTGACGCCGTTGCGGGTGAGCTTGTCCGCGACGGTCTTCAGCTCCGCCCAGCTCTTGGGGTAGTCCTGCTCCGTCAGCCCCGCCTTCTTCCACAGGTCGGTGTTGACGGCGAGGCCGAGGGTGGAGGTGTCCTTCGGCAGGCAGACCAGCTTCCCGTCGTACGAGAACGAGGCGCGCAGCTGCTGGGAGAAGTCGTCGGCGTCGGGTATCCGGTCCCCGTACGCGTACAGCGAGCCGCCCTTCGCGTAGTTGGCGAACTGGTCGGAGTTGACGTAGAAGACGTCCGGCGGTTTGTGCCCGGCGAAGGACTGGGCGAGCTGCTGGTTCATGTCCTTGGCGACCTCGACCGAGACCGGGTTCCCCGACTTCTTCGCGTACGCGGCGGCTGCCGCCTTGACCGCCTGGGTCTCGGCGTCCCCCGAGGTGGCGATCAGTACAGTCAGTTCCTGTTTGCCGGTCTTGTCCTGCTCAGGCTCCTTGTCGTTGCCGAAGCCGGACGAGCAGCCGGTGGCGGCCAGCAGCGCCGCGCAGGTGGCGAGAGCGGCGACGGCCGTACGGGTTCCCATGAATTCCTCCGGGGGATAGGACTTGCGGCTCAGCTGCCCGGAAAGGGCGTGCTGTGAATCGGTGGCCCGCGGGCGGGCGAGGGGGGTTGTTCAGTCGTCCGACGGGGACGTGCTTTCACGTACGACGAGGGACGGTTCGAGCAGGACGCGTTCGGGCGGAGCGCCGTGTTCCGACATCCGGGCCAGCAGCAGCCGGACGCATTCGCGGCCGACGGCCTCCAGCGGCTGGGCGACGGTGGACAGCCCGGGGGACAGGAGCGCCGCAGTGGGGGAGTCGTCGAAGCCGATGACCGCGACATCCGTGCCCGGCACGGCCCGTCGCTCGCGCAGGGCGTGATAGCAGCCCAGCGCGAGCATGTCGCTGGCGGCGATCACGGCCGTCGCACCCGCGTCGAGCAGCGGTCCGGCGGCGGCCTGCGCGGAGGCGATGTCATCGACGCTCTGTGCCCGCCTGCCGCGCACCGGAAGGCCGTGCCGCCGCATGGCGCGCTGCCAGCCCATGGCGCGGTCGTCGCCGACCCCGGAGCCGCGCGGCCAGCCGAGGAACGCGATCCTGCGATGCCCCAGACCCACCAGGTGTTCGACCGCGGCGTCCGTGCCGGCGGCGCCGTCGACATCCACCCAGTCGCCGATCTGCCGGCCGGACCACATCCGGCCGAAGCCCACGAACGGGACATCGCGCTTCTCCAGCCAGGCCTGGCGCTGGTCGCCCCGGTCGGTGCCGCTCAGCACGAAACCGTCCACGCTGTGCAGGTCGATGAGCTCCTCGTACCCGTCGAGACCGGACCTGCCGGGGGGCGAGGCGAAGAGCAGGATCCGGTAGCCGGCCTCGTCGGCGGTCTGGGACAGGGCGTGCAGGAACCGGTCCATGACCGGGGCCGATGTGCCCGGGGCGGTGGGACGGATTCCGTACCCGATGAGCTTGCTGGAGCGGGTGCGCAGGGTCTGGGCCGCCCGGTGCGGGCGATAGCCCAGTTCGTCGATGGTGCGCCGGACCCGCTCCAGGGTCTCCGGACGCAGCAGGTCGGGCGAGTTGAGCGCGTTCGACACCGTCTGCGGAGACACTCCGGCCCGCCGGGCGACCGTGGCCAGGGTGACCGGACCGGCCTTGGGGGCTGGGGTGTTGGGGGAGCGGGGCATGAGTCTCTCCGGAACCGGGTGTACGAAAGGGTGAGTTCATTGGAGCGTTCCAAAACCGTTGTCAATGCGCTGAAGTCGTCGTTAGGGTTCTTGGAACGCTCCAATGCCTGAGAGGTTCTGCTCTGTTGGACACCACTGTCAAGACCCATGACATGACGAACTCCGGCACGGGGGCCGGCCCGTCGGCCGAAGGCCTCCAGCCCTTCCTGCATGACGCCTGTGTGACGCTGTACGCCCCGAGCTTCGCGATCTCGCAGGCGGACGGTCAGATCGACGGCGCGGTGGCGGACGGCCGGACCGGCGGTTTTGCCGACGGCTTCTACCACGGCGACAGCAGGGCACTCGCCCGGCTGACCGTCGCGGCGGACGGAATCGCGATCGCACCGGTGCGCGGAACCCTTGAGGGAGCGGACCGGGCGGCCTTCCGCGGTGTGCTGCGCGGCCTGGGCGAGGAGACGCCGGACCCGGCGGTCACCCTGCACCGGCGCCGCCGCATCACCCCCGGGCGCCTGGATGAGACCCTCGAAGTCACCAACGCCGGACGCCGGCATGTCCGGTTCCGGCTGATCGTCACGGCCGGGACGGACCTCGCCCCCATCGAGCGCGTCAAGTCCGGACACACACAGAGCCCGGTCGCCGCGACCGCCACCGGGGACGGACTCGACTGGTCCCGGGACACGTTCGCCGTACGTCTCACCAGCACCCCGGGGCCCACCGCCCTCGACCCGGCCGCCGGACGGCTGGAGTACGACATCGAACTGGCCCCCGGCTCGTCATGGACCGTCGCACTGCACTGCGACGCGACGCACGAGGGCGGCGACCAGTTCCCCGCACCCGTTGCGGACAGCCTGCCCTGGCGCACACCGGCCCTGCGCAGCGCCGACCGGCGCTTCGACCACTGGCTGAGCCAGTCGGCCGCCGACCTCGACCGGCTGCGGCTGACCGACCCGGAGCAGCCCGCCGACCAGTTCCTGGCCGCCGGGGCCCCGTGGTTCCTCACGCTCTTCGGCCGCGACTCCCTCTGGGCGGCCCGCATGCTGCTGCCGCTGGGCACCGAACTCGCCGCCGGTACGCTGCGCACACTCGCCCGCCGTCAGGGCGCGAAGACCGACCGGGAAACCGAGGAACAGCCGGGCAAGATCCTGCACGAAGTGCGCCGGGCCACCCAGAACTTCAACGAGAGCTTCGCCCTGCCGCCCAGCTACTACGGCACGGTCGACGCCACCCCGCTCTGGATCACCCTGCTGCACGACTCCTGGCGCTGGGGCCTCGCGCCCGAGCAGGTCGAAGCGCTGCTGCCGCACGCGGAGTCCGCCCTCGCCTGGATGCGCGACCACGGCGACGCGGGCGGCGACGGCTTTCTGAAGTACATCGACCACACCGGCCGGGGCCTGGCCAACCAGGGCTGGAAGGACTCGGGCGACTCCATCCGGTATCGCGACGGACGCCTCGCCGCCGCCCCGATCGCGCTCTGCGAGGTCCAGGCGTACGCCTACGAGGCGGCCCGTGGCGGCGCGGACCTGCTGCGCGCCTTCGGCCGCCCCGGCGCCGACCGTTGGGAGGAGTGGGCCGAGCGGTTGCGCGACCGTTTCCGCAAGCACTTCTGGGTGGAGGACGAGCACGGACCGTACCCGGCCGTGGCGCTCGACCGGGAGAAGAGGCCGGTGGACTCGGTCACCTCGGGCTTCGGCCATCTGCTGGGCACGGGCCTGCTCGACCACGAGGAAAGTGCCCTACTGGCCGCCAGGCTGAGCGCGCCCGACCTCGACTCGGGCCACGGCCTGCGGACCCTGAGCAGCGACTCCGTGGCCTACAACCCGTACGGCTATCACATCGGCTCCATCTGGCCGCACGACACCGCGATCGCGGTGCACGGCCTGGTCAGGGCCGGGTTCCCGGAAGCGGCCGCGTCCCTGTCCGAGGGGCTGCTGACCGCGTCGGCGGCCTTCGACGCGCGGCTTCCCGAACTGTTCGCCGGACATGGGGCGGCGACCGACGTCCGGCCCTCGCCCTATCCGGCGTCCTGCCGCCCGCAGGCCTGGGCAGCGGCCTCGTCCGTCATGGTCCTGCAGTCGGTACTGGGTCTCTCCGCCGATGTCCCCGGCGGAACGCTCACTGTCGCGCCCGGGTTTGCGGATGCGTACCGCCCGCTGACGGTCGAGGGGCTCGAAGTCGCTGGCGAGCGGCTGG
Organism: Streptomyces sp. NBC_01217; assembly: GCF_035994185.1. Taxonomy (NCBI): domain Bacteria; kingdom Bacillati; phylum Actinomycetota; class Actinomycetes; order Kitasatosporales; family Streptomycetaceae; genus Streptomyces; species Streptomyces sp. NBC_01217. Next base: position 8,651,383 of record NZ_CP108538.1, read on the forward strand.
AGATCTCCGTCGCCGCCGATGGCACGGCACACATCGAGGCGCCGAAGGGCCTGGCGGTGAAGAGGCAGCACACGAAGCTCCGTTGACGCGGAGCGGCTGTGTGTCGACCGGAGGAGCGGGCGGTCAGTCGCAATGTGATCGGGAAAGTCTCCGAAACCACGCCCGCGTTTGCGGCAAGGACACTTCGACGCGTGGGCCAGTCATGGCATGAGTATGGGCAGCGTCAGTTACTGCATGATCCTTGCGACCGAGGGATGTCGGAGCAGCGGGAACTCCAACATCACGGTGAGCGGATGAGCGCCCCGCCCCTGTCGCGCCGGCCGACCCACGAACAGCCGAGACACCCGCCCTTGTGGCGCGGCAGCCATGGGCCGCCGCGCCACAAGGGCTGACACGGGTCCTCGGCCGACCCGTTCCGGGTCACATCGTGCGGTCGACGAGGAACGGGAGAAGCGCGAGGATCTCACCGAGTGCGTCCGGGGCCAGCGCAACGGCTTCCAGGCTGCGGCGAGCGCTGTCCAGGTGCCGGTGCGCTTCGGCCAGCGTCGCGGAGCGCCCACCGGCCTCTTCGACGAGATCGGCTGCGCGCCGGGCGGATGCGGCGTCGAGCGGGGCGCCGGTGCCGGTTCCGAGCAGACCGGCGAGGTGCAGGGCGGCGGTGTGGTTCGTTGCCAGGGCCGCGAGAACGGGGTACGTCTTCTTCCGACGGCGCAGATCGTTGTGGACGGTCTTGCCCGTGACCTGCGGGTCTCCCCAGATCCCGAGCAGATCGTCCACGGCCTGGAACGCCACTCCGAGATGTCGACCGGCCCCGGCGAGGGCGTCGACGGTCGTGGCCGGGGCTCCGGCCAGCACTGCGCCCAGCCCCGCCGCGCAGCCGAGCAGCGCGCCGGTCTTGTGCCCGGTCATACACCGGTACTCGTGCGGCTGCACGGCTTCCGGACCGGTCCACGGCCGGGACTCGAAGAGCAGATCCTCGGCCTGACCGCGCACCAGGTCGGTCAGCGTCCCCGCCAGATGCCGAACCGCTGCCGCGCTGTGCCCGCCGGGCGCGTCGGCCAGCGTCTGCACGGCCAGTGCGAACAGAGCGTCCCCCGCGAGGATCGCCGGGCCGGTGCCGTACGTCTTCCAGACGGTGGCGCGCTGTCTGCGGGTCTCGCCGCCGTCCATGATGTCGTCGTGCAGGAGCGAGAAGACATGGATCAGTTCGACCGCGACCGCGCCGACGACAGCCTCGTCGGCGGCTCCGCCCGCGGCCTCGGCGCCGAGCAGTGTCAGCGCCTGGCGCACCCCTTTGCCCTGTGAGCCCGGGACTGGGCTGCCGTCCGTCGCGTCCCATCCCACGGCGAAGGCGGCCATCTCCGCGTGCCACGGGTGCAGCTGCCGCACGGCCTGTGCGAGCGCCGGGCGTACGAGGTCGCGGCAGCGGGCGAGGATCTGCGGTGCCGCCGGGGCCTGATGGGTTACGGGCAGTGGTGTCATCGTCGCCCGCCCTCCCCGTCCGCACCGCCACTGGACGGTTCCACGCCGAGTTCGGCGTACGCCTTGTCCACCATGGCCCGGGCGTTGAGCAGTCCGATCCGGCAGAGGGTACGGCGCAACTCGTCCAGATCGGCGGCGGTCTCGCTCCGGTCGCGGCCGAGCCGGGCGAGCGACTTGACGAGACCGAGCCGGGACAGTGCCTCGCCCCGGGGTTCGGCCATGGCGCGGAACTCGGCGAGCGCCTCCTCGTACACCTGGCGCGCCTCCTCGTAACGGCGGGCGCGGAAGAGGACGTTGGCGCGCATCTTGTGGTTGTACGCGAGTGCACTGGACAACTTCATCTCACGGCACGTGAGTTCGGCCTCCGTGAGCAGGGCCAGGGCGCGCTCCGGGTCGTCGTCCCGCAGTGAGGTGATATCGGCCATGCCCCGCAGGGCCCACGCTCGGCCGCGCCGGTCGTCCGCGTTCCCGGCCAGCTGAGCCGCTTCCTCGAACATGGCGAAGGCGCTGTCAAGTAATCCGGTGTTGCGATGGATCTGCGCGATACCCTCCAGCGCCCACACGGTGTGGCGCGCCTCGCCGCGGGCGCGCGCCTCGGCGAGCAGTTGTTCGTGCAGGGCCGCGACGGTCCGGTAGTCGCCCTGTATCCGCCCGGTCTCCGCGAGGCCGGCGAGGGAGTAGCCACGCGCGACGATGTCCCCGCCGCGTTTCCCCGTGTCGGCGGCCAGTCCCAACAGCCGGAAGGCGAGCCTGAGTTCACCGCGCTGGCGGGCAAGCGTCCCACCGCTCCACAACGCCCAGGCCATCGCCCCCAGGTCTCCTGCCGAGCGGGCGGCCCGGTAGCTGGCCTTCCACGCCCGGTCGGCCTCCTTCACATTGCCGAGCCTGCGATGTGCCTCGGCCACCGCGAGTCCGCACCGCGCCACTTCCTGTTGTGAGCCGGTGAGTTCGGCCTCCCCCAAGTGACGTACGCCTTCTGCCAGTACATCCGTGAGGGAGGAGTTCACCGACATCTTGGTGAGGGCGCCTTGGTACTCGGGCGCCAGTGCCTTGCTGTGCATGGGAGCCTTTCGCGCGTCCGGGTCTGCGGCAGGACAACTATGCACATCATGTATACACAAAGTGCATAGTTGTCCGGTGATCGAACCCGGGCGCTCGTGGGGGGTCGGACGTAGCTTGTCGCTTGCGGCGAACCGCCTTGCCGGCGAACCGCCTTGCTGTGGATCAAGACGGCAGTCGCGTGTCCGAGGTTGCTCCGCGATCAACAGAAGTCGACATTGCCCGCACGTGGCACGCGGCAGGTGGCACGGGGCGATTGGTGATCAGGGCCGGCGCAAGGTGATCCAGGGGATCGTGTCGCCCGGCAGCAGATACCGCTCGACCTGGACGAACCCGTGCTTCAGCGCGAACCGCAGTCCGTCGAGGCCGCGCGGAGGGGCCGTCGAGCGGCCCACGTCATGGACGTGCTGCCGGCCCTTGGGCGTGGCGTCACTGTCCGATCGGACAAGCGTCCCCGGCGCCTTCTGGCTAGGCTCGACGAGGGGTCGTGAACCAGATCGACGGAGGCTCCCATGACAGCGACGCTCGAACCGCGCGATGTGGCCCCGCGCCTCGCCACCGGCGCGTTCATCCTGAATTCCGGCCTGGGCAAGCTCAAGGCCGACGAGGAGACGGCACATGGAGTGCACGGCATGGCCTGCATCGCCTACCCGTTCCTCAAGAAGATCGAGGCCAAGCGATTCACCCGGTTGCTCGCCTGGTCGGAGATCGCGATCGGCGGGACCCTGCTCGCCCCTTTCGTGCCGACCCGACTGGCCGGACTGGCGCTGACCGGGTTCTCCGGCGGCCTGCTCGGTCTCTACCTGCGCGTGCCGGGGATGCGGGAGCCCGGCAGCCTGCGCCCCACCCAGAACGGCATCCCGCTGGCCAAGGACTCCTGGATGCTGGGTATCGGACTCGGCCTCCTGAGCGCGGGTACGCAATGGCCGGGTGCGGACACGCATGCATCGCGGTGCCCCTGGAGCCGGTCCCGGGGCTGACAGGCCGGCCGGGAGTGCGCGAAGGCCCACGTCAGCCGCATCCTGGCTACCCTGGAGGTGGGAAACCGGGTCCAAGCGGTGGCGGCCTGCGCAGCGTCGTACGTAACGGTGAGTGACCGCCCGGAGTGCGCGGCCCCCGGGACCCTGGTTCCGTGGTGGGGCCCGCTCCGCCCGCAGATCCAAGGAGTGATCATGAGCGAGTCAGAAGAATACCGCGGTCGCGTGAGGCAGATGCGCGCCAAGGCGAAGGACCTCAAGGACGCGGCCGAGCGCAGCACCGACCCCAAGGAACGCCAGCGCCTGAAGGACAAGGCCCGCAGGATCGAAGCGGAGAGCGACCAGGTCAGCGGGATGGCGAGCGGGGACATCTACCCCATGGAGTAGTCGCCCGGAGTGGGCGCACAACCGGCACGCGGCCCCCGAGCACCACAGCACGGGGGCCGCACGACGCCGACTTCGTGCAGTGCAGTGCCGGGCCGGGACCGGGCCGTGGGAATCCTGGCGGGGCGCGGACGTTGAACAAGGGTGTGAGTTCCGTGATCGCATCCACCCGGTTTTCCGTGCTCGACCGTTCCCGTACCCGTGAGGGGTACGACGGCCCCGAGGCGCTGCGCGACACCGTGCGCCTCGCCCAGGAGGTCGAGGCGCTGGGCTATCACCGGTTCTGGGTGTCCGAGCATCACAGCGTCCCGGGCGTCGCCGGTTCGGCGCCGACCGTGCTCGCAGCGGCCGTCGCCGCGGCGACCTCCACCATTCGGGTCGGTACGGGCGGCGTGATGCTCCCCAACCATCAACCGTTCGTGGTGGCCGAACAGTTCGGAGTGCTGGAGTCGCTCTTCCCCGGCCGGATCGACATGGGACTCGGCCGCTCGGTGGGCTTCACGGACGGCATCCGCAGGGCGCTCGGCCGGGGCAAGCCGGACGCGGAGGACTTCGCCGGGCAGCTCACCGAACTGCTCGGCTGGCTGGACGGCACGCAGCGCGCCCATCCGCAGGTTCATGCCCGACCCGCCGAGGGCCTGCGCATACCCCCGTTCGTGCTGGCCACCGGCGAGGGGGCCGGTATCGCCGCGGCGGCCGGGCTGCCGCTGGTCGTCGGAGACCTTCGCGGCAGGGAGAAGCTGCTGCGCGCAGTCGAGCGCTACCGCCGGGAATTTCGCCCCTCGTCCTGGTCCGCGGAGCCCTATGTGGTGGTGTCGGGCACGATCGCGCTCGCCGGGAGCACGGATGAGGCCCGGCGCCTTCTGATCCCCGAGGCGTGGTCGATGGCGTACTCCCGTACCCATGGCGTGTTCCCACCGCTCGCTCCGGCCGAGCGGGTCGAGGCACTGACGATGACGGACAAGGAGCGCGGCTTCTACGAGAGCGGACTGCGCGGCCACATCCAGGGCACGGAGGAGGAAGTGGTCACAGGGCTCGAAACTGCCATCAAGGAGACCAGCGCGGACGAGGTGCTGGTCACGACCAGCACCTACGACCGTGCGGCGCTGAGGGACTCCTTGCGCCGGCTGGCCCGGATCGCGGAGCCGACCCCCTGACCACAGGGCGCGGGGGCCTGCCCCCGTGACCGGAGACCGTGCGGTGCGGGGCGCGTGTCGATGGCAGGGGAGGAGCGCGGGAGCGGCCATGGTGAGGGCATGAACAGCGTTGACCTTTTGACGGACGCGTTCACGCGCGTACGGGAGACGGTGCACTCGGCGGTCGAGGGCGCGTCGCACGCCGACCTCCATGCCCGCCTCGACGACGAAGCGAACACGATCACCTGGCTGGTGTGGCACCTCACCCGCATCCAGGACGACCACGTCTCGGATGCGGCCGGTATCGAGCAGGTCTGGTTCACCCGGGACTGGGCCTCCCGCTTCGATCTGCCCTTCGCGAAGGACGACACCGGGTACGGACACAGCGCCGCAGACGTCGAGGCCGTGCAAGTGGGCTCGTCGGAACTGCTGCTCGGCTACTACGACGACGTCCATGAACAGACGCTCGGATTCATCAGTGGGCTCGACGGCAGGGCGCTGAACCGCATCGTCGACGAGGCATGGTCGCCGCCGGTCACCCTCGGGGTCCGTCTGATCAGTGTCATCTCGGACGACCTGCAGCACGCCGGCCAGGCGGCCTTCGTGCGGGGCGTGCTCGGGCGCCGGTAGAACTCGACGCGGGCGCAGGCCCGTTGCGCCGTGGGGCGGCGCGGGCGAACTCCGGCTCCCGCTCCCGCCCTTGGATTCGGGCGGTCCTTGAATGGTTCTCCAATGCCGAGGTCGCGGACCGCGCGGCCTCGGCGCCGAGGTACCACCGGCGTCTCAGGCCTTGAGTGCGACGCCGCTCACCGAGTGACCCTGCAGCGTGTCCTCCGGGTTCTGGCCGGGGTCGGGGCGCCAGGTCGACGTCCTGACGACGCCCGGCTCCACCAGGTCCAGACCGTGGAAGAAGTCGGCGATCCTTTCGGGGCTGCGCAGATGGTACGAGCTGGCCGAGTTCGCGTTGTACGAGGCGACGGCCTGGTTCAGCGAGTCACTCGTATTCGTACCGTCACTGAGGGCCAGATGGCTTCCCGGAGGCAGCGCGGCCAGCAGTCGGTCGGCCAGGGCCCACGGGTCGTCCTCGTCGGGGAGCTGCCCCATGATCCCCAGCATGGTCAGCCCGATCGGCCGGCTGAAGTCCAGCGTCTTGGCGGCCTCGGCGAGGATCGCGTCGGTGTTCCTGACGTCGGCGTCGATGTATGCGCACGCACCCTCGGGGGTGCTGGTGAGCAGGGCACGGGCATGGGTCAGGACGAGCGGGGTCGTTGTCGACGTACACGATCCTGGACTCCGGGGCCACCCGCTGGGCCACCTCGTGCGTGTTGTCGGCCGTCGGCGTCGGCAGACCCGTGCCGATGTCGAGGAACTGACGTATGCCCGCCTCCGCGGTCAGGAACCGCACCGCGCGGGAGAGGAAGGCCCGTTGGAGGCGGGCGACTGCGGCGAAGTCCGGGAACGCCGTGAGGATCATGTCGCCCATCTGATGGTCGACGGTGTAGTTGTCCTTGCCGCCCAGAAGGTAGTTCCACACGCGTGCCGAATGCGACCGGTCCGTCTGGAGCCTGTCGGCCGGTGACTGCGAAGAAGTACTCATGGCCAGATCCGCACACACCCTTCCCGCTGGTCAACAGCTACCCACTGCGCCGGATTCGGCGGTCCTCACGTCTCCGGACGGCGTGCGTCCCGCCGGCGTTCATGCGCCTTGCCGAGGACGTGTCCGGTCGTGCGGCGGCACGCGCCACAGCCGTCGTGCGGCTGTCATGTGGCTGTCATGCCGCCGTCGATGGCGAGTGCGGCCCCGGTGATGAACGTCGCTTCGTCGCTGAGGAGAAAGGCCACGAACGCCGCGATCTCGTCCGGCTGGGCTATCCGCCCGATCGGGTGCAAGGCTCCGGCCACGCGGACGGCCTCCTCCGGTGGCAGACCCATGTTGTTACGGAGGAGGGGAGTGTCGACGCCGCCGGTGACGAGCGCGTTGATGCGTACGCCGGTAGCGGCCGTGTCGAGGGCGGCCGACCGCGTGAGCCCGACGACGCCGTGCTTGGCGGCGCTGTAGGAGGCCATGCCGGCGGCTCCGGTGACTGCGAGGTTGGAAGCGTTGTTCACGATCGCACCGCCGCCGGATGCCTGAAGCACCGGCACTTGGTACTTCAGGCTGAAGAAGACGCTACTGAGGTTGAGCGCCAGGTCGGCGTTCCATGCCTTGCCGTCGATGTCGGTCAGCGGGCCGACGGCGGTGGCCGCGCCGACGTTGTTGAAGGCCCCGTCGAGGCGTCCGTGCCGGTCGACCACCTGCCGGACCAAGTCCGCGACCTCATCCTCCGCTGTCACGTCGGTGCGTACGAAGACGGCGTCTGTTCCGCCTGCACGGAGTTCGGCGGCCAGCGCGTCGCCGGCTTCCTTGCCACGGGCCGCGAGGACGACCTTTGCGCCCTCGGCGGCGACCCGCTCGGCAGCGGCACGGCCCATGCCCGAGGTGGCGCCGGTGATGAGGACGACCTTGTCTGTGAAACGTGCGGACATTGCTGACAACTCCTGGGTGTGCTTGAAAATGGGAGAGATTCAGAAGGTGATGACGAGTCGGCCGTGGACGCCACCGGCCGCGAACCGCCGGTGCGCGTCAGCGGCCTCGACGGGGGAATGGGTCTGCGCGACCCGCGGGATGAGGACGCCCGCCTCGGCGAGTTCGCGGACAAATGTGCCGCCGTCGCGGACGGCGCCGAAGAACTCGTACAGCCCAACGGCTCGCATGTCGCAACCCCTCGAGGAGTACCCAACGAATACCAGGTACGTGTTTCGTACCTGTTGTCGAGTCTCCAGAACCACCACCAACCCGACAAGAGGGCACTTTGAAGTGCGCAGGTATCCCGGCGAGAACCACTCCAGGACCGAGATCGGCCGTGATCTGTACCTGGTCGCATGGGCCGTACCTGGTCACGCTCGTATACTTACTTCCATGGCGCACCCGACCATGGAACCTGGCGGCACGGACTCCGCTCTGTGTGAACAAGGCCGTGACCTCACCCGCAACGTGCTGGAGCGGATCGGCGACAAGTGGTCCGTAGTCGTGATCTGCAAGCTCGCCGACACCACACGCGGGTTCAACGAACTGCGCCGCCTCAGCGGCCCCATCACCCAGCGGATGCTCAGCGCCACACTGCGCAGGCTCGAGCGCGACGGGCTGGTGACGCGGACCGTCCTCAACACCAAGCCCCCACGCGTCGACTACGCCCTCACCTCGCGCGGGCTCAGTCTGCTGGAAATCGTCCAAGCGCTGGCTCGGTGGGCGGAGGAGAACGCCGGCGGCATCCTGGACTCAAGAACGACCTTCGATGCCGAACATTTGTGAAGGCCCCAACTCCCACTGCGGGGCACCGGGCGCCCGCAAGGCGATGCGTATCGGCCGCTGATCGCCGTCCGCCGGGGTAGGCATGCCGCCGGTCTGCGAGTGAGCGGCGGCACACCCAACCGTGCGGCCTCGGCCGCCCGGGCCTGCGCCGGTCAGCCGCAGGCGTTTGCCTTCTCGGCGTTGTTGTAGGCGGCGGAGATCCAACTTCCGGTGGCCGGGTTCCGGAAGTAGTACGCGCCATGGTCCGACTTGCCCCGCAGGAACGTCACCGGCCGCGCCGAGTCTCCGTAGTAGACGTATTGCAGAGTGCTGTTGTAGTCGCCCCCGAACCGCAACCCGTTGTCCGCGTTCGCGAAACTCTGGACCTCGGCCCTGCCGGAATCCAGCTCGCCCCAGCTGTGATCCAGATTCCACTGACGGGTTGCCGCCTGCGTACCGGAACCGAATACGCAGTCGATGTCGCTGGTGTACCGAAGGTAGCCGTCGCTCCAGAGGATCCACTGCCACAGCCCCGCCACGTTCGTGGTGTTGCCGTAACCGATCGGCCCCTCGTCGTTCCAGTCGTTCTCGTAGCCGTTGTTGAGCCCGGGGTCCGCGTCGACATATCCCTCACCGACAGCTGACGCCGGACTGGTACCGGATGACAGGGTGAACGCAAGGGCGGCGATGACAGCCAGCGACGCCTTCTTGAACTTGGACATATGGGTCTCGTTTCCGGTAAGAGGAGTCAATCCTCGAAGCTTCCAATGGGCGAGGGCCGGCAGTTCACCGGCCGTGCCCCGTGGCAGCCGCGGGCCGCACGTCTCGCAGTTCCGCGGCGGGGCACCCGGGGCCGCGGTCGGCTGTCACCAGACCCTTACGCAGTAGTCGGCCCACTCGGCGAATGCGGCCTTGGTCTGGGATCCGGCTATGCCGTCGATGGCTCCGCGGTAGTACCCCTTGTCGCGGAGGATCTCCTGCAGTCCCTCGACGGTTTTCGGTCCCACGATCCCGTCGATCAGGCCGTCGTAGTACCAGGGGCTCATGTGTTTCTGAAGGGCCTTCCAGCTGAGGGTGCCGAGGTAGCCGTCGACTGTTCCGGCGTACCCCGAGGTGCCCTTCAGCATCCGCTGGATCCCCTTGGCCTGGGTGGTGGTCAGGCCGAGGTTGACCACCGCGCTCGCCCCGGCCTCGTCGGCGCTGACGGCCGGCCGCGCGGTCGGCACGGTGACGGCGAAGCCGGTGCTCGCGGAGGCGAGGCCGGTCGCGGCCGCCCCGATGAGGACGGTGACGCTGAGGAGTGTCCTGCTCAATGGCCTGGGTCGCATGCTCTCTCTGCCTTCCGAGTAGGGGGTGGAACCGCTTTTCGGCATACCGCCGCCCATCGCGTCGGAGCCGCCCGCAGTTGCCATTGCCGGGCTGGTTGTTGTCCAGGTGCCGCCCGGGCCCGAGAGCCACTGGCTCAAGGGCCCGGGCCTTGCCTCACGGCTGGGTCAGCGCCTGTTCGAGGACGCCGGCATACAGCTGTGCTCCCGCGATATTGGGATGGAACGACTTCATCGAGGCCGGGCCATCACTGTCCGCCTTCGAACGATCGGTGAGTACGACCCCGTTGATGGCCGGGATATTTGCCTCGCCGCTGCAGATCGCCCGCCCTTCGAAAGCGGTACGGGGATCGGCGAACTCCGCGTTGGCGAGATACTGGGAGTTCGCGGCGGCCACGGCGGCCGACATCTGGGCCGCCAACTGATCCGCGACGCCGTTCAGCCAGATCGTCTCCGCCCGGTTGACGAGCGGGCCGTCGCACGGTCCCTCCGGGTCGAGCAGCGCGGGATATCCCATCAGGATGATACGGGCGTTGGGCGCCTGCTCATGGATCGCGCGCAGCGTGGCGGTGAGACGTGGTGCGATCTCGTTCTGCAGCCAGTCGGACACCCACTCGCTCAGTCGGCCGGTGGTGCCCCCGGTCGCTTCCCCGGTGTCCGGGTCCCAGGCTTCGATGCCGGTCGGGTCGTCCTGGCAGTCATCGGTGAAGGTTCCGATGAGACAGTGCTCGATGATCGGGGCGAACCCGGAGTCGTTTCCTCCGACCGACAGAGTGACCAGCGTGGTGTTCTGGTCGAGATAGCCCTGCTCGATCTGGGGAAGCTCACTGTTCTGGCCGCGGTTCAGGATGTTGTAGTGCTGGGCACCGGAGCAGGCGATGAACTGGTAGTCCATGTCCGGGCTTCTGCTGTCCGCCATCTCGCCGATGGAGTCGGCGTACAGCGGCAGCGTGGCCACGCGGGACCATGCCTTGGTCGACCGGTGACAGGCGTTCCTCGTGGCGGGGTTGGTCTCGTCGTAGTAGTCGCTCTCGGGGTAGTAGTCGTCGCCCGCCCTGACGGTGACACCTTCCCCGGACGAGAACGAGTCGCCCATGGCCACGATCTGGTTGGCCGGCTTGCCGCCAAGTGGTTCGAAGCCAACGGCGTCCCAGGCCACGTCCTCGGTTCCGTTACCGTCCTTGGTGACGTTGGAGAGCTGTACCCGAGGTGTGTCGACGAAGTTGAACGCGCCGAGCGAGAGCCACTTGTTGGACATGACCCGCTGCGGCTTGACCCGGTTCGGACTCGTGGAATCGGTGCCGAGGACGGTGTAGTACGCCTGGCGGGTGTGGGCTCCGTGATCCGGAATGTGCACCCAGACCCGCATCCACCCCCGTGCCTCCGGACGCAGGGTCCAGGTGCCGGTCGCCTTCGGCCTGGGAGCCTCCGACGAGGGCTGCCGGTAGGTGTGCGAGAACCAGAAGTGGTTGTCGTACCCCGCGCCGAGCTGATGCAGGTCCATGCGCCCCGAGGGTGAGGGGAAGTCGAAGGAGAAGGAGCCCGCCGATGTGGAGGCCCCGCAGCTTCGTCCCGAACCGCCCATCGGGGTGACGCCCTCCGCCACGTCGTCGACGATGAGGGTTCCGGCCGGCAGTTCGGCCGTGCAGCGCGGCGGGTAGGCGGTGCCGTCGGGCTGCTCGGGATAGCTCGTGTCGAACCGGTGCAGCGGGTAGCCGCACGCACGCGCGGCCGGACCGCATTCCTTCCAGGTCGCCGGCCCGTGGTACCAGCACTTCAGGAACAGCGGGTCGTCCTCGTCCGTGGGCAGCAGACAGGGACCGTTCTCCTGCTCGTCGTCGTTCTCGATCAGGGCGGGATCGCAGTCGTTGATCAGACCGCTGCAGAACAGGCCGATCGGCGGCTTGGCATCGGTCCGGAACAGCCCGTTGAGCCATGTGGCGGGGCGGTAGCCGGCACCGAACTCGCCGGGAGCGGTCATCGCGAAGAGGGGACGCCCCGCCCAGCCGATCACCTTCTCCGGATAGGGCCAGTCCTGCGGGTGCGAGGCGTGCTCGTAGTCGTCCCGGCCGTACTCGTCCTCCAGGAAGGGAGTGCGGTTCTCCTTCCACAGCGGATTGGCCGGGTTGTTGGTCCAGCCGACGCCCCACTTACCGGAGTTGGCGGCCGCGGAGGACTGGGGGTAGTAGCCGCTGTTGTAGGCCCACAGGGCGTAGAACCAGTTCTCGATCCATTGCGGCTCGCCGTTGTTGATGACCAGTCCGTCGGCCTGCGTCTGGTTCCACTTGTCGGCGAGGATGTCCGCGCCCTTGGCGATGTTCGCCGCGTAGTCGACCGCCACCGCCTGCTGCTGCAACTCGGTCATGGTCGGCTGGCCCTTCCCGGGAAGACGCATGCCGTCGGTGACCTGGGTGACGCCGTAACCGCAGTCCGAATCCGACCAGTTGATCGCCCAGGGGTCCTCCTGATCGCCGTCGGGGCTGTAGTCGACGCCGTAGAAGTTGCCGATCAGCGGGTTCGCCGAGACGCCGGGGACGGCGTATCGGGTGGCCTGCCACATGTTGGACTCCTGCGCGGTGATGCCGAGCATGATCTGGGCGGGGATGTGCCAGCCGGCACCGCTGCCCCCGCTCAGCTCCCGCAGCGGGAACAGGCTCTGGGGCGCGTAGGAGACGTCGATCCCGGTGTTCTTCCAGTTGATCGGCCGTGACGCCCCCGAGTTGAGGTTGCCGACCACGGCCTGATCCACCGCCCACTCGATCTGACGCGGCGTCGGCTGGAAGGCCTGCAGCTTCACGTCACCCCGCGGCACCGAGCACGTCCGGTCCTGGTCGACCGGGCTCGCCGCCAGCGAGACCTCGCCCGACGCGGAGGCGCCGTCGGCCTTCGCCGGCTTCGGCAACACGGGGCTGATCGCCGTGGACGTCAACTGCGCCTCGGCGCTGCCGATCCGTACCCCTGGCAGTGCGTCGAGTTCCGTCGTCCTCCCGGTGTCCAGCGCCTTGAGGGTGATTCGCGCGGGGCGGGCCGCGAGGGCGTCCTCCTGGGAGATCCGGGAGTCCTTGCCGTCCGCCCACGCCGTGGTCAGCGCGGCGGCACCGGCACTTGAAACGCGGGCGTCCTTGTCGATCCCACCCGGGTTGCGGACCACGCCGGGCAGACTCGCCCCGGACTCGGCCCTACCGGTGACGAAGACCTGACCACCCGGGGTCCGCGCCAGGTCGAAGGCGGTCAGGTCGCCCTGGGCGAGCTGCGTGGCCTTCCCCTTGCCGTCGGCCGAGCGGACCTCGGCAGCGGTGACCCGGGAGACGGCGGCCCGGTCATCGGCCGACTCCTTCTCCTTGCCGCCGGGCAGGCGGTCGATGAACGTGACACCGCCGTCCGCGTCCGGCTTGAGCTGGAACGGTACGGCGCGTGTGTGCGCCACGGTCCGTACGGACGACCCGTCGATGCGCACGACCTGCCGGCCGCGTGCGGCCACGATCCGGCCGTCCGCCACGGGCACCGCCGAGGTGACCTGACCGGCCACCTCCGCGTTCTCGGTACGGCCGTTGCGCGCGTCGGCCGTGACCAGCCGGGTCTCGCTCCTCTCCGAGCTCAGCTCGTCGGTGAACTGCGAGAACACGGCTTGGTCCCCGGTACCGCAGCCCGGCGAGAAGTAGCCCAGGGTCGCCCGGAACGGCAGCTTGCGCACCTCACCACTGCTCAGGTCGACGATCGCGGTGAAGGCGCCGCGGCTCATCAGGTCCGGCTTGTTGGTGAAGGTCCGTGGCGCGTATGCCACCGCCGCGTACGTGCCGGATGCGGTCACGCAGGCGTTGCCGATCCAGGTGTCCGTCTCGAATCCGGGCTCGGCGAGCGAGGCGGCGGTCCGCCACGCGTAGCCGTTCTTCTCGTCGGCCACCATCACATGGAACCCGAGCGCGTCACCGGAGGTCGTGAACGCCCGGTCCTCGGACTCCTTGTAGTCCGAGCCCAGCAGTTCGGCCCGCTTGCCACCGGGGACGGCCGACGGCTTGGTACCGGCCTCCTGGCGCGGTGCCGTGGTGTCGGCCGCGCCGGGAGGCGCGGTCTCCTTCGCGGACGCCGGCGACGTCCCGAGACCACCGGAGGCCACGGCGAGCAGCAGCCCCATGATCACGGGCACACGCGCGTGCCTGAATATCCTGCGTCTCAACTTCCTGTCCTCACTGTGCGGGGAAACGCCTCGGACCAGGGCGTGCGAACGCCGGTGAGGACAGCGGTGGCTTGCGGCCTCCGAGTCCCACCGCGCAGGGTCAGCCGCCAGGAACAAAGCAGGTCGCGAAGGGGTCGTACTTTGCCGTTTCCCACAGATTCGAGCCCACACCCGCCTCAGGGTTCTCGAAGCGGTAGGCACCACCAGAGGTACGTACGAACGTGACGGCGCGCGCTTGACCGAAGTAGGTGACCTCGCCCGTGCTTCCCCGGAGGTGGTTGTCCGCGATACTGAAGGTCTGGCTGCCTACGGCCCCGTCTGCCCCCAGACCCCATCTCGCCTGCAGTTTCTTCGTTGCGTAGGTGGTGTTGGCGCCGAAATCGCAGTCAATGTCCGCATAGTCGTAAACCGTGCCGTTCTGTTCTGTGGCGCCCTCTGCCCACAGGACGTACTGCCAGAGACCGACCGCGTTGGAAATCTGGTACTTGCTGCCCGACCAAAGAGGGCCCTCGTCCCCCCAGTCATCGGTGATCGTGCCGGTGCCGAAGACGTACCCCTGCGAGATACTCGCCGACGCAGGGCTTGCGCTCAGCGCCGTCACGCCCAGGGCGGCACACGCGCCAAGTGCGGCCAAACCCCTCCTGATGGACATACGTTCTCCTCATCTTTCAGAGCGGGAGGCGGTGGGATCGTCTGCCTCGAACCCGTACGACGGGCACAGTAGTCCGGCCCGGTCGCTGAGCGTGCCGGTCGTTCGCCCCACAAGGAGCGACCCCGATGCCAAGGGGCGCTCTACCTTGTTCGTCGGTCAACTACCCTTGTTTCCATGCGGTATGGGGGATCCGAGGGGGACAGGTATGGAACCGCTGAGCCGGTGGACGGCCCCAGGTCCAGCGAGCGCCTGCTGCTCCTGACCGTCGAGCGGTACGGGGTGTGGCTCCGGTCCACCGTGGTCTGTCTGTGCAGCGCGCTGGGCATCGTCTCGGCGGACGTGGCGGAGATTCCCCTGGCGATGTCTCTGCTGGTGCCCGCTCTCCTCGCCTGCGGTGCGCGCCTCTACTCGCTGCGCCGCCCGCTCCCGTTCGCCCCGCTGTGGACGCTGGACGCGGCCGTGGTGGTGCTGACGGGGCTGTCTCAGCCGGTGCTCGGCGGCGACGGCGCGGATGTGATGGTGGAGGCGATTGTCGGCATCAGCGTCATTACCTTCCAGCAGGAGTGGGCGGCGCGCCCCATGGCCGGCGCCACCCTGGCCGCGCTCGGGGCCGGCGTCTGCGCGCTCGGCGACGTCCTCTCCTCCTCCGGGAACAGCCCGGAGTCGGCCCCACTGGTGCGCCTGCTTTTCGAGGCGGGCCTGTCCAGGGCCGCCTATCTCATCGTTCGTACGCGCGCCAGAGCGGCCGACCGATCCGCTGCGGCCAGGGCGGCGTCGCGCCGTGAGGCCGATGTCGCGGCCGCCCGGCGGGCGACCGAGCGCGAGTACCTGGCGACCCTGCACGACACGGCGAGCGCGACGCTGCTGATGGTCTCCCAGGGCGACGGCCGGGACTGGTCGTGGCTGCCTCCGCGTGCCAGGCAGGATCTGGAGGCGCTGTCCGCCATGCCCGGATTCGAGACGGGGAGCGTCGACCTCGCGGAGCTTCTCGGCTGCGTGCCCGGAGGTCGCGAGGGTGAGGGACAGGCCAGGGTGCGGCTCAGGACGCGCATCGACGGCCCACTCGCGATTCCGTCCGGCCCTGGACTCGCGATATTCAAGGGGGTCCGGGAGGCCGTCACCAACGTGGCACGCCATGCCGGAGTGCGGGAAGCGGAGCTCAGGGCATGGGTGGAGGAGGACGACGCCGTCGTCGAACTGTCCGACGCGGGACGGGGCTTCGACCCGGAGTCCGTCCCCGCACGGCGCCGGGGCATCTCCAACTCCATCATCGGCAGGATGCACGAGGTCGGCGGCTCCGCCACGATCACCTCACATCCGGGCACCGGGACCCGCGTGCAGTGGCGCTGGCACGCCCGGTCCCGGGCGCCACAGCCGGGGGACGGAGCGCAGACGAAGGGTGAGCCGCAGGCGCCCCGCGCCCCGGCACAGCACGCGGCCGTCATCCGCCTCATCCGCGGGCAGCTGCTCCACGGGGCCCAACTGGCCGCGCTGCTGATCAGCCTGCTGTCGCAGTTCACCCTCTCGCTGCAGCAGCTCACGGCCTACCAGGGCGTGTACCGCCCCGCATGGGCACAGACGGCAGCCTTCGTCTGCCTCGTCGTCGTCGCGATTACCGGGGCCACCTATCTGCTGCGTGGCAGGCGGATCCCGCCGAGGGTGCGCTGGTGGGGCCTGTGCTCGGTGCTGGCCGTTTCGGCAATATGCGCGTTCACGCTCCCGCCGGAGCAGTCGACAGGTGCGCCGGACTGGGCGTTCGGAGTGGTCGGCTGGCATGCGCTGTTCCTGCTGGCAGACCTGCGGGTCAGGGTGTTCGCGGCGTTCCTCGGGGCGCATGTGGGGCTCAACGCGACCGCTGTGTCCCTGTCCGGGGCGCCGACCATCGCCCAGTGGGCCACCATGGGGATCTCCACGATAGGCAGCTGCGGCTTCCAGCTCTCCGTCGGTGTACTGATGACGTACCTGCTCCACGGTACGGCACCGGCGGCGGGGACCGCGGCCGCGCGGGAGGAGGAACTGCGTACCCGGGAACGTATCCACGAGGACATGCAGCGTGATCACAAGGAGCGCTACCGCGCCCTGACGGCGACGACCGTGCCGCTGCTCGTGGGCCTTGGCCATGGTGTGCTGAGCCCGCACGATGAGGAGGTGAGGCTGCGGTGCGGCGTGGAAGCCGCCCGTATGCGCCGCCTGTTCGCGGAGAGCGATGCCGTCTTGGACCCGCTGCTGAACGAGTTGCGGGCGTGCGTGGAGGTGGCCGAGCACCAGGGGGTGACGGTGAGCCTGGCTGTACGAGGGCAGCCGGGTGAGGTGCCTGTGGAGGTACGCAGGGAGTTGGCCGACCCGGTGGCGGTGATTCTGGGCCGTACCCGCTCGACCGCGCGGGTGACTGTCGTGTGGACACCCCGCGCGGTACGTGTGAGCGTGGTCAGCGAGGACTGCGCCGACGGCCCTGGCACGGCAGAGGTCGCTCAGGCGCACGGCCGTGCCACGGACGCGAATGTGACCGTGGCCAGAACGGCGCGCGGCGGAAGTGTGTGGGTGGAGGCCGGCTGGAGACGACCGGCGGCCTCCGGGAGTTGACCTGACATGAGTGACAACGCACCAGTCAGTGTGGTCGTCGTGGACGACCATCCCGCCATCCTCTCGGGCGTGGAGGCGTGGTACGCCGCATCGCGGCGGCCCATCACCGTGGTCGCGTCCGGCGGCTCCGTACGGGAAGCCTGGACCGCGCCGGGCAGCACGGCCGATGTCGTCCTCCTGGATCTGCAACTGGGCGAGGGCGGCCCCGCCTTCGGCAGCCTTCGAAGACTCGTCGACGCCGGTCGGCAGGTGGTCGTCTATTCGATGCGCGACGACGAGAAGACAGCGCTCAGCTGCCTGGACCTGGGAGCCGCGACCTTTCTGACCAAGAGCGAGGGCCGACAGCACCTGGTGGAGGCGACGCTGGCAGCAGCCGATGAGCGGCCCTACATGCCGCCCGCGCTGGCCGGCGCGCTGGGAACGAACACCCGAGCCGACCGTCCCCAGCTCTCCGTGCGCGAGGAGAACGTGCTCATCGAGTGGTTCCAGTCGGAGTCGAAGGAGCTGGTCGCGCAGCGTCTCGGCATCTCCGTACGGACGGTCAACTCGTATCTGGACCGGGTGCGGATCAAATACGCGAACGTCGGCCGCCCCGCGCGGACCAAGGCAAGCCTGGTGGCCCGCGCCATCCAGGACGGGCTGGTCGACGTGGACGACCTCTGAGCGAGGGCAAAGGGGACGGAGGACCGAACGGCAGCAGGCGCCGTAGGGCTGCGCGTCATGACTGCATCGACATCACCGATCACAGGGACCGGGGCCCGCAAGTGAGCCGCCGCGTCGAATCCGTACCGTCGTCGTCGCACGCGCCGAATAAACCAGGTGAAGGTCCGGCAGGCGCGGTGATGGGATGGCGTGATGCAACGTGAAGCGCTGGACATCGTGGACCGAGGGCAGTACCCCGACGCGGTGACGCCCTGGGAGGACGAGGCCTGGCGGGAGGAGGCCCTCGGCTGGGCGGAGCGCGGCCTCGCCGCTCATGGGCTGCGCGAGAACGGGCAACGGAAGGTCAGGCTCCGGCCGTGGTCCGTGCTGGTACGGATGACCGTCGAGGGACGCGACGCCGTCTGGTTCAAGGCCAACCCGCCCGCCAGCGCCTTCGAGGCGGGGCTCACCGAGGCACTGGCCCGCTGGGTACCCGCATACGTGCTGCGGCCGCTCGCCGTCGACGCGGGCCGCGGCTGGGCGCTGCTCCCGCACGGCGGCGCGCTTTTCAGGGACGTACTCGACTCGGCTCACAACCCGGTCGATCCGCGCGCCTGGGAAGAGCCGCTGCGCCAGTACGCCGGAATGCAACGCGCGCTTCTGCCGTACGCCGAGAGGATCGAGCAGCTCGGCGTCCCCAGTGCGCGCACAGTCGAGCTCCCGGAGACCTTCGACCGGGCCGTCGACGGGAACACCGCACTGGCCCCCGACGAGCTCAAGGTGCTGCACGAGCTGCGGCCGCGCCTCGCGGAGTGGTGCGAGGAGCTTGCGGGCACGGGCATCGCCGACACGCTCGACCACTCCGATCTGCACGACGGCCAGCTCTTCGCGTCCGGGCCCGGCCGCTTCACCTTCTTCGACTGGGGTGACGCGGCAGTGGCCCACCCCTTCTGCAGCTTTCTAGTCCCCGCCCGTGCGGCCCGCGAGCGGTTCGGGCCCGAGGTGCTGCCGCGGCTGAGGGACGCCTACCTGGAACCGTGGGAGGGAGACGGCTGTTCGAAGGCGGAGCTGCGGCGTGCCCTGAGCCTGGCGTGGCGACTCGGGGCGATCGGCCGGGCCTGCTCCTGGGGGCGTCTTTTCCCCGGCGTGTCCGAAGGCAGGTCCGACGGTGCGGGTACGGTGGGCGACGCGGAGGGCGCCCGCTGGCTGCTGGAACTCCTCACCGAGCCGCCGCTGTAGAGGCGGGCTCGTACCTGGTATCGCGGGTCCGTGCGCCACGTGCTGCCAGGTGCCCGATTCGGTGGAGCCGGCCGGCTAAGTCGGCGTGTACTCCCCGGCCCCGGCCGGCGCCATGACACGCGGATCCGCCCGCCCCCGGGCGGGCGTAATGATGAAAGAGTTCTCGTAGCAGCCGGACACACCGACGGCCGCGTGTCTGCGGGGCTGCGTGTGTACGTGTCCGCGTGTTCGAGCAACTGTGTATCCGCATGTCGACGATGGGACAGATGCCATGCCTCTTGAGGGTGAGTACGAGCCGAGCCCCGAGCAGTGGGTCCGTGATCAGGTCGAGCTGTTCGAGAGCTCCGGGGGGACGGAGGGGACCACGATGCGGGGCATGCCGGTCGTCGTCCTGACCACCCGCGGGGCCAGGAGCGGCAAGATCCGCAAGACCCCGGTCATGCGGGTCGAGCACGACGGCACATACGCCGTGGTCGCCTCCCTGGGCGGCGCTCCCAAACACCCCGTCTGGTACCACAACATCGTGGCCGACCCCCGGGTGGAACTTCAGGACGGCCCGGTCCGGCAGGACATGACCGCCCGTGAGGTCACCGGCGAGGAGAAGGCGCTGTGGTGGCAGCGCGCGGTCGAGGCGTACCCCGACTACGCCGACTACCAGCTCAAGACGGACCGGCAGATCCCGGTCTTCGTCGTGGAACCGGCGGCCCAGCAGCACTGACGGCCGCAGGGGAGCACCTCCGGCCCGCAGTTGGTGGGCCGGGGGTGCTCTCAGGCGGCGCCCGAAGCCTCCACCGCGGCCTTGATCCGCTGCCCGAACGCGGGGGCGTCCTTGCGCGCGGCCCCGGCGGCGAAGCCGACGAGAAGCTTGCCGACGCCGTGGCCCTCCAGGACGTTGAAGATCCGCACCCTGGTCCCTCCCGCGGCCGTCGCTTCGAGGTCGTAGCCGCCCTCGGAGGCGGTGACGATGTTCTTCGAGCGCTCCTGCCAGCGGATGCGGCTGGGCGCCACCAGCTCCTTGATCTCGAACTCCCGCTGAGCCTTCATACCGGCGTCCTTGACGGTGCTCCGGAACACCGTTCCCACCGCCGTCGGACCGGCCGGTGTCTTGTCGATCCTCAGCACACGCGGGCTGAACTCCGGATCGTGCTCGCCATCGGCGAGATAGGCGAAGACCTCGGCGATCGGCCGGTCGATCTCGACCGTAGCCTCGAATGAAGTGGCCATGACTGCTCCTCGTCGCGCGGATCAGGGGGACGGCACGGCTACAGCGTGCGGTAGGTGAGCGCCGGTTCGCGAACGTGCGGGATGCCGATCATAGGTCCGCGACAGGCGGGCGGCAGCCCGAACGACGAAGACCGCCCGTCCGCCCCGCCATCCGGCGGACGCGCCCGGCGCTCCCGTCACACCGATGGAGTGAAAGCCCCCCGCAGCCGCGATCGGGCGGCTGCCCGTGTCGGGACGGACCGCGTGGATCGGGCTCCGGCCGGTGACCTGGGCGCACTGCACGGCGAAGCCGTGGTCGTGCAGGCGTCCGGACGTGGCCGCCGCGAGCACGAACGCCACGATCGCAGTTGTGGGACAGCGGCAGCGCGACCCGGGCCCCACAGGGCGCTGAAGGCGACGGCCGCCGCTGCGGGGGAGTGAGGAGTCCCGGTCATCGCGACCCCCGGACAGTCGATCAGGACGCGCGTGCGCCCGTCCCCGCGCGCTCCAATGGACAGGTGACCGCGCCTCCCGACGACTGCCTCGCGCGCAATGAGTGGCTCTGCGGTGCCTATCTGACCAGCCGTCGCGAGATTCTCTGGGACGCCGTCGTCCAGCACCTCCAGCTCACCGGGATCTCCGTACTCCTCGGGCTGCTCCTGGCCGTTCCGCTCGCCCTCGCGGCGCGCCGCCGGCGCTGGCTGGCGGGCCCCGTCCTCGGCGTGACGACCATCCTCTACACCGTGCCGTCGCTCGCCATGTTCTCGCTGCTGCTGCCGGTGTACGGACTCTCCGCCTCGCTCGTCGTCGCCGGACTCGTCCTGTACTCGCTCACCCTCCTCGTACGGAACATCCTCGCCGGCCTGCACGCAGTGCCAGCCGACACCACGCAGGCCGCACGCGGCATGGGGTACGGCCCCGTGCGACTGCTCGTCGCCGTGGAGCTTCCCCTCGCTCTGCCGGCCGCCATGGCCGGACTGCGTATCGCGACCGTCTCCGCGGTCTCCCTGGTCACCGTCGGCGCGATCGTCGGCTACGGCGGACTCGGCAACCTCATCTACTCCGGGATGAACACCTATTTCAAGGCCCAGGTGCTCACCGCCTCCGTCCTGTGCGTCGTCATCGCCGTCGCCGCCGACCTGCTGCTCCTGCTCGCGCAACGGCTCCTGACGCCGTGGACCCGGAAGCGGTCGTGAACACCCTCGCCGACGCCTGGTCCTGGCTCACGACCCAGGCGCACTGGTCCGGTGACGGCGGCATCTGGAACCGGCTGGGCCAGCATCTGTTCCTCACCGTCGTCTGCCTGCTGATCAGCTGCCTGATCGCTCTGCCCGTCGCACTGGTCCTCGGCCATCTTGGCAGGGGCGGCGCGCTCGCCGTCAACCTCTCCAACATCGGCCGGGCCGTTCCGACCTTCGCCGTGCTGGTGCTGCTGCTCCTCACCCCGATCGGCGGTCATGGCGAATGGCCGACCGTCATCGCCCTCGTGCTCTTCGCGGTGCCGCCCCTGCTCACCAACGCCTACGTCGGCATGCGCGAGGTCGACCGCGATGTCGTACGGGCGGCCACAGGCATGGGCATGACGGGCAGACAGCTGATGCTGGGCGTCGAGGTGCCGCTCGCCCTGCCGCTGATCCTCACCGGCGTACGCATCGCCGCCGTCCAGCTCGTCGCCACCGCGACCCTCGCCGCGCTCGCGGGCGGCGGGGGACTGGGCCGCATCATCACCGCGGGCTTCAACCTCGCCTCCACCGCGCAGGTCGTCGCCGGAGCCGTCCTCGTCGCCGTCTTCGCCCTGATCGTCGAAGGTCTCTTCGTCGCGGCGCAGCGGCTCGCCCCCGGCTGGGTCCGCGGCGAGGAATCCGGATGAGGCCGCCAAGGGCCTGCCTCGCGCTCCCGGTGCTCCTGCTGTCGGCGACCGCCTGCGCAACCGGGCCCTCCCTGGAGGACCGGGGCGAGGTCACCGCACCGCCGGGCGACAGCAAGCACCTCACCATCGGCTCCGCCGGCTTCACCGAGAGCGATCTGCTCGCCCAGATGTACGCGGCTCTGCTCGACCGGGCCGGCTACTCCACGAAGATCATCTCCGTCACCAACCGGGAGATCTACGAACCGGCGCTGGAGAGCGGCCAGATCGACGTCGTGCCGGAGTACGCCGCCACCTTCGCCGACTGGCTGAACGCCAGGAAGAACGGTGCCGACGCGGCCCCCGTCGGTTCGCCCGACCTCGCCGCCACCATGAAGGCCCTGCGCGCTCTCGCCGCACCCCGTGGCCTCACCGTCCTCGGCCCCGGGCGGGCCGTCGACCAGAACGCCTTCGCGGTCGCCGCCCCGTACGCGGCGAAGCACCGTCTGAAGACGCTGAGCGACCTGGGCAGGTCGGGGCTGCGGGTACGGCTGGCCGCCGGTGACGAATGCGTACAGCGCCCCTACTGCGCGCCCGGGCTGAATAAGACGTACGGCATCCGCATCACGGCCGTGGACCCCAAGGGCGTCGGCACCACCCAGGCCAAGCAGGCCGTCCAGAACGGTCAGGACCAGATGGTCCTGACCACCACCACCGACGCCACCCTCGCCACCTTCGGCCTCGTCCTGCTCGCCGACGACAAGCACCTGCAGAACGCTGACTACCTCGTCCCCGTCGTCAACCGCTCCCGGGCCGGCAGCGAAGGCGTACGCAAGGCGCTGGGCAGGCTCAACACCGTACTGACCACCGCCGACCTGGCCCGCCTCAACGAGCAGGTCGACAGCTGGCGACGGCTGCCCGAGGACGTGGCACGCGCCTACCTGGAGTCCAAGCACCTCATCCCGCGCGGCCGGGCGGTCAGGCGGTCAGCTTTCCGGGCAGCCAGCCCAGCTGCACGGCCTCCTGGAACGGCCCGCCGCCCTCGTGATCGTTGAAGTCGTACACCTCGATCGCCTTGTCCTGGTGGGCGTAGGCGTTGAACGCGGCGAAGACGGTCGAGGGCGGGCAGGTCATGTCCTCCAGGGCCGTCGAGAACAGCGCCGGTGCCCGGCCGCGGGCGGCGAAGTGCACCCCGTCGAAGTAGGACAGCGTGGCTCTCGCCCGGTCGGCCCGGCCCCGGTGCGTCTTGAGGTAGCTGCCCACCTCGCGGTACGGGTTGCGGTCGGTGACGGTGAGCGCGCGGGGGAAGTCGCACAGGAACGGGACGTCCGGCGCGATCGCCGCAAGGTCCGGTATCAGCCCGCCGACGGCGAGCGTGATGCCGCCGCCCTGACTCACACCGACGGCCGCGGTGCGCGCCGCGTCGCTCAGCGGATGCGAGCGCGCCGCCTCCACCGCGCGTACCGCGTCGGTGAACACACGCCGGTAGTAGTACGCGTGCGGATCCTCGATGCCACGGGTCATGAAACCGGGGAACGAGGGGCCGTTGCCCACCGGGTCGGCGGTGTCGCCGACGAGCCAGCCGCTGCCCTGGCCCCGGGTGTCCATCACGAAGTGCGCGAAACCGGCCGACGACCAGAGCAGATGGGTGTGCGCCAGGCCCCGCCCGCCGCCGTATCCGATGAACTCCACGACCACCGGCAGCGGTTCGGTGGCGCCGGCCGGGACGACGAACCAGCCCTTGACCGGATGCCCGCCGAAGCCCGCGAACGTCACGTCGTACACGTCGACGGTCGCCAGCCCCGTGCCCGTACGCAGCTCGAACCGGGCGTCGAGGTCGTGGGACCGGGCCTCGTCGAGCGTCTTCGACCAGAACGCGTCGAAGTCCTCCGGCTCCACCGAACGGCTGCGGTAGCCGCGCAGCTCGTCGAGGGGCAGATCGAACAGGGACATGCGGGACCGCCTTCTTCGCAGGGGTGAGTGCTCATCCGCGGGGATGGTTGATCACACCGTACGGGTGTGGGCGGCGCGCGGACGAGGGGTGTCCTCACGTCGGGAAGAAGTTGTGTCCGAGCCCTTGACGGGCCCCTGACCGCCCCTCACAGTACTCGTTAATGCGCATTAGTAATACGCATTAGCTGATCTGAGGAGTCATGGTGGAGGAGCCCAGGAAGCGGGCCAGGCCCGGCCGTTCACCCGCGCCGGCAGGCCGCACGGCCCGCCCGCGTCAGGCCGAGGTCGCACGGCTCGCCGGGGTCTCGCAGGCGACGGTCTCGCTCGTGCTGGCGGACAAGAAGCAGGGCGCCGCGATCTCGGAGGAGACCCGGCGCAATGTTCTGGACGCGGCCCGCAGCCTCGGTTACGTCCCCGACCCGGCGGCCCGCAGACTCGCGGCGGCCCGCAACAACCTGCTGGGCGTCTTCAGCTTCACCGCGACGTTCCCGACGGATGTGCAGCACTCCTACTACCCGTTCCTGGTGGGTGTGGAGCGCGAGGCCGCGGAACGCGGTTACGACCTGGTGCTGTTCACCGGGTCGAGCACCGGCGGCGCGGGGGCCGCCGGGCCCGACGCACTGAGCAGGATCCGCCTCGCCGACGGCTGTCTGTTCCTGGGGCGCCACGCGCCGGCCCAGGAGCTGCGGCGGCTGGTGGCCGATGGCTTCCCGGTGGTCCACCTCGGCCGCCGGGACGAACTGGAGGGCCTGGCCTGGGTCGGTGCGGATTACGTGAGCGCCAGCCGCGAGGTCGTCGCCGGCCTTGCCGCGCTGGAGCACCGGCGGATGCTGCTGATCCGCGAGGACGACGAGGCACCCGCCTCCACCGACCGTGAACACGGCTTCCTCAAGGGGCTGGAGGCGGCCGGGCTCCCCGGCGGCCCCGGGGCGGTCTTCCGCTCCGCCGACCCGGAACGAGACCTCACCCCCGAACGGCTGCGGGGCTGGCTCGCCGAGGGCGTCACCGCGCTCGTCGCCGAGGAGACCGACACCGGAGCCGCCTGGCGCGCCCTGCGCCGCGCCGTCACCGAAGCCGGGATCGACTGCCCGCGCGACGTCTCGCTCGCGCTCCTCGGCAGCCCGCCCGCCGACCTCGCGGACGGCCCCGACCCCACCGGCTTCGACATCCCCCGCACCCAACTCGGCGCGGCCGCCGTACGGATGCTTGCCGCGCTGGTCGCGGGGGAGGAGGCCACCGAACCCCTGGTGGCCTGCGTGTTCAGGCCCGGCATCACGGCAGGGCCCCCGCCCTCGGCCCACCAGGACCGACCGACCGCACCGCCTGCACGTACAGCACAAGGAGACCTGTGATACCCGAACCGGACATCCTCGTCGTGGGCGCCGGACTCGGCGGCGTCGCCGCCGCGCTCGCCGCCTGCCGGGCCGGACGCACCGTCGTCCTCACCGAGGAGACCGACTGGATCGGCGGCCAGCTCACCTCCCAGGCCGTCCCGCCGGACGAGCACCCGTGGGTGGAGCGGTTCGGCACCACCGCCTCGTACCGCCGGCTGCGCGAAGGCATCCGGGCGTACTACCGCCAGTGGTACCCGATGCGCTCGGAAGCCCTCGCCCTCACCGACCTCAACCCGGGCGCCGGACGGGTCAGCAAGCTCTGCCACGAACCCCGCATCGCGCTCACCGTGCTGGAGGCGATGCTCGCACCGCACCGGGCCGCGGGCCGGCTCACGCTGCTCACCGAGCACCGGGCCGTGAGCGCGGAGACGGACAACGATGTCATCAGTGCGGTGACCCTGGAGGACCTCCGGACCGGCGACCGCGCCACCGTCACCGCCCGTTATGTCATCGACGCCACCGAGACCGGCGAACTCCTCGAACTCGGCGGCGTCGAGCACGCCATGGGCGCCGAGGCACAGAGCGAATTCGACGAACCCCACGCCCCCGACCAGCCCCAGCCGCTCAACCAGCAGGGCATCACAGTCTGCTTCGCGCTCTCCCACCACGAGGGCGAGAACCACACCGTCGACCGCCCCGCCGACTACGCGTTCTGGCGCTCCTACCGCCCCGACTTCTGGCCCGGCCCGCTCCTCGGCCTCCAGGCACCCGATCCGCGTTCCCTGGAACCGGTACCGCGCACCTTCGTCCCCAACCCGGACATCGACCCGCTCGCCGTCAGCGCTGACCAGAGCGCGGACGCGGGCGACAAGGAACTGTGGGGCTTCCGCCGCATCCTCGCCCGCGGGATGCACCGCCCCGGCGCCTTCGACTCCGACATCACCCTCGTCAACTGGCCGCTCAACGACTACTGGCTCAAGCCGCTCGTCGGCGCCGGTGAGGAGACCTCGGCCCAAGCGGTCGGCGAGGCACGGCAGTTGTCGCTCTCGCTCCTGTACTGGCTGCAGACCGAGGCCCCGCGCCAGGACGGCGGCACCGGCTTCCCCGGACTGCGGATCCGCCCCGACATCACCGGCACCGACGACGGCCTCGCCAAGACCCCGTACGTACGCGAGTCCCGTCGGATCAAGGCCGTCACCACCGTCACCGAGCACGACGTGGCGATCGACCTCGTCGGCCCGTACGGCGGGACACGCCACCGGGACGCCGTCGGAGTCGGCAGCTACCGCATCGATCTGCACCCCTCCACCGGAGGTGACAACTACATCGACATCGGCTCGGTGCCGTTCGAGATCCCGCTCGGCGCCCTCGTGCCGCGCCGCGTCCGCAATCTGCTGCCCGCCGGCAAGAACATCGGCACCACTCACATCACCAACGGCTGCTACCGGCTCCACCCGGTGGAGTGGAACGTCGGCGAGGTCGCCGGTGCCCTGGCCGCCCACTGTCTCGCCGAAGGCGTCGAACCGGAGCAGGTCCAGTCCGAGGACAAACGGTACGAGACGTTCGCGCGGGTGCTCGACCGCGACGGGGTCCAGCGCCACTGGCCCGACGTACGCGGCTACTGACCGCCGGCCCCGAACCGGTGAAACGCCGGGTGGGACAGCTCCACCTGTCCCACCCGGCCCGCCCGCGCATCAACCCACTCGCACAAGGAGGTGCCCAGCCATGACCACCCACCGCATCCGCGTCGGCATAGACGTGGGCGGAACCTTCACCGACGCCGTGGCCGTCGACGCCACGACCCTCGAACTCCTGGGGCAGGTGAAGGTTCCCACCAGCCACCACCACGAGGACGGGGTCGCCCATGGCATCGTCCAAGCGCTCGACCGGCTGCTGGAGCAGACCGGCCGCGCCGCCGAGGACGTCGCCTTCCTGGCACACGGCACGACACAGGCTACCAACGCCCTGCTGGAGGGCGATGTCGCCACCGTCGGACTGATCGGCATCGGAGCGGGTCCCGGCGGTGCGCTCACCCGCCGCCTCGCCTCGCTCGGCAGGCTCGAACTCACCCCGGGCAAACGGCTCCCGCTCTCCTACGCGCATGTGGCCGACCCCGACGACCCGGACGAGGTGCGGCGGGCCGTCGACGCGGTCGTCCGGGACGGTGCCCAAGTCCTCGTCGCCAGCGAGCCGTTCAGCGTCGACCGCCCGGAGGGGGAGCGGACGGTCCTCGACACGGCCCGCCCGCACGGCCTCCCGATGACGGCCGCGCACGAGATCACCTCCCTGTACGGCCTCGCCAAGCGGACCCGGACCGCCGTGGTCAACGCCGCGATCCTGCCGCGCATGCTCGCCACCGCCGACCTCGTCGACGCCTCCATCACCAAGGCCGGGGTGAGCGCACCTCTGATGGTGATGCGCTGCGACGGCGGTGTGATGTCGCTCGACGAGATGCGCAGACGCCCGCTGCTGACCGTGCTCTCCGGACCCGCCGCGGGGGTGGCCGGTGCGCTGATGCAGGAGCGGATCAGCGAGGGCCTGTTCCTGGAGACCGGGGGCACTTCCACCGACATCAGCGTCGTCCGACGCGGCAAGGTCGCCGTCCGGCACGCCACCGTTCTCGGCAAGGCGTCGTACCTGTCCGCGCTCGACGTGCGGACCGTGGGCGTCGGCGGCGGCTCCATGGTCCGGATCGGCGGCGGCAAGGTGATCGGTGCCGGGCCGCGCAGCGCGCACATCGCCGGACTGCCGTACGCCTGCTTCGCCACTCTCGAAGAGCTGCGCGACGCGCGCGTCACCACCGTCCGGCCGATGCAGGGCGATCCCGACGACTACGCCGTCATCGACGCGGCCGGCGGCAGGTACGCGATCACGATGACCTGCGCGGCCAACGCGCTGGGCCGGGTTCCCGAGGGCGACTTCGCCCGCTGCGACCAGGACGTGGCCCGTGCCGCCCTGGCTCCGCTGGCCGCCGCGCTCTCCACCGATGTCGCGACGGCAGCCGCCCGGCTCCTCGACGCGGGCACCGAACAGGTCAGGGCCGTGACCGACGCGATGATCCGCGACTACCGGCTCGACAAGGACACCGCGGTACTGGTCGGCGGCGGCGGAGGCGCCGCATCCGTCACCCCCCATCTCGCCTCCGTCACCGGTCAGGAGGGCCGGATCGCACAGCACAACGAGGTCATCAGCCCCATCGGGGTCGCCCTTGCCCTGGTCCGTGAGCAGATCGAGCGGATCATCCCGGGCGCCGGCCAGGAACAGATCCTTGCCGTCCGCGCCGAGGCCGAGGCGGCCGTCGTGGCGCAGGGCGCCGCGGCGGACGGGGTGGAGGTCGAGGTGACCGTGGACCCGCAGACCAGTACCGTTCGGGCGGTGGCCACCGGCGCCACCGAACTGCGCACCCAGGACCGCGCACACCGCGCCGACGCGAACGAACGGCTGCGCGCCGCGGCGGCCAGCCTCAAAGCCGACCCGTCGGCCGTGAGTGTCCTTGCCGGCACCCCCGCCCACACGGTCTACGGCACCGAGATCCGCCGCCGGTTCCGCACCACCCGGCACCCGGTGCGGGTCGTCGACGCCGACGGTGTCGTCCGGCTGCACGCCTCCGACGCCCGGGTGGAGACCACCACCGTGGGCAGCGCCCCCGAGACCCTCGCCCGGCTCGTCGCCGACGCCACCTCCTACGGCGACGGCGGCGTCCGCGCCCCCGCACTGCGCCTGCTGCTCGGCGCCCGCATCGCCGACCTCTCCGGCGTCCTGGATCCACAGCCGCTGCTCGCCCTGGCCCGCAGCGAACTCGGCACCCGTGCGGCGGACGAGTGCGTGGTCGCGGTCGTGGAGGTACGGACATGAGCGCGCTCATCGACCTCTCCGCCACGGACGACATCGAATTCGGTGTACAGCTCCTGGCCGGCACACCCACGCACGAAGGCCGCGACCGCGACCTGCTGCGCCACTGGGCCACCGCGGCAACGGAGTTCGGCGCCCGCCTCGCCCCCGTGCCGTCCCGCGCCCGCATCGTCGAACGCGACGGCGGACTGGAATACGGCCTCCTCGCCCGCTACACCTCACGCCCCGCGACAGTCGAGCTCTACACCGACACTCTCGCTCGCGCCGAAGCCCTGATCGACGAGCGAGGCTGGCGCCACTGGTACCCGGCGGGCTCCGTGCGCGCCGCGGCCCTGGCGCACGAGGCCGTCCATGAACAGCTCCACCACGGCCCGGCGAAGACGGAGCTGAAACGCGCGCTCGGCCATGTCCTGCTGCGCGCCGGCCGTCGGCGGCTGTACGGCCATGTCGCCGGGGCCGAGGAGATCGCCGCCCACGCCCACGCCCGTACCGCCTGTGGACTCGGCCGCAGTCCGCTGCTGCTGACCGCCGCGCTCGCCGCAGCCGGCGACCGCACCACCACCGTCCCGCACGGAAGAGAGAAGTAACGCCATGGGCGTCGTCATCCTCCTCGTCATGGCGGCAGGTGTCGCCGCGATGCTCACCCGGAAACTCCCCACGGCCTTCGCGCTCGTCGTCCTGGCCGTCGTCATCGCCTTCGCCGCGGGCGCCCCGCTCACCGGCAAGAACAGCGTCCTGGACACCGTCCTCCAGGAAGGCGCACCGGCCCTCGCCGCCACCATGATCGCCATCCTGCTCGGCTCCTGGCTCGGCAAGCTGCTGGACGAGACGGGCATCGCGGGCACCCTCGTCCGCAAGATCGTCGAATTCGGCGGTGACCGCCCGGTCGTGGTGGCCCTCGGTGTCCTCGCCGTCTCCACCCTCGTCGGTACGGTGACGGGCTCCGCGCCCGCCGCGATGCTCGCCGGGATCATCGGCATCCCCGCGATGATCGCCGTCGGCATCCCCAAGGTCACCGCGGCCGGCACGATCCTCATGGGCATCGCGGCGGGAATGCCGTTCGAGCTCCCCATCTGGCAGTTCTTCTCCACCGCGCTCGAACTGCCCGTCCCCACCGTCCGCGGCTTCATGATCAAACTGTTCCCGTTCGCACTGGTAGCCGCAGTCCTCTTCGTCCTCATCGAGTCCCGCCGCCGCGGCGTCGAACACGCCTGGTCCGCCAAGTCCCTCGCGGCCGAGCCGCGTTCCGGCCGACGGGTCCGGCTCGGCGACGCCCCCTGGTACGCGCTGCTCACCCCGGTCGTGCCCCTGGTCCTGGCCCTCGGTCTCGACGTCGCCATCATTCCCTCGCTGCTCGCGGGCGTCCTCTACTGCCTGGTCACCACCACCCGCCCGCGCGAGATGAACAAGCGGCTGCTGCGCACGCTCCACGGAGGATTCGAGGTCGCCGCCGCACCGATCGCCCTGTTCATCGCCATCGGCATCCTGCTCGCCGCCGTGAAACTGCCCGGGGCGATCGACGCGCTCGAACCCCTCGTCAAGGCGGTGAGCCCGCAGAACGCGGTGCTGTTCGTGCTCGTCTTCACCGTTCTCGTACCGCTCTGCCTCTACCGCGGCCCGCTCAATGTCTTCGGCCTCGGTGCGGGCATCGCCGGTGTCCTGATCGCCGCGGGCATCTACCCCGCGACCGCGGTACTGGGGCTCGCCACCTCCTACAACCAGGTGTTCGGCGTCGCCGACCCCACGAGCACCCAGACGGTGTGGAGCGCGCAGTACGCGGGCGTCACGCCGCAGCAGGTGATGGTCCGCACGCTGCCGTACGTCTGGGCCGTCGCCCTCGGCGGCTTCTGCGTGACCGCCGCCACGTATCTCTGACACGTTCACCACTCCTGGGACGGAGTTCACCCATGAACGAACCGCAGAGCCACCCCGAGAACGAGCCGCAGATGGGCCGCCGCCTCTTCCTTCGCTCAGCCGCAGCCGCCGG
Organism: Streptomyces sp. NBC_01217; assembly: GCF_035994185.1. Lineage (NCBI taxonomy): Bacteria > Bacillati > Actinomycetota > Actinomycetes > Kitasatosporales > Streptomycetaceae > Streptomyces > Streptomyces sp. NBC_01217. Next base: position 8,682,545 of record NZ_CP108538.1, read on the forward strand.
TACGGTCCTCGCCGTCGGCGCCACCACGACCGGCACGGCGGCCGCCGCGCCCGCGGGCTTCCCCGACTACCGGTACGTCAAGACGCTGCTGCAGCCCTCGCAGCTGAAGTACAACCCCACCGGCGAGATCATCTTCCCCTGCATCAGGGGAACGGCGGGCCGGGTGGCGACGCCGCTGGGGCGGTACTACCTCTACTACGCACCGCACGACGCCCCCGGTGGTATCTGCCTCGCCTACGGCGACAACATCGAGGGCCCCTTCACCGAGTACCCCGCCAACCCGATCGTGGCCAACGATTGGCAGCCGCACTACAAGGTCAGTCATGTCTCGTCGCCGCACGTCCTGTGGAACGAGGACACGCACGAGATGTGGCTCTACTTCCACGGTGAGAACACCACGACCCGCCTCGCCCGCTCGAAGGACGGCATCCACTTCACGTACGACAAGGTGGTGCTGAACACGGCGATGCTCCCGGCCGGGACGACGGAGACGTCGTACGCCCGGGTCTTCCGGCACGATCTGCCCTTGCGGGGGGCCCGCTACGTGATGCTGTTCATGCTGAACAACACCACCAATCACCGTGACATCCACTGGGGCTGGTCCGCCGACGGCCGGGGCTGGACGTTCGACCAGAAACCACTGGTCAGCCATGCCGACGTCGGTGCCGTGAATGTCGGGGGCCCGCATCTGCTCACCCGCAACGGCAGCGCGTACGTCGTCTACAACACCGACAAGGGGAGCGGCGGCAACCTCCTGATCACGGAGGTCGGCAACGACTTCTCCCGCCGCGACCACCTGGGCCTCTTCCACGACTCGCTCGCCGGCGCACCGGACAACGGGCGCAGCGCGGCGCCGAGTTTCGGTACGCAGAACGGGACGGCTTACATGGTCTACGAGGCGGGTGAGCGACTCCAGGGGGCCATCGCGGTGGCCCGAGCGGTTTAGGTCCTGTACGGAGTTCAGATCATGCTCGTCGGGTGATGCTGCGTAGCCACAGCATCGTGCCGCACAGGTGGAGTCCGGCCAGGTAGCTCTCGGGAGTCTTGTCGTAGCGGGTGGCGATCCCGCGCCAGTTGCGCAGCCGGTTGATGCACCGCTCGACCGTGTTGCGGTCCTTGTACAGCTCGGCGTCGTGACTGACGGGGCGGCCTCCGCGCGAGCCCTTCTTTTTGCGGTTGGCCGTCTGGTCCGCCTTCTCCGGGATCACCGCCCGGATTTGGCGTTTGCGCAGGTAGGCGCGGTTGCGGCGGGAGGAGTACGCCTTGTCGCCGGCGACCGCGTCCGGGCGGGTGCGGGGCCGGCCCCTCCTGCCACGGACCTTGATCTTGTCCACGACCCGCGCGAACTGCGGGCTGTCACCGGCCTGGCCGGGGGTGAGGACGAACGACAGTGGACGGCAGCGCCGTTCGGCTGACAAGTGCACCTTGCTGGTCAGCCCGCCCCGGGAACGACCGAGCTCAGCAGCCTTCAAACGGGCCCGGCGGCGTCGCCGCAACCGCTGCCGCTCGGCTCGTTCCGGGTCCCCGTCCTGATCGTATTGCGGCTCCCGTCCCTTCTTCCCGCCCCCTTTTCGGACTCTGCGGCCTCCACCAGCGCTTCCAACTGCTCTTCGTCCAGAACCATCCCGGCGGCGTGGTGGTGAGCGCGGGAGGTAGCAGAGTCCACGCTGACCAGCGACAGGTCTGCCTCACCGCGTTCTGCGGCATAACCGATGACCGTCTCCATCAGGTGCTGGAAGACGCCCTCGCGCGTCCAGATACGGAAGCGGTCGTAGACGCTCGACCACGGACCGTACTCGGCAGGCACGTCTCGCCAGGGGCTGCCGGTGCGGAACCGCCACATCGTCGCGTTGAAGTGTTTTCGCAGGTCAGGTATGGGTCCGGATACTCCCAGCGGGAGGTGGGGCTCAATCAGGGACCACTGCTCATCGGTCACATCGCCACGTGCCATACCTGATGGCCTATCAAGCGCACACGGTTCCGCGCTGCGGATTGCCCGAACCGTGATCTGAACTCCGTACAGGACCTAAGTGAGGGAAGGGTCATTCGGAGCGTGCCCGGCCTTGCGGCGAGCTGCGAGGTAGGCGCTCCAGTCCGGTGCGGCCCGGCGGTGCCACTGTTCGGCGGTGACCACGTGCATGCCGGTAAGCGAGGCGAGGACTGCTGCGGGCAGGTCCTGCGCGAGGTTCATCAGCGCGGTGGTGCGTCCGGCATTCACGCGGATTCCGGCTTGGTTGAGGCTTCGCATGATGGAGGCGGGGGCACTGTGCTGACCCGGCTGCTGCCCCGGGAAGAGCCAACGAGGTGCCTCGGCATTGCTGCGGATCGCATGGGGAGGTCGCCGAGCTTCCAGGTGCTTGACGGGTGACAGCCGTAGTCGCGCTGCTTTCCACAGGTCGCGGGGGTGCCACCGGGCCCGTAGACAGAGAAAGTGCAGCCCGCGGTCCGTGACAGGACGACCTGGGCTGTTGCCCCTCACACTGGAGCCCGCGCCACCCCAGAGGGTGCGGGCCCCGGCGACAGCCGACGGTGGTGCCGAGCCCCGAAGCCCACCCCCTTCTCTGGCTGACAGGTGTTGCGCCCTCCGGTGGAGCCGATGCCGGCCCGGCAGCGGCCCGGTCGTGACGCTGTTTGCCGGCAGTGGCGTCCTCGGCATCACGACCGCGAGCGCCTCTCCCGCAACGCCTGGTGCGTCGCGTCAACCACCCGGATGCGGTACGAAGTCCGGTGTGAACGAAAAGACTCAGCCCGCGACCGTTCGCGTGTTCATCGCCCTCGCCCCGCCCGACCACGCGAAAGAAGAACTGGCGCGGGAGCTGCGCCCCGCCTACGACACACACCCTCACATGCGGTGGAACCGCATCGAGGACTGGCACATCACCCTGGCGTTCCTCGGGGAACTACCGGCCGAGACAGTTCTGCTCCTGCGCCCGTCCCTCGCCGGCCTCGCAGCGGACCACCGACCATTCCGCCTGGCATTGCGCGGCAGCGGAGACTTCGACGACCGGGTGGTGTGGAGCGGAATCGACGGAGACCTCGATGAGCTGCACATGCTTGCCGCCGATGTGCGTACCGCGGTCAAGAGCTGCGGTGTCGCCTTGGAGGATCGGCCTCTGCGCCCACATCTGACGTTGGCCCGTGCCCGCCGAGGAGATCGATCCTCGGCAGGAGAAATAGCCGAAGGGCTCGCCGGGTTCACCGGTCGCCGATGGTCTGCCGAACGTCTGCACCTGGTCGGCAGCAACGTCGGCCGTGGCCGTGGACCGGTCCACTACCGCGACATCGAGGCGTGGGCCCTCGGCAACGGAAACTGCACTGGATCTTGAGCGAACCAACCAGGGCCGGCCGACAGGCATTACTCGACCTGGCGGGCGATGAAATGGTCGGGTGCGGCACGTCGTACTTGCCGGCCGGCCCGATCAAGAATGGCCGCCTCTCCGGCACTCTGCCGTCGTCGAGCTTCTCGTCCTACCGCGCCGGACGCACGGCTACCAGCAGATCGCCTTACGGTTGACGGGGCACGCCCGCGCCGTGGCCCCGAAGGCACCGTGAGCTGCGCTCAGGACCGCGCCCGGGTAGTGAGGGACCTGTGCGCCCGGCTGGGACCGGCTCGTCGAAGCCCCCGGCCGCCCACTGAGGGCTGGGCAAGCCTCAGCAGAGACGGCTGTACCGAGGGGAGGCTGAACCATTGGCTGACGATTGCTTTCAGCGGGGGACCGGAGGTGTGAACCCTCCGAATCGACGACCGTCCGTTTGTCCAGGTCAGTCCCTGTGGGCAAGCCGCTTCCGGTTCAGAAGGTTGGTACTCTCCGCATCTACGGCGAGGCGGGGGAGATGATCGTGGGAGCAGAGCCGTCGAGTCCTCCGAGCCACTGGTTCAGAGGAGCCGGCTTTGGTGTCTTCTTCGGTGGGCTGACCGCGGTGGTGTCCATTGCTGCGATCGGGAGGGCATGGGCTGCTTGTGGCATCGGCAGCAGCGCAGCAGCCAACAGCATGACTTTGCTGTTTCTTGCGCCTCTCATATGGATCGCCGCTGCGGTTCCGTGGGTGATCCTGCACAGCACCCTCGGAAGACGTCATCGCAGGACAGCCCTGACTGCAGGGCTCATCTTCACCCTGTGGTTCACCTGGTTCCTTGTCACATGGCTCGGCATGCCGGACACCTACCCCGCCCCGTTGTGCCTGGGCAACGTCCCGCCCTGGTGGCCGAGCTTCATCCCGGCATGACCCCGGCGGGACCTGTGAACGACCTTGGCACCGACAGCGGCAACCTACTCAACAGCGCCCCCGACCAGCCGCTGCACGCCAGCAAGGTCGTCGGCTGCATCCGTAGGCCGGTGGGACATCCGTCCGGGCCGACGCCACGTACGTACGCGAAGCGCCATCGCTTCGCGAGAGGCTCGTCAGTTCCAGCGGACGTCTAAAGGAAAGGGCAGGGAGATCTCTCTCCCTGCCACTACCAAGCTATAGCGCACCGGGGGGCTTGCGGCAAGGCCCCGGTAGTGGCGCAGAATCGTCGGCCGAGGCCACAACCTGCGGAAATGAGGGTACGACGTGCGTGTGTTGTTGTCGGCGTATGGGAGACGCAGTCACGTCGAACCAGTGGTGGGACCGGCAGTGCGGGGGTGCGCGCTGCCCGACTCGTCAGTGGGAAGGCGACCAGGGATGAGGACGTGCCCGACGGGAGGCTCGACTGAGCTGGAGGCGTCGGTGATTCGGTCGGCCACTGCGGTGCGAGAGAGTTCGGCTGCCTCGGAGGTATCGCAATGATCGAGCGATACGTGTTGGATCTTCGAGAGGTCGACGAGACGCAGGTCGCGGTCGTGGGCGGCAAGGGCGCGCACCTGGGCGGGCTGTCGCGGATCGAAGGCATCCGCGTGCCGGGTGGCTTCTGCGTGACGACTGACGCCTTTCGGCGGATCATGGCGGAGGCGCCGTCGATCGTCGATCGGCTCGATCAGTTGTCGCGCTTGAACCCGGACGACCGGGAGGCGATCGGCACGCTCAGCGCGCAGATTCGCCTGACCATCGAAGGGATTTCCATCCCGGGCGATGTCACGGCGGCCATCACCCGCTCGCTTGCCCAGACCGGCGAGCGAGCCGCCTACGCCGTCCGTTCCAGCGCGACGGCAGAGGACCTGCCGACGGCCTCCTTCGCCGGCCAGCAGGACACGTACCTGAACGTCGTGGGGCCGGAGGCGATCCTTCAGCACGTCAGCCGGTGCTGGGCCTCGCTGTTCACCGAGCGGGCCGTGGCCTACCGCCAGCGGAACGGCATCGATCACCGTACGGTCCACATGGCCGTGGTCGTGCAGCAGATGGTCTTCCCGCATGCGGCAGGCATCCTGTTCACGGCCGACCCCGTCACGGGCAACCGGAAAGTCGCCACAGTGGACGCCGGTTTCGGCCTCGGCGAGGCTCTGGTCTCCGGCCTGGTGAACCCGGACGTCTTCAAGGTGCGACACGGTGAAGTCGTCGCCAAGGCGATCGCCGCCAAACAGCGTGCCGTTCAGGCACTGCCGGCCGGCGGTACGCAGGAAGTTGCCATCGACTCGCAGCGGCAGGAGCAGCCGGCGCTGACGGATGCGCAGGTCGTGCGGCTCGTGCAGCTCGGGCGGCGGATCGAAGCGCACTTCGGCCGCCCGCAGGACATCGAATGGTGCCTGGTCGATGATGGCTTCCAGGTCGTTCAGAGCCGGCCGATCACGACGCTGTTCCCCATCCCCGAGACCGGCGACCAGGAGAATCACGTCTACGTCTCCGTCGGTCATGGGCAGATGATGACCGACCCCATGAAGCCCCTGGGGCTCTCCATGTGGCAGCTGACAGCCATGGTGCCGATGCACGAGGCCGGCGGGAGGCTGTTCGTCGACGTCACCCGGCGCCTGGCCTCGCCCGCGAGCCGCGCCGGCCTCCTGGACGTCCTGGGGAGAGGCGATCCGCTGATCAGGGACGCGCTGGAGACCGTCCTCGGCCGCGACGATTTCGTCCCGTCGCTTCCGGACGCGGGTCCCGGCGGGCCGCCGGCCGGCGGTGCGTCCGCCCCGGTCGAGACCGATCCGGCCATCGTCACCGAGTTGATCGAGCGCAGCCAGGCATCCATTGCCACCCTGGAGCGCGACATCCGGACGAGGACCGGACCGGCGCTGTTCGACTTCCTGCTGGAGGCCTTCGAGGAGCACAAGCGAGTCCTCGGTGATCCGCTGAACCTTCAGGCAATCATGGCGGGGATGGAGGCCACGTGGTGGCTCAACGACAAGCTGCAGGAGTGGCTGGGCGAGAAGAACGCGGCTGACACGCTCACGCTGTCCGCCCCCGACAACATCACGTCGGAGATGGGACTGGCGCTGCTCGACGTCGCGGACGTGATCCGCCCGCATCCGGAGGTGGTGGCGTTCCTGCGGGGCGTCGAAGACGAGGGCTTCCTGGACGAGCTGGCGAAGCTCGCGGGCGGGACCGAAGCGCGCGACGCCATCGAGGCGTACCTCGACCGGTACGGCATGCGCTGCGTCGGCGAGATCGACATCACGAGGCCACGTTGGCGCGAGCGCCCCTCCACGCTCGTGCCCGTGATCCTCGACAACGTCAGGATCTTCGAGCCGGGCGCCGCCGAACGGCGCTTCGAGCAAGGGTGGCAGAAGGCGCAGCAGAAGGAACAGGACGTGCTGTCATGCTTGCGGGCCCTGCCGGACGGGGACCGGAAAGCCGACGAGGCCAAGCGGATGATCGGCCAGGTCAGAGCTTTCATCGGGTACCGGGAGTACCCGAAGTACGGCATCGTCAGCCGCTCCTTCGTCTACAAGCAGGCCCTGCTGGAGGAGGCCGAGCGCCTCGTGCAGGCAGGCGTGCTTCCTGAGAGGGAGGACATCTTCTACCTCACGTTCCAGGAACTCCATGACGTCGTGCGCTCGAACCAGGTGAATGACCAGCTCATCCAGCAGCGCAAGGACGCGTTCCGGTCGTACCACGCGCTCATTCCGCCCCGGGTGCTCACATCGGATGGTGAGGCCGTCACCGGGGCGTACCGGCGCGACGACGTGCCGGCCGGTGCCCTGATCGGCCTACCGGTTTCCGCCGGGACCATCGAGGGAAGGGCCCGCGTCATCCTTGACATGGCGGAGGCCGATCTCGAAGCGGGCGACATCCTGGTCACGACCTTCACGGACCCCAGCTGGTCGCCGCTGTTCGTCGGAATCGCGGGCCTGGTGACGGAGGTTGGCGGTCTGATGACCCATGGCGCAGTGATCGCCCGGGAGTACGGCTTGCCGGCCGTCGTGGGCGTGGAGCAGGCCACCCGGCTGATCCGGGACGGGGAGCGGATCCGCGTGCACGGAACCGAAGGGTACGTCGAGATCCTGCCGTGACCGACCACGCCGAGAAGCCCCAACCGTAGCTTCCGACTGAACAACGCCGAGCAGTTGGTGACCGCCCCACGACCACCGCCCGCAACGCGGACACACGGACGCGACCCGTAGCTGTTCTTCACCTGGGAGGTGCCTCTTCCGCTGCCACGTACAGGACCCTGAGCACGTCCTGGCCGGCACGCCGTACGCCTGCGAGGCGGGCATGTTGTCCGCCGTCTTGCCAGGCCCGAGCAGCACCGGCACGACCAGGCCGGCCATCTTCCCCTGGCCCGGCTGCATCTGCGGTTCCGGGCGTCGACGCCCTCGTTCTGGCCGGTCCTGAAGACGACGCTCCAACCGGGCGAACATTGCCGGTCACGGCGTTGGCAGGGCCGTGCGGGAAAGGCGGAGCACGGGCGGACCCCGAGGTCATGCGCCCGCCTGAGGGCTCGTCGGAGGTTCGGGGTCCGGGTCCGGTGCCCGCGGCAGGAAGGCGTGCAACCACCTCTCCGTATGCGCCACATGCGCGGAGGCCGCGGCGGCCGCCGCCACCGGGTCCCTGTTCGCGATCGCCGTCGCGATCGCCCGGTGGTCTTCGTCGCTGGAGCGCTTGATGCTGGGGCCCTCGGGCAGGGTGAAGACCTGGTACGCGCGGGAGCGGGCGCGGAAGACTCCCAGGAGGGACTTGAGGGTCGGGTTGCCGCCGACGCGGGCGATCTCCGCGTGGAAGTCCTGGTCGAGCGCCGAGACCCGGTCCGGGTCTTCGGTGGCCTCCATCGCCTCCATGTACGCGAAGATCGCGCTCTGCGACTCGGGCGTGATCCGCGCCGCCGCCTGCGCCGCCGCGTGCGACTCCAGGACGCGACGTATCTCGTACATCTCCAGGAGCCCGGTCAGCGGCAACAGGTCGACGGTGAGCGAGAGGCTGCCGACGATGTCCTCGGGCCGGAGCTGTGAGACGTACGTACCGGAGCCATGGCGCGGTTCGATCACGCCGAGCGCCGCGAGCATACGGACCCCCTCGCGCAACGAGCCGCGCGAGACGCCGAGTTCCTCGCAGAGGTCGCTCTCGGGCGGGATGCGCTGTCCGGCGACGAGACGCCCGTCGACGATCATGCGGCGCAGGCCGTGGAACGCCTGGTCGACTGCGGACATCGCTTCCCCTCCCAAGTCATCGACAGTGGCGGTCCGGTGGAACCGCCCACGGTCAACTGTGCTGCCGATCCTACAGAATCATTGGATCTCTTTCATGATTCCTCCCCAAGTCATCTGATGACCTTGCAGGTCTCAGGTAACCAATTCGTGAACAACCTTGTTCTTTGCGCGAGCTCAGTGTCAGGATGCGCCGCAAGTCATCAGACCTCTTTCTGCAACTGTCCGATGTGTCGACCGTGGCATCAGCCGGGTCGATGAGGCCAAGGGGAGATCTTGAACCACGAGAGCGAGACCTGCGTCACCACTGCGCCCCGCCCCCTGCTGCTGGCCGACGGCCGGCCGGCGATCGAGGCGTGGTCGCTGCTGGCCGCGCACCAGCACCTCAACCACGGGTCGTTCGGAGCGGTCCCGCTCGTCGCGCAGCGGGAGCAGGGCCGGCTGCGCGAGGAGATGGACCGCTCGCCCGGCACCTGGTTCCCGGCCCTCCCGGCACGCGTGGCGGCGGCGCGGTCGGAGATCGCCGCGTTCCTTCGGGTCCCTGCCGACGACCTCGCCCTCGTGCCCAACGCGAGCGGTGGCGCGAGCGTGGTCTACGCGAACGTCCCGGCGAGGCCCGGCGCTGAGATCGTCGTGACCGACCACGGCTACGGCGCGGTGACCATGGGCGCCCGCCGCCTCGCACGCCGCTGGGGCGGCAACGTCCGGACCGCGCGGGTCCCGCTCGACGCCGGCGAGGACGAGGCCTACGAGGCCGTGGCCGCCCAACTCACCGACGCCACCGGGCTGATCGTCCTGGACCACATCACCTCGGCCACCGCCCGCTGGATGCCGGTGGAGCGGATCGGCGCGCTGGCGCGGGAGCGCGGGATTCCGCTCCTGGTCGACGGCGCGCACGTGCCCGGACTCGCCGAGGACCCGCTCGCGGGCCTGGACTGCGACGCGTGGATCGGCAACCTGCACAAGTTCGGCTGCGCGCCTCGCGGTACGTCGGCCCTGGTCGCCCGGGGACCGCTGCGGGACGCGCTCTACCCGCTGATCGACTCCTGGGGCGCCGAGGAACCCTTCCCGCACCGCTTCGACACCCAGGGCACCATCGACGCGACGAGCTATCTCGCGGCCCCGGCCGCCCTCGACTTCATCGACGGCGTCTGGGGCTGGGACACGGCCCGTACGTACATGACGGAACTCGCGGACTACGCGGAACGCCTCATCGGTGACGCCTTCGCCGAGGCCACAGGGGCCGGCGCCGGCGTGGACGTCGGCATGCCGGTCAACGCGCTGCGTCTCGTACGGCTCCCCGACGGTCTGGGCACGACCCATGCCGCGGCCGACGCGCTGCGCGACCGGGTCGCCGCCGAACTGGGCGTCGAGGCCGCGTTCACGAGCTTCGGCGGCGCCGGGTACTTCCGCCTGTCGACGCACGTCTACAACACCGCCGCCGACTTCGAGGACTTCGTCGAGCGCTGCGTTCCCGTGCTCGTCGACTGGGCCCGCGCCCCGCAGACACATCCCACTGACCCCCACTGACCCCGCCCCCCGCAGATCCCTGTCCTGCATCACCGTCACCGATCCCCTGGAACTGGGAGGACAACAGTGTTGAGCAGAAGAAGGACCGCCACGGCGCTCTGTCTCGCCGCCGCTCTCGTGCTGTCGGGCTGCGCCGTGGGAGGAGGCGGCGCCGCAGACGGCACCGTCACCCTGCACATGGTCGAGAGCCTCACCAACCCCACCCGTACCGCGGTCCTGAAGGACCTCATAGCGGAGTTCGAGAAGCAGAACCCCAAGATCAACGTCGATCTGATCTCGCCGCCCACCGATCAGGCGGACCAGAAGATCCAGCAGATGCTCCAGTCCGGCAGCGGTATCGACACCCTGGAGGTCCGGGACATCACCTCGGGGCCGTGGTCGACCAACCGCTGGCTGTACGACATGAGCAAGGACCTGAAGGGCTGGGCCGGCTGGGACGAGCTGACGGACAACGCCGTCAAGTACGCCAAGGACGCCAAGGGCCGCACGTACTACATCCCGTACGGCTTCTACGGACTCAGCCTCTTCTACCGCAGCGATCTGGTCACCGCGGCCGGCTTCAAGAACCCGCCCGCGAGCTGGGACGACCTCCTTGAGCAGGCCACCGCGATCCAGAACCCGAGCAAGCGTCAGTACGGGTACGCGTTCCGGGGCGGGACGAACGCCAACAGCAACGCCGTGGCCGTCATCGAGGCGTACGTCGCCGACAAGATCGACCGCGACAACGGCTTCAAGCTCACCGACGGCAGGACGATCTTCTCGGCGCCGGAAGCGCTCACCGCACTCAAGACCTACTTCGCCCTGTTCAAGAAGGCGTCGCCGCCATCGTCCGTCGCCTGGGGCTACCCGGAGATGGTCGAGGGCTTCTCCAACGGCTCGACGGCGTTCCTCCTCCAGGACCCGGAAGTCATCGCGACGCTCGGCGAGTCGAAGGCGATCAGCCGGCAGCAGTGGACCACGGCGCCGCTGCTCACCGGGCCCGGCGGCAAGGCCGTCCAGCCGGTGGCGACCGCGGGCTGGGGGATCGCCGCGGGCAGCAAGCACAAGGCTGAGGCCACCAAGCTGGTCAAATTCCTCGCCGAGGGTGACGCGGCCACCACGTTCGACAAGAAGAACAGCCTGGTGCCCATTCTGAAGAGCGCTGCCGACGACGCGTACTACAAGACCGGCGCCTGGGCGAGCTACGTGAAGATGACGGAGAACCCGGACGCGTACATCACCGTCACGCAGCCGCGTGACTCCTCCTGGTGGACCGAGTGGATCCAGAAGTCGGACGCCGAGATCCAGAAGGTGCTGCTCGGTAAGATGACGCCCGAGCAGCTCCTCGTCGGCTGGGACTCCTACTGGACCGCCAAGTGGAAGAGTCAGTGAAGGAGCCGGTGGCGTCCCCCTCCGCACGGCCGGAGGGGGAGCCGGGCGGGGCGCCCTGTAGTACGGAGGACGCCGTCGTGGGTGCCCTTCCGGACGCCGGTACGGGTCTGCGCCCCGGCGCCGGCGGGCGCGGCCATACCTCCACCGCCACCTCCGCCCCGACGGCCCCCCGCCCACGCCGACCCGTCTTCACCAGCCGTCAAGGACTGACCGTCGCCGCCTTCATGGCCCCGGCCGCCCTGTTCGTCGCGGTGTTCATCTACTACCCGATGACCGCGGGCAGTCAGATGGCCTTCCGGAACTGGAACCTGAATGACCTCACCGACACCTCCTGGGTGGGGCTGCAGAACTTCCGTGAGATTTTCACCGATCCGGTGTTCGGTACGGTCCTGAGCAATACCGGGATCTGGGTCGTGGGATCGATCGTGCCGCAGTTCGTCATCGGGTTCGCCCTCGCGCTGTGGCTGCGCCGCCGGTTTCGTTTCCGCGGGCTCTACCAGGCGATGATTTTCTTCCCGTGGGCCATTTCCGGATTCCTGATCGGCATCCTGTTCCGCTGGATGTTCAACAGTGAATTCGGTGTCGTCAACGATCTGTTGGAGAAGGCCGGCCTGATCAGCGAGCCGATTCCCTGGCTCGCCGATCCGAAGACCGCGATGGTCGCCGTACTCATCGCCAACATCTGGTACGGCGTCACGTTCTTTGCCATCATGATCCTCGCCGCCCTCCAGTCCATTCCGGACGAAATCTACGAAGCGGCCGAGATCGACGGCGCGGGGAAGGTCCGCACGCTGTTCCAGATCACGATTCCCTCCATCCGGGGAACGCTGTCGCTGACCGTACTGCTCCGCGTCATCTGGATCTTCAACTTTCCCGACCTCATCTTCGCGATGACCGGCGGCGGACCGTCCAACGAGACGCACATAGTGACCACATGGATGATCACCGTGACCCAACAGGGCGACTACGGAAGGGCGTCGGCGATCGGCCTCATCGTCGTCGCGATGCTCCTGGTCTTCTCGGTCTTCCATCTGACGGCCACGCGCGAGAAGTCGACCACCGGCGGGAAGCGGACCACCGGCCGTATGCCGAGGACGCGCAGGACGAAAGGAACAGTTCTGTGATCGGGAAGGAGTCCGCCGCAGGGCGCGCGGTTCGTATCCTATTTCTCGCCCTCTGGCTGGCCGTCACGGTGTTCCCGCTGTACTGGATCACCGTCACGTCCTTCAAGAGCCCCGGGACGGTCTTCTCCTTCCCGATCTCCTACTGGCCCGAGCACTTTTCCCTGGAGAACTACACCGGGCTCTTCCGTGAGGCCAAGTTCGGGGTCTATCTCACCAACAGCCTGATCATCGCGACGGCCGCCGGGACAGTGGCGACCGCGATTTCGATGCTGTCGGCGTACGTGCTGGCCCGTTTCGAGTTCCGCACCAAGGGTGCGGTGCTGATGGCAGCCCTCGTCACGCAGATGATCCCCTCGTTCATCGCGCTCGGCCCCCTCTACATGATGATGACGGAACTGAATTTGGTGGACAGCCGGTTCGGGCTCACCCTCGTCTACATCGCGGTGTGCATTCCCTTCTGCACGGTCATGCTCCGCGGATTCTTCGAAAATATTCCGGACGCGCTGGAGGAGGCTGCCATGATCGATGGCTGCTCACGCCTCGGGGCCCTGTTCCGGGTGCTCCTTCCGGTGATGCGGCCCGGAATCGTCGCCGCCTTCATCTTCAACTTCGTCAACTGCTGGAACGAACTGTTCCTGTCGGTGACCCTGATGAACGGTGACGCCCGCAAGACGGTTCCCACGGCCCTGAACGGCTTCATCTCCAGCTTCAACATCGACTGGGGCTCCATGTCCGCCGCGGCGGTCCTCACCATCGCCCCCACGATGGTCCTCTTCGCCTTCGCGAGCCGCCATATCGTGCAGGGGCTCACTTCGGGGGCGGTCAAGGGGTAGGGCGGCAGAGGGGGCTCCAAGTGGTGTGTGAACTGGCCGGGTTGGCGGCGGGTGAGTGCCGTACGGCCGTCGGGCGGTCGCTGGGGCGGGGCTGGGGCTGGGGCGGGGGCCGAGTCCGTGGCCGGGTCCCGGTCCGGTTCCGGCGTCCATGCGTGCGGACGAGCGACGGGGAGAGGCCGCGTACCTGAAGGCCGCCCCGGCCGCCCCGGGCGCGCAGCCGCCGCCCGCGACACCGGGGACGGTCACCGTCGAGCCCGGCCGCCGCGCATCACGGACCGCCCCGGGGCGGTGAGCTTCGGTATCCACAATTCGACAGGGAGCAGCGTGCCGGCCCGGCAGAAGGGCCCGGGCGCGACGCCGGCGGGTTCGGCTGAGGCGGACAGTGGCCGCCGGAGACAGCCGCACGGGATCTCCGCCTCCAGGCCCGGGCGCGCCGGTGTCGCCCTTCCTGCCCTGCGACGTCCGGCGCGCGCACGCGACGCCGGTTGGGGGCGCCCGTATCTCTGGAGGAAACACCCGGAGAGAGGGCATGGGAGCTCCGGCTCGCATGGCCTCCTGAAGGGCGCGCACGAACGGGGAGTGCCGTGCTGCGGGCCTTCCTCGGCCGGCCGGGGTTGTGGCTCTCCGCGCGTCCGGAACGGGCCTGGGCCGTATTGATCAACTCAACTCGCTGCCGTCCTTTCGCGGCTTCTTCCGGTGTGTACCCGCTCGCCCGCGAGGTGGTTCGCCGGTCGTCCGGCAGCCGGCGCCGGTGAGTTTCGCGGCGTCCGGGACGGCTCACGGGCCCGGTCCGTCCTGTTGTCGGCCATGCGCAGGGTGGGAAAAGTTTCCGGAATGGTTCGCTTTCCCGCCGCCACTTGTTTGAACAAGTTGGGCGAGGCTGGGTGCTGCGCACCATTACAGCCCACGGATTTTCCGGAGACATGCCCTTCATGAATGCCATCGACCGCAGACGCTTCGTGCAGCTCGCGGGCGGCACCGCCGCTCTGTCCGTTCTGTCCACCAGTATCGCTCGTGCCGCGGAGATACCCGCGCAACGCAGGACAGGTTCCATCAGGGACGTCGAGCACATCGTCGTCCTGATGCAGGAGAACCGTTCCTTCGATCACTATCTCGGTACGCTGCGCGGTGTCCGGGGCTTCGGGGATCCGCACCCCGTGACGCTGCCGAGCGGCAAGCCGGTCTGGTACCAGTCGGACGGCACCGAGGAGACCCTGCCCTTCCACCCGGACGCCAAGGACCTCGGCCTGGCATTCCTGGAGGACCTGCCGCACGGCTGGAACGACACCCAGGCCGCTTTCAACAAGGGCAAGTACGACAAGTGGATCCCCGCCAAGTCCGCCACGACGATGGCGCACCTGAACCGTGAGGACATCCCGTTCCATTACGCGCTCGCCGACACGTTCACGGTCTGCGACGCCTACCACTGCTCGTTCATGGGTTCCACCGACCCGAACCGCTACTACATGTGGACGGGTTACACCGGCAACGACGGCAAGGGCGGCGGCCCGGTCCTCGGCAACGACGAGGCCGGCTACTCCTGGACCACGTACCCGGAGCGGCTGGAGAACGCCGGTGTCTCCTGGAAGATCTACCAGGACGTCGGCGACGGCCTGGACGCGAACGGCAGCTGGGGCTGGATCGGGGACGCCTACCGAGGCAACTACGGCGACAACTCGCTGCTCTACTTCGACCAGTACCGCAACGCCAAGCCCGGCGACCCGCTGTACGACAAGGCGCGCACCGGCACCGACGCACGCAAGGGCGAGGGCTTCTTCGACATCCTCCGTGCCGATGTGAAGGCCGGCAAGCTGCCCGAGGTCTCCTGGATCGTCGCGCCCGAGGCCTTCACCGAGCACCCGAACTGGCCCGCCAACTATGGCGCCTGGTACATCTCGCAGGTGCTGGACGCGCTCACCTCCAACCCCGATGTGTGGAGCAAGACGGCGCTGTTCATCACCTACGACGAGAACGACGGCTTCTTCGACCACGTCGTGCCGCCCTTCCCGGCGGGCTCGGCCGCACAGGGCAAGTCCACCGTCGATGTCAGCGGCGACCTGTACGCGGGCGACAGCGGCCGCCCGGCCGGAACGTACGGCCTGGGGCAGCGCGTCCCGATGTTCGTGGTGTCGCCGTGGAGCAAGGGCGGCTACGTCTGCTCGCAGACCTTCGACCACACCTCGATCATCCAGTTCATGGAGCGCCGCTTCGGCGTGACGGAGCCCAACATCTCCCCCTGGCGCCGTGCCGTCTGCGGCGACTTGACCACGGCGTTCGACTTCCGGCACAAGGACAGTCGCACACCGCACCTGCCCGACACCGCCGGCTACCTGCCGCCGGACGGTGACCGGCACCCCGACTACGTGCCGACGCCGCCGGCCAAGGGTGCGCTGCCCCGTCAGGAGCACGGACTGCGTCCCGCCCGGCCCATCCCGTACGACCTCGCGGCCGACGCCAAGGCCGGCGCCGACGGCTCGCTGCGGATCGACTTCGCCTCCCACGGCGGCGCCGGCGCCGGCTTCCTGGTCACCTCCACGACGAACGCCTCCGGCCCGTGGACGTACACCGTCGGCTCGGGGCACTCGCTCTCCGGCGTCTGGAACGCCTCCGCGGACTCCCACGGTGCCTACGACTTCACCGTGCACGGTCCCAACGGCTTCCTGCGCCAGTTCGCCGGCAAGGCCACCGCCGCAGGCCCCGAGGTCAGCGCTCGCCACGACGGCAAGGGCGGCGCCGTGCGTCTGGTCCTGACCAACGACGGCCACAGCACCGTCACGCTCACGATCAAGGACGAGTACGGCAAGCACAAGCCGGCCACCTACCGGCTGCGCCCCGGCACCCACGTGGTGCACTCGGCCAGGACCGAGCGCACCCACGGCTGGTACGGCCTGACCGTGACCGCCGACCACGACCGCACCTTTGTCCGTCGCCTGGCCGCCCACGTGGAGAGCGGTCACGAGAGCACCAGCGACCCGGCCTTCGCCACCCTCTGATCCCGCTCAGCCGTTCCGGCCGCGGTCCGGTGCCACCGGGCCGCGGCCTGCGCGCGTCGCTCTCGCGTCTGATGCCTCTGTGGATGTCAAGTGGCTGCGGGAAGAGCGTCGCCGGTCGGTTGTGGCATGGAGCCGAGGATGTGCTTGTAGAGCATGCGCTTATAGAGGTCCTGGGCGACGCAGCGTTTGAGACAGCGGATGGCTTCGCAGCGGCTCTTGCCCTGGGCGGTGCGGCGGTGCGTGTAGTCGCGTGTGCGCGGATCCCAGGGCAGTCGGCTGAGAACGATCGTGTGGAGCGCGGAGTTGGCCTGGCGGTCATCTCCGTGGTTCGGCCTGCGGCGCTGGGCGTTGCCCGAGGAAGCCTCAGCAGGGCTGGTGCCGCACTGCGGCGGTGTCCGGACCGGCGGCGCGGCGGTCCAGGGGGCCGCTGGTCCTGAAAGCGGGGCACGGGACTGCGCTGTTCGGAGAACCACTCGTGCATGCTCAGGAGGGTGGCGACGTGGTAGCCGAGCCAGTTCTCGCCGCTGCCCATGTCGGCCAAGCGGACCGGGCCGCGGGGGGGGTGTCCGCTACGACGGTCACCCCCCGCGGGTCGAGGCGGACGGGCGACTCGATCGTCCGGGCCGCAGACGGCCCGGTACAGGGCAGGAGCGTCGGCGAGGAACTGGGCCTTCAGGTGACGGCGCGCGGCAAGTTGAAACCCCTGCGTGCGAAGTTGACCAAACTCGCCGACCGTGGCTGGCTGCACAAACGACCCGACGGCAGGTTCACCGCACGCCTCTAGCCGCGCGAGATGGGCACGGAGTCGGCGTAACCAGCGGCACCCCGACGGTAGGTGAGTTTGTGTGAAGAAATACAACCACACCGTCGTAGGACGGGGCGGGGGAGCGCAAGCAAGTACGGGATCCGGCCAGACCCGACGGCCCTGCCGGCGACGATTGGGTGAGGACCGCCACCCGCCGCGCAACCACGTCTCAAGAGCGGCGAAGTCCGGGTCGGTGAGGCCGTGTCGGTGGTTGACGCGGTGGAGGAGGGTTCGTGCGGGGTGTCGGGTTTTTGTCCAGGCGCGGTCGGCGTCGGCGATCTCGTCGTCGCCCCGGGCAAAGGGGCGGCCGCCCGACCAATCGAGCAGGGTGCGGGTCTTCCAGAGGAGGCCATCGGGTACGTCCTCGGATGGCTCGGGCCAGGTGACGTAGGAAGTCGGGGGACCCAGGATCGGCGCGAGGTACTCGTTCGCCTCGCTCCCACGCGCATAGGTCCGAGCCCCGTGGACCGCGGCAAGCCGGGTTAGAAGATGCACGTCCACCGCGTAGGACATGGTCTAAGGAGCGCGGCCGTCAACAACCTCCTGGCCAGCAACGCCTGGGCCGGGACGACGTCCCGGCCCAGGCGTTGACGACTACTGCTGCTGGTCGTGGTGGGTCAGTGGTGGCCGTTGCCGCCGTCACTACGACGGCGTTGGAGCGTGAACTTCTCGAAGACCGACAGCTCACCTGTGGGCGTGATGATGTTGTAGTAGGTGACATGGATACGGGTCATGTCACCGGGGTGACGGCCCGGGTCGACGGTGAACTCGGCGAAGCCGTACGGATGCTCCGCGTCGCGGACGCCGATCCAGATCGCCGCCTCCTGTTCCTTGACCGAGTTGTACTTGCCGACGCGCTCCATCTGGACGTATGCCGAGTGATGCCCGTGACCGTCAGCGTCGTCGGTGGTGAAGCTGTTGTTGGTGATGCCGGACACGCCGCCACCGCCGAGGACCATGTGCGTCGTGCCATGTGCGCTGTCGATCACGTCGAGTGCGGTCTGACTCGGGTTGGGTGTGAGGGTGACGCTGCCGGGGACAACGCCTCGCACCGCCAACGAGCGCTCGTAGTCGTGCTCGTGGCCACAGACCACCAGGTCGACGCCGTACTTGTCGAACAGCGGGCCGTACGCCGCACGCAGCGCGAGATCGGGGCCGTTCGCGGCGGTCGCGGAGCTGATCATCACCTGGTGCATGCAGATGACGATCCAGTCGATGTCCTTCGAAGCCCGTGCCGACTTGAGCTCCTTCTCCAGCCAGGCGAGCTGCCGACCGCCGGAGTAGCCGTTGATGTAGATGTCGCCGCCTTCCTGCAGGGCGATGTCGTCGTTCTGCAGGGAGATCACCTTCACCGAGCCGACCGTGAAGGAGTACCAGAGGTTGTCGAGCTCGGGCTGGGTCTCGGTCGAGGGCAGCTCGAAGTAGGTCTGGTACGCGTCGAGACCGAGCTTGCCGTTGGCCAGCTCGATCTCATGGTTGCCCGCGCACGGCATCCACGGACGGAATCGCGCCGAGCGGCTGTTGTTGGTGAGGAAGTCGCGCCAGACGCGAATGCGGTCGGGCCCGGTGTTGGCGTAGCAGAGGTCACCGTTGAGGAGGTGGAACAGCGGGCCGACTTTCTCGACGCCGGTGACGATGTCGGCAGCGGCGGGCGTGGCGTTGGGCTCGAAGTCCCGGCCCGAGGCGTCGGCCGGGTTCGCTCCGGTCTTCCACGTCACACTGGGCGCGCCCTGGTCGCCGAAGCTGGTGAAGGTGAACGGAGCTCGGCCGGACGGCGCCGTGTGGAAGGTGCCGGCGTCGGGGGTGGCGCCGTCGTGCTGGGCCGCGTACAGGTAGTCGGTATCGGCCTTGAGCTTGCTGAGCAGCGCGTGATGGACCCAGACGGTCCGCCCGGAGGTGCCGTCCACGTAGGTTTTCGTCCTCGCGTGCACTGTGGAACCGAAGCCGCCACTGAGCGTGCCGTAGACGACCCGCGGGTTCTTGACGGCCGCGTCGGTGACCCACGAGACGACCATCTGGCTGCGTGGGTCGGCGCCGAAGGTCAGGTGCAGGCCCTGGACAGGGGTGGTGGCCGAGCCGGTGGTGAGACCGGTGACCTCCGACTTCGCCGGAACCGCCTCGGCGGTTCCGGCGCCGAGGACCAGTGGCCCGGCGGCGGCGCCGGACACTGTCGCACCGAACAAGCCGAGCGCGTTGCGACGAGAGATTCGAGTTTGCTTGGATTCTTCGGACATTCCGAGGGCCTTTCGCGTCTTCGGTGCAGTCGAACACCCACCGGACAGCAGCGGTTCGAACCTGACAGCGGACTGCGGCAGGCCAGTGGTGCGCACACTCACGGACGCTAGGAAGAACAGACGACCGGCGCGGCGGGACGGGCATGAACGCCAGATGGCAGTCACCGCAACGGACAGCAACTCCCGACAGCCTGGCCCTGCAGGCGTCCGGCAGCGCGGCCGGCACCGCCCATCACGTTCACCGGACGATCCGGGTCGCCATCGGCGAGGCAGCGCGGCGCGGGCATGTGCCGACGAACGCCGCGGAGATCGCCAAGGCTTCCCGGCTCGAAGAGGAGGACATCGGGCCTTACACGATCGAGGAGGTGGAAAGCCTGCTGGTGGAGGCGTCCAAGCTGCGCAGGAGGACGTCGACCTGAGTGCGGGCTACGTCCGCATCAGGAAGAACCTCCTTCGGCCCAAATACGCGCACGGATGCGGTGATAAACCGTGTGGGCGCAAGCCCGGCTACTGCCCGCAGCGGCAGCAGACGCGCCGCGAGCGCGTTGCCTTCTACGGCGCGAGCAAGAATCCGGGATCCGTCCCAGGCGACAAGTTCTACGCGGGTTTGGTCGACGCGTTCGGCCGCTGGATGAATCCGTAAGCCGCTCTCGGGGACGCACCGTCGCCGGGGCTGGCTGCCTCCTGCCGGGCCATCACGTTAACGGGTTCTTTGGTGTGCCTGTGAACAGAGGCCAGCCGGTACGGGCGCTCGTGCCGTCCTGAGACCTCACTGCACGATGTGCGCGGTGCGGGCGGCGGTCAGCCAGTCGGGGAATTCGTGGAGCAGCCGGTCGAAGAGCTGGTGGTCGCCGGTGGTCTTCGGGGTGCGGCCGGCGTGGAAGAAGCCGGCGTTGTCGACGACGCGGCAGGCTGGTACGGCGAGGGCATCCAGTCTCTGCAAGAACGTGAACTCGTTGCTGCCGGGGTCACCGAAGCCGACGAACTGCCAGAACAGGGGGAGCCGTGCTGCCTTGCATAGGTAGCGTTCGGCGGCGAGCTTGCTGGTGGGCCCGCCGTCGGTCTGGAAGATGACCAGGGCGGGCGAGCGGCTGCCGGAATCCATGTAGTGGTCGATGACTTGGTCCATGGCCCAGTGGTAGTTCGTGCGCCCCATATGACCGAGGTTCTCGTGCATCTTGTTGATGCGGTCACGGTGTCCGCCGAGCGCCAGGTCAGTGGACCCGTCGACATCCGTGGAGAAGAACACCACCGGCACGATCCCGTCGTTGTCGAGATGAGCCGACAGCGACAAGACCTGCTCGGCCAGATGCTGCATGGTCCCGTCCCGGTAGTAGGGCCGCATCGACCCGGACCGGTCCAGTACGAGGTACACCGCGGCCCGTACGCCCTCCAGCCCGTGCCCGCGGATACTGTCGCCCGCCACCTTGTACAGACTGACCAGGTCGGGCGCACGTTCTTGCACCTTGGACAGGCTGATGGCTGATGCTCGCTGCATTCCGTTCGTCGCGGTCATCCCCTTATGGTGACGCCTCGCTGCTGACCAAAAGCAGCGTTTACCCAATGCGACCATTGCGAACGAGGTGAAGTGGCTCCGAGTACCGCCTGTCGACCTGCCTGACCCGGAGCCGCTGGTGTCCTTGCCCGATCTTCCCCATCCTTTTGCGGAACGGTTCCATGCCCTCGTCACCGACGCGGGCTCCGTCGCGGACCTGCGCCGCTACCTCGGCGTGGACCGACCCCCAGGGGCCGCTGCGTTCACAGGAGCCCGATTCGAGGCTCTGGGCGGTGGAGGTGACCACCCAGCAGTCGTCGACACCGCAACTGCCGAGGACCTGATGGCAGTGCAAACCCTGTCGGTCACCGTTCCCGCGGCTGCCGCACTGGATCTTCTGGAAGGCCACGCCGGGACACAACTTTCCATACTGCTTCGTGCCATTTGCCGGGACATGGACATGGCCGGCGCCACGGAAGTGGACCTGGCTTTGAGTTCACCGGCACACAAAGCGTGGCACCTACTCCGTGGCCAGCTCGATCTGGGACTGGGCGGTGGTCAGGGCGGCGTTCGCCGCGGCGGTGGTGTCGGCGCGCGTGGTCAGGTTGTAGATGTTCCGCACGGCGACGTCGACGGCCGCCCGAGCGGCCTCGATCTGCTCCACCACGACCTCGGAGGGGCCGACGTGTGCGATCTTGCCCTCGTCCCACAGTTCCTTCGTCGGGCCGATCTGGTCGGCGAAGGGCACGTCCGGGTCCACGCGGTGCAGGTAGAGGAGGTCGATCCGGTCCACGCCCAGCCGGAGCGGGCTCATCCGCACCGGTGGCGCAGAAAGGCGGGGCGGCCGACCGGCACCCATGCGCCGGGCCGGGGTTGCACCTGGTCCACCTTCGTGGCGACGAGCAGGCGGTCGGGGTACGGATGCAGAGTCTCGCGCAGGATGTCCTCGACGACGCCGAAGCCGTAGGCGTCGGCCGTGTCGATGTGATCGACGCCGAGCTCCACCGCCCGCCGGGCCGGCCGGATCGAGTGGTCCCGGGCCGCCGAAGGCCCCCAGAACCCCGGCCCGGCCGGCCTCATGGCGCCGAACGTCATCCGCCGCACCAAACTGTCACCGAGCCGGACCCTGGCGGGCGGGCGCGTCCGGACTCGCGCGCTGTATCCGGTCGCCACGGTCCTCGGCCGACGCCGGTCAGCCCCTGCGGGTCGGGCGGGACAGGCGGAACGCCGAGATGAGGAAGAAGATCCCTCCGAGCGTGGCGTAGCCGGCGAGGGCGGCCAGCGAGGGGTCATCCTGTGAGGCGCCCCGGAAGAAGGACGCGCCGGCCAGTACCGAGATGCCGCCGCTGACGATCATGGCCCACTGGCCGCCCATCGGGCGGCGCGCGACGCCCACGAGGAGCTGGACCAGGCCGGAGACGACCGCCCACGCGCCCCAGACGCGCAGTACATCGGCGACGCTCGAGGCACTGGCGACTGCGACGCCGACGGCGGCGAGCGAGCTGATGGCCATGTTGGCGTACAGGCCCTTGACCGGCCCGGCGGCGCGCGCCGACCTGGCGTCGACGACGGCCGCGGCCACGTCGAAGGCGGGATAGAGGAACAGCAGCAGCTTGGCCCCGGTGGTGAGGTCGGAGCCGGACACCAGCAGGAGCACCGCCCACGCGGTGGCGAAGACGAAGCGGATGATGTACAGCCGGCGCAGGGCGGGTGCGGCGTCGACGTGCTCGGCGGAGGCGACGGATGTCATGGGGTTCTCCAGTGAGTGCGGGGAGAGGTGCGTGGATGGTTACGGGCGGCGGGGGACGCATTGAAGCAGAGAGAACGCTCTCTCTTGTATGCAGCCTGGCACACTCCATCCGTCAAAACAAGAGAGAACGTTCTACGTTGGATGTAGAGAGATCGTTCTATCCGCTATCATGAGCGACATGACGCAGACGGAAGCCGGCACCGGCAAGAGAGTCTCCGAGGCCCGAGAGCGACTCCTGAGGACTGCCGGGCAGCTCTTCTACACCGAGGGCATTCACACGGTGGGAGTCGACCGCCTGGTCGCCGAGGCGAAGGTCACCAACGCCACCTTCTATCGCCACTTCCGCAGTAAAGAAGACCTGGCCGTCGCCTACATCGGAAGCGTCGACCAGGCGATCCGCACCCAGATCGGCGCCCTGATGGCCGCGGACGCGCCGACCGACGGCATCCTGCGGGGCATCGGTGCGTCCCTGGTCGAGCAGATCCGCTCGCCCGGCTACCGGGGATGTGCCTTCCTCAACGCGGCAGCGGAATTCCCCGCCCCCGACCATCCGGTCCATCGGGCCGTCGTGCAGCATCGTGAGTGGTTCCTGCAGACGATCACCGGACTGTTCGCCGAGATCACGGACGCGTCCGCCGAGTACGCCGGGCGGCACTTCGTCATGCTCCGCGACGGCGCGATGAGCGCCGGCTACCTCGGCGACCCCGTCCTGGCCGGCGAGACCCTGCTGCGCGGCATCGAAGGACTGCTGCGGGTCCACGCCGCCCGTGGGCTCGACGAGGGCGCCGCCCCCGCCCCCAACCAGGCACCTTCGGCGGCCACTACGGTCCCCGACATCGAGTGCTCGCCGCCCGGCGCGTAGCGGTCGGGGGGCGTGCCCCTATCTCTTCGGTCAGGCTGTCTGGAATGCCCGCGGGACCCCGGTGGGTGTGTCAGCCATCCGTGGATGTGTCGGCTCCGGTGTATTCGTAGGTCCAGCCGGCGGAAGTATCGGGGGCCCGGACGGAGGTGTAGATGTGCCGGGCGGCAGGGTTCCAAGGCTCCTGCCCCGAGCCGCCGCGAGCACGAAGGCGTGCGGGTGGAAGTGTCGGCGTACACGTGAACGTGGCTCTGACGAGATTTTCGTAGCCGGAGATCATCCCGGTGCGGTGGTCGGCCTGTTTGCGGGGTGGGCACCCTTTGGGTGTGTGCTGTTGAACTGTCAAACTTGTTACCGCACTTGGCCGGGATGCTGGTGTTTTCGGTCGATACTTCCGGTTCTGTCGTGGTGACCGAGGCGAGTACGCGCTCCCGTGTTCCAGCGGGATGCAGTGGGCGCGGCGTCCTGAGCGACTGGATCCACAGCCGCTATGTCCGGCACCTCGCCGATGCGGCGATCGGCCACCGGCCGGTCCGGATCGACTTGAGTGTGCGCCGTCTGTACTGCGACAACGCCGCCTGCGCGAAGGTGACCTTCGCCGAGCAGGTGCCGGGGCTGACGGTGCGCTACCAGCGGCGAACGCCACTGCTGCAGAACCTGGTCGAGGCGGTCGGCGTGGTGCTGGCCGGGCGAGGCGGGGCGGGGCCCGGATGCTGCGCGTCATGAACGTCAGACTCTCCCGGTCCACCGTGCTCACCCAGCTGATGCCGCTGCCGCCGCTGGTCACACCCAGAGTGCTGGAGGTAGACGACTTCGCGCTCTACGGCGACACCTACGGCACCCGCCTGGTCGACCACACAACCCGTCTTCCGGTGACGCTCTGGGAGGGCAGGGACGCCGAACAGCTCAGCCGATGGCTCCGCACGCACCCCGGCATCGAGATCGCCTGCCGCGACGGCTCCCTCACCTACCGGCAAGGCATAGCCGGCGGCGCCCCCGACGCCATCCAGGTCAGCGACCGCTTCCACCTGTGGCAGGGCCTGTCCCGGCGCGTCCAGGAAGTCGCCGCAACCCACCGCGGCTTCCTGCCAGCCGCACTCCCGGCCCCCGAACAGGGCGCGTCCCAGCCCTCCTTCGACGACAACGGAAGCCGGGCAGGACACTTTCGCCAGCCGGCACGCCCGACGGCTCTTCGAGGCCGTCCGTGCACTGACCGATGCCAGCCGCCCATACAGCGCCGCAGCCCGCGAACTTGGACTGGACCGTCGCACCGTCCGCAAATACGCGCGGGCCCGTACCTGGCACGAGGTGGTTCCCCACTCGCTGCGGGTTGCTGCTTCGTGGGGGCGGCGGGACGGCTGTTCGTCGCACCAAGCTGATTTCCACGCTCGCACCGTGTGAAATCGATCTGCTCGGTCGGGTGAACCATCCGGGCTACAGGGCGTGGATTGAATGCTGAGCACGCCCTCGGGCAGGCCGGCCTCGTGCCGGAGGGCCGCCAGCAGGGCCGTGCTCAGCGAGTTCTCCGGGGAGACCTTCAGCACGACGGTGTTACCGGCCAGCAGGGCGATACCAGCTTGGCGGTGGCGGCGGAAAACGGCGAGTTCCAGGGTATGACCGCCGCGACCACGCCGATTGCCTCACGGCGCACGATGGTGTCGAAGGTCACCGACGGGTCGGACGGCGCAACGACCTTTTCCCAGCCGAACTCCCGCGACGCAGCCCGGGTGCAC
The DNA here is from genome assembly GCF_035994185.1 of Streptomyces sp. NBC_01217. Taxonomy (NCBI): domain Bacteria; kingdom Bacillati; phylum Actinomycetota; class Actinomycetes; order Kitasatosporales; family Streptomycetaceae; genus Streptomyces; species Streptomyces sp. NBC_01217. Next base: position 8,707,767 of record NZ_CP108538.1, read on the forward strand.
GGAACCCCGGCCGACCGCGTGGTCACCGGCTCCGTCCTCGACCTCGTCACCGCCGACGACGCCGTGGTCATCGTCGTGGGGCTGCGCGGCAGCCCTGCCACCCCGCTGTACACGGACGGCACCCGCACCATCGTCGAAGCCATGCACCAACGACACGTCTCCCGGCTCGTCGTGCTCTCCGAGGCCGCCTACCCCCCGCACCTCAAAGGCATCACGGCCCATGTGATCGCTGCCGCCTACCGGGCTTTCAACGCCCGGCCATCCGGCAGCGCCGGGAGCAGGACGCCATCGTTGAGGCCGGCCCGCTCGATTGGACGTTCCTGCGCCCCACCCGGCTCGTCCCGAGGGACACTCCCATTGACCGTCCCGCGACTGTGTCCCTCACCCCTTTTCGTATGCCGTTGCGCAGCGCCTCCTGCACTGGGATGGCGGCGCTTGTCCTCGACACGCTGGGCGGTCCGTCGAGCTACCGGCACAGCCTCTACCTATGACCGAGGCCAGTGCGGCAGGGGGAAGGCGTCCAGGTTATGAGCCTCCTGCCGCCGGGGCGGGTTCCGGGGACAGGGCCTCCGGGCGGGGCATGGGGTTGTACTGGTCCTGAACAGCAACGGGAGAGTCGCTGTCTGACGGGGTGATGATCAGGTAGCGCTGGGACGGTGCGGAGGCCGCGGGCTTCGACGGCGTCAGCACATCGCGAAGGAGCCCGATGGCCTGGCTGACCTGCGCGCCGGCGGAGTTGGTGGTGAACATGGTGAGTGCTTGCTTGCGGCCGAAGGGTGCGGTGCGGTGCTCGGTGAGCCACACCTTGTAGTTCTTGCCGGGCTTCAGGCCGGTGGCCGCGACCTGGAGGAGGTCCAGGGCGCCGAGCGCGTTGACCGAGACGGTCGCGTGGGCGTGTCCGCCCTCGCCCTTCGGAGCGGTCAGCGTGAGGTGGCCTGCCTTGCCGGCGACTCCCAGTGGCTGCAGGTTGGCGGTCCCCTTGCCGTGCGGGACGGCACGCGGCACATAGAGCAGCTGCTGGGGCTGCTGGCCCACCGGGATGGTCGCGATCACCCTGTTCTTGAGCGTGTCGACCGCCACGACGGCGTCCTGGTTCTCCAGGCCTACGTAGACGCGTGTGCCGTCGCCGGAAACCCAGATCCCGTGAGGCAGGTCCCCGGTGGGGATGGTAGCGACCAGGGCCGGCTTGGGGCCACGTCGGTAGACCTTGATGACGTTCTCGCCGCCCACCGTGACGTAGGCGAACTTACCGGCACTGTTGTCGACGAGGGTGACGTGATTGCTGATGGGCCCGCTGTTGATCGTGGCAAGGATACGAAACGGCGGCCGCGCGCTCATGACCTGGGTCTTGCCGCTGTCCTTGAGCGTGAACCACACCTCGGTGCCGTCCCGGCTCACGGCCAGGTTCGGGGAGAACGGGCTGGCCTGCGGAACGCGGGCCACGACCCGGTAGGTCCGGGTGTCGACGACGTCGACCTCCGGGGTGAAGCTGGAGGGCACGAAGGCGTACTTGCCGTCCGGGCGGAACAGCACCATGCCCGGCCCATTGGCGGTTGTGACACGGCGCTTCTCCCGCATCCGTATTGGGTCGATCACCGACACGTAGTTCTCGCCGCGCACGGTGGCCCACAACTCCTTGCCGTCGGGCGTGAAGAACGCCTCGTGCGGGGACCGGCCGACGTATACGACGCCCTTCACCTTGTTCGTCGCGGTGTCGATGAGCGTTACCGAGTTGGAGCCGATGGAGACGGTGGCCAGGGTCCGGTGGTCGGGGGAGAAGCCGCCGCCGTGCACGAGTAGTTGATTCTTGTACAACGGGCTGAGCGAACCAGGCACCGGGTCGCCCAGGCGGATCACTCCGAGGAGGCGATTGGCGACGGGGTCGATCACGGAGACAGTGTTGGACGTTTGGTCAGAGGTGTAGACGCGGTCCTGGCTGGATATCGGGAGCACTGGACCTGCACCGTCTGCCTGCGGCCGGGGTATCTCCTTGCCCGGCTGCGCCGCGGGGGGCGATGCGTTCCGCCCGGCTGCGGGCTTCGTCGACAGTTGACTCTTCATCACCCCGATTTCCTGCTGCTGCGTGACGATGATCTCCTGAGCCAGCCTCCGCAGTACAGGGTCCTTGCCGTGCTCCAGGACCGCCTTGGCCATGGCGATGGCCCCCCGGTGGTGCGGCACCATCATCGCTGCGAAGTCGTGGTCGGGGTCACCGGTTTGGGAGGAGTCCCCCATAGCCTTCATCATGGCCTGCATGCTCGCGTCCATCTCCTGGGCGAACAGTGCCGATGCGCCTTCGTGAGCAGCATGCGCCTGCGCCTGCGTCGCGTCCACCGCCGGCTGCTCCGTGGCCTGGCAGGCAATCAGTCCCAGTGTGACGGCCCCTGCGGTTCCGGTGAGGCGGAGCCGGTGGTGCGCTCTGCGTGCCATGTTTCTCCCTGTGGGCCGTCTTCCATCGCATGGGGCCTCAGTAACCCCGGGGGCCTGGAGCTGGACGCCAGTCTTTTCAGCTAATGGAGGATTGTCACTTTCACGAGCGCAGGGGAGTGACGGCGCTCAGGCGCAACACACCGTCGAGAATCGGGTCGACGCCAAGTGTGAACGGTTTTGACGTTCTCGGCTCAGAGTCGCCATCCCGTGGCAGCAGGCATCAGGCGGCGACTGGGCCGCCTGTGCCGCCGATGCGAGTAGCCGGACATCTCTGACTCGCAATCGGTGAGGGCCGGCTGTGCCCGTTCCCACACCAGTTCCGAGGAATGTGGCGACGGCGGTCACCTGGCCGGGGTGGGCCGCGGCGGTGTGCATCGCCAGGAGGCCGCCTATGCAGTGGCCGGTCACCGCGACCGGTCCGGCGCCGGCCTCGGGCTGGGTGGTGGGGAACCTGAGGGGATCCGACAGCGGGCCGGCGCCGGCCTGTACGGCACTCAGAAGAGCACCGGGTCACCAATCCGTGTGTGGCGCAATGCCGTCCCGGTAGTCATGGCACAACGTGGCCCACCGGATAAAGCCGATGCCAGCCCCTCCAGGCCACAGTGCTGTTCGCGAGAACGGTCGAGGCCGGCTGGTCGACGACCTCCAGCACGGTGCCGTGCTTGGCCTGGAGTTTCGTGAAGAGCTCGCGGAGCTTGGGTTCGGTGTTGGTCTGGCGAGGGTCGATGTGCCGTATGGCCTGAGGCATCGGCTTTTGGGGCTCTTGTGGGGCGGGGGTGTCAGTCCAGCGCCAGTCGGGGTATTTCCCGTCCGGGGGAGCGGTCCATCACCATGAGCAGGCCGGCCTTGCGGGCTCTGTCGTAGGCGGCCTGGTCTATGACGCCGAGCTGGAACCAGATCGCTTTGGCGCCGATGGCCATGGCCTGGTCGGCGATGTCGCCGGCGAGGGCGGAGTTGACGAATACGTTCACGACATCCACCGGGAAGGGGATCTCGGCGAGAGAGGCGTAGCCCTGTTCTCCGTGCACCGTTTCGGCCTTTGGGTGCACGGGCACCACTGTCTTGCCGAGGCGCTGCAGCTTCGCGGCCACGCGATAGGCGGCCCGTTCGGGGTTATCGGACAGGCCCACCACGGCCCAGGTGTCTCCGGCAGCAGTGAGGATCTGCCTTATGGTCGCGTCATCGCCATAGATCGTCATGCCCGGCACCGCCGTGCGGTGGTGGGTTCCACGCCGGTTGCCGCCAACCGCATGAGCATGGGGAGTGTCAGGTCTGTGGGCTTCGTCAGTCGCATGAGCCGACGTTAGCCAGTTTGAATACTGTATGCAATGGGGTGTCTCCGGGTATCCGTCGTTCGGCAGGAGCGGGAGGGGGGATCCTCGTCCGTTGCGCCCGGTTGTGGAGGCAGGCCGGCCGCCGCCACCGCCGCCGCCCCGCTCAAGGGCCCGGCGCCGGTGGTGCGGTAACGGCCCGGCCCTTGGCCGGCAGTTCATCAAGACCTTCGCTGCCGGGCTTCAGGGATCCGGCCGGGTGCGGTCGTCGTGGCAGGGGCCGGGACGGTCTCGGGGTGCCGGGTGGAGGCGTCGTCGGCGTTCCGGGTGCGGGTCGGCCCCGGTGAGACGGCGTTGACGTGGATGCCACGCGTGCTGGATTCCTTGGCCATGTACCGGGTCGGCGCGTCCGGTCCGTCCTTCATCGAGGCGTGGGCGGAGTGGCCAGGTTCCAGGCCGGTCACCGCCGTCGCCGGGTTGCTGCTCGTATGGACGTTGGTCCCGCCATCCGCCATCGGGGGCAGCAACGTCTGTGTCGGGAAGTACGGGCCCATGAGGAGTAGACACATGAGCCTGTCGGACGTCTCCTCGGTCGTGCCCTTGGTCGACGGGGTCTGCGTGAGAGCGGTGTTGTTGGGCGGATGGTCGAAGGTGTCGCGCCGGCAGGCGCCGCGCGGCGCGTCGGCCACCGTGTCGGGGAGGGCTGTGAAGGTGCCTGCTTCGTTGACGGCCAACGGGAGTGCGACGGCCGTGCTGCCCTCCTTCTCGGTGATGGCGGCTGTCCCCGGCCAGCCTTGTGGGTTGGTGCCGTGGGTGAGTATGACTCCGTTCCCGTTTTGGTGATCTCGGACGCGGCGCTTCGTCCTGTGCCGGAGCCGGAGCCGGCGCCCGTGATGGTGGCGGCTTTCGTGCTGTTTCCTCTGGTGCGCGTTGGTGCGTTGGTGCGTGTGTTGTGTGGGTGCGCCGGTGGGGTTATGCGGCGGGGTGCGGCTGCAGGAGGCGGGAGAGCCAGGCGGTGCGGGTCTGGCGGGCTTGGGCTGAGATGCGTGCCTGGGGGTAGAGGGTGTCGAAGCCGTGGAAGCCGCCTGCCCAGACGTGGAGTTCGGCCTGGCCGCCTGCTGCCCAGATGCGGGTGGCGTAGTCGGTGTCCTCGTCGCGGAAGACTTCGGCGGAGCCGGTGTCGATATAGGTGGTGGGCAGGCCGGAGAGGTCGTCGGCCAGTGCGGGTGAGACGTACTGGGGTACCTCCTGGCCGGTGAGGTCGCCGAGCACGGCACGCCATCCGAACTCGTTCATCTCGCGGGTCCAGACGCCGGGCCCGCCGGAGTACTGGTGGCTGGAGGTGGTGGTGTTGCGGTGGTCGAGCATGGGGCAGATCAGTATCTGCGCGGCGATCGCGGGCGTGCCGAGGTCGCGGGCCAGCAGGGTGAGGCCGGCGGCGAGGCCGCCGCCCGCGCTGGGGCCCGCCACGACGATCCGGGCGGGGTCGATGCCCAGTTCGGTGGCGTGGTCGGTGATCCACAGCAGTCCCTGGTAGCAGTCGTCGACCAGGGCGGTACCGGTGGCTTCGGGTGCGAGCCGGTAGTCGACGGAGACCACGACGGCGCCGAACTCGTCGAGCCACTCCAGCGGGATGTCGATCTGCGAGAAGCGGTCGCCCATGACCATCCCGCCGCCGTGCATCCAGTAGACGCAGGGCGCGGGGGTGGTGCGGTCGGTGTTCGCGGGGCTGAAGACGGACAGGGGGATCGGGGTGCCATCCGGACTCGCAACGGTGACCTCGCGCCGGTCGATCGCACGACCTTCGAGGAGGGGTTCGACGGGCATCGAGGAGAAGGGGCGTACCTGCGCCAGCACTTCCGGGCTGAGCTGGGACATCAGCGGCATGTCGGCCAGGAGTTCATGCAGTTCGGGGTCAAGGGCGGGGCGTGCTGTGGTCATGGTCGTGACCTTTCGTGGGTGGTGGCGGGACGGTCGGGCGAGGAGGGAGGCCGCCTCGGCGGGCACCGAGGCGGCAGGGGCTGGGGGGTGGGGGCTGGGGTGTTCGGCGGGTCAGAAGGCGGCTTTGCCGCGGACCGGGACGTAGTCGGTGTACTGGGATTCCTTGGCGAGCAGTGCGTCGATCTGCGCGACGATGGCCTGGGCGGCCTCTCCGGCGAAGATCCGGTGGTGGTCCTCCTCGCTGGTCCAGCCCTCGGTGACGTGGACGACGTCGGGGTCGGACGCGGACCGGGAGACGAGGTAGACGACGCAGTATTCGCTCGCGCCGGGGCTGCCCTCGTTCAGGCCGGTCAGCAGCAGGTCGACGAGCTGGTCGCCCATGTCGGGCTTGGCGGTCAGGGTGGCGTTGAATCCGTAGTTGGCGATCATGGCTGCCTTTTTCTCGGTGGTGGAGTGCGGTGATTCCATTCAACCGGGCTGACCTGCGAAAACGTTAGAACGATGCTCGCTCGTACTTGCACAATCCTCGTGTACACAGGAGTCGTGGCGCGCAGTGGTGCTGCAATGGACGCATGTACCTTGAAGAGCTCCGCACTCTGCTGGCCCGGCATGCCCGTCCTGACGGGACCACCGCCATCGACGGCGTCCTCATCTCGAAGGTCGACCGGTCGGATCCGCCGGCGCCCTCGATGTCCGGCACGGTGCTGGCGGTCATCGCCCAGGGCGCCAAACGGCTCGCGCTGGGCGAGAGGGTGTACGAGTACGGGCCCGGGCAGTACCTGGTCGCGTCCGTTAATCTGCCGGTCACCGGGCAGTTCACCCGGGCCGACCCCGGGCAGCCGGCGCTCGGGTTCGGTCTCGTGCTGGAACCGTCCGCTGTTGCCGAGCTGCTGCAGGCCGGACCCGCAGACACCCCCCGTACCGGCGGGGGCGCACCGTCGGGCATCGCCGTCAGCGACGCCCCGGCCGCGCTGCTGGACGCGGCGGTCCGGCTGCTGCGCCTGCTCGACGAGCCCCGCGACCGGGCTGCTCTGGCCCCGCTGGTCAAGCGCGAGATCCTGTGGCGTGTGATCACCGGCGAACAGGGTGCGACGGTTCGCCAGCTCGGCCTGGCCGACAGCAGCCTCAGCCATGTCTCCCGGGCCGTGCGCTGGATCCGGGAGCACTACGCGCAGCCCTTCCGGGTCGAGGACGTGGCGCGGCTGTCCGGGATGAGTGTTTCCGCCTTCTACCGCAACTTCCAGGCGGTGACCGCGATGAGCCCCATCCAGTTCCAGAAGCAGATCCGGCTCCAGGAGGCCCGGCTGCTGCTCACCACCCACCCCGGAGACGTCACCGGGGTCGGCCACCGCGTCGGCTACGACAACCCGTCACAGTTCAGCCGGGAGTATCGCCGCCAGTTCGGCGCGCCGCCCAGCCGGGACGCCGCCCGCCTGCGTCAGACGGTGCGCACGCCGGCAGGTGTCCTCCCCTGAGCCGGCCGGGCCGCACAGGAGGATCGTGCAAGGGCGGGCGGGCGGTGGATCAGGTTACGGTTTTTGCAGGTCACAGCGGTTCGATGGGATCACCGGTTCCCCTGCGGAGCAGGAAAATGTCTGCCCGTTCCTCATCCCACCGCACCGCAGGGGGTACAGCATGTGGAACAGCGCTCCTCGCCCGCGAGTTCCTGCGCAGCCCGTGGCGGTGCCGGCACCGGAACCGGATGCGCCGCACCAGGTGAGTCGACTCGCCTTTCCGTGAGCTGCATCCGGCACGACATCGTGGCATCGCATTGCCGGTTTCGCGAATGAGTCGGATCGGCGCAGCTCCGGTCTGCTCCAAAGCCGTTTCCCCACCTGGTAGTTCGTCCTGTTCCCCGGGCTTCGGCACGTGCACCGGATGCAACCCTGCTCGGACGCGGATGCAGCGGACCGGGTGACGGCAGCGGCCTGCATCGACGGCGGTGTCGGCGGCGGGCTCGGCCGCCGCGGCCGGCCGGACCGTGCGGTACTTCAGCTCGCCGGCCCCCCGTCCAGCGCTGAAGTACGGCCCGTGTCAGGGGTGTTCGCAGCCCGCTGGGGCCGGCCGCCGACCCGGGTCGCGGCGGGCCGCAGTGTTCAGCGGGGTGGTGCGGGCGGCCGGGCACAGGTCACCACCATCGGCATAGCGGCCCGACGGCAGAGTGAGTGGACTGTCCGGCGATCCGGTGACCGCGCCGATCACGCTTCCGCAGTGATGCGGGAACACTGGTGAAGCGTCGGTATCGGAGAGTTGCGGTATCCGGCGCCCGGGACACCAAAGGGGCTTCCCTGCCTTCCTCGGATCGCCGGCCGAGCAAGTGGATCACCTGGGGGCCGGGCAGCGAAGCGCCCGTCCTGGATCTTGAAGGGCACGGAGGCGGTGTCGTGGACGGCCGGCGGCTTCGCACCACTGACGGTGTGTGCGACCGCTGCTAGCCTGCGCCCATGATCAAGGAAAGACCACCCGGCCGAATAGCTCACCTGGCGGGGGGAAGCAGGTCAGAGCGTGTATTGATCCTGGCCAGCTTCGTGAACCGGGTCGGCAATGGGCTCTTCAACACGGCGTCGGCGCTCTACTTCACATTGGTCGTGAATCTACCGGCAGTGCAGGTGGGTGCCGCCCTCACTGTCGCCGGCCTGATCGGCCTGCTCGCGGGGATACCGGGAGGCCATCTGGCCGATCGGCACGGGCCGCGCACGATCATGATGCTCGCTCTGACGGTTCAGGCAGTGGCGATGTCCGCTCTCGTGCTTGTCGAGAGCTGGGCCGCCCTCACGGCCGTCGCTGCCGTTGACCAGCTTGCCGCAGCCGCCGGCGGCGCAGCCTGGGGAGCCCTCGTGGTCCGGGTCGGTACTGACCGCCCCGCGCCGTTCAGGGCAAAGCTCCGTACGTACGTGAATCTGGGCGTCGTCCTGGGAACCGTGGGTGCCGGATTCGCGGTTGCAGCGAATACTCGTACTGCCTACATCGTGCTGATTCTCGGCAACGCGGCCAGCTTTGCACTGTGCGCCCTCCTCCTGTTTTTGCTCCCCGACTACAGAGCATTGGCGCCACCGGCGCAGCAGCGCCGCTGGATCGCTCTCACCGACCGTCCGTTCGTGACCTTCACAGCCCTCTATGGTGCGATGGGGCTGCAGTACCCGGTGGTGTCCCTGCTTCTGCCGATATGGATCTCGGAGTACACAAACGCACCGCGCTGGACCGTGGCCGCGGTATCCGCGATCAATGCTGGAGTCTGCGTCCTGTTGCAGACCAGAATCGGATCCCGCATCGAAACCCCTCGCGATGGCGGCAAAGCGTTCCGCACGGCAGGACTGCTCTTCCTCCTCAGCTGTCCGATGATGGCCCTGACCGCGCACGCTCCCGTGTGGGCAGCCGCCGGCCTCGTGGTCGCAGCGATCTTCGTCCACAGCCTCGGGGAGATATGGGAGTCCTCGGCCGGCTTCGCCCTTGGCTTCGGCCTGGCACCGGACCACGCCCAAGGCCAGTACCAGGGGCTTCTCGGGCTCGGCTTCAGCGCAGGGCAGGCGCTCGCCCCCGCCATCCTCACCACCGTCGTCCTCGGACTGGGCACGGCCGGCTGGCTGCTCCTCGGCGCGTTCTTCGCCGCCGTGGGTGCCGCGGGCCCATCGCTTGAACGCTGGGGCACGCGAACCCGGTCTCGGCAGGGAGCTGCAGCTGCGGAACCCTGCGGAGAACCGGACGAGGCGCACGCATAGCCGCCCCCCCGGTTCCGGCGAACACGTTCCTCAGCGGCCCGCCCGACTTCGACCAACCGTCCGGTCCCCATGGCATCACGCCCCCATACCCGCCGAACGGCTGGGCGCTCACGTAGGGCGAGCCGCTGGGCAGCCGGCCCAGCCGTCGCCGGTGAAGCGAGCCCATCGGCTGGCGGTGCCGGGGTGGTTGCTGTCTGATCGGGCAGGCTTCCGTCCACGACGGAGCGTGCAGGGCGGCATGAGCGCTCCGTCGTAAGCGATGCACGCGCTGAACGGGCGAACCGGCGGAAACCCGGCCAGGGGACCAGCCGCGCCAAGATCTCCAGTGGCATCCGGCTCTACGCTACGAGTACCAAGTGATCACGGTCACAGCCGGCCGGGCAGCAGGAAAACGCCCCGGTGGCCCCGCTCGTATTTCGGCCGGCGCACACCGTTGAGAAGCGCCGGATGGTGCCGCCCTTGCAGCAGGCGGCGACGTCTGGGTGGCGTTCCTCCGCCTCTGCGGCGAAGTCAGAGGGCGTTTATGCAGGTCAGGTCCGGTAAATGTCTTTCATCCGTGCCCCGTTTTGAGGCGTATGAACGGGTGAGCGGCTATCGCGCCCTCAGGGGCTGCGAACTCGACTGCCCGTCTCATCCGAGGTTGCGGCCTGAAGTCCGTCTGGTTCGAAAAGATCACGGAATCGCCCGAGCAGCGACGGAACGCCACCTTCCGGTGCGGCCCATGATCACGCTACGGCGTGAGCCAACGGAAGCCGTACCCCAGCGACCTGTCCGACGCCCGATGGGCCTTGATCGAGCCGACGTTGACGGCCTGGCGGAAAGCCCGGCTCGACCGCAGGCCCACCGGTCAGCCGCCCAAAGTCGAACTCCGTGATGTGTTCAACGCGATTCTCTATGTGAACCGCACGGGAATCCCCTGGAAATATCTTCCGCACGACTTCCCGGGCACGGCACCGTCTACTTCTACTACGCGGCCTGGCGCGACGAGGGAATCTTCGCCCAACTCAACTACGACCTCACGGGCCTGGCCCGTGTGAAGGAAGGCCGCAAGCCCGAACCCACCGCCTCCATCATCGACACCCAGAGCGTGAAGACCTCCACCAACGTGCCCGTGACCAGCCAGGGAACCGACGCCGCCAAGAAGATCGCAGGCCGGAAGCGGGGCATCCTGACCGACACGATCGGCCTCATCCTTGCCGTGACCGTCACCGCCGCCGGCCTTTCCGAGAACGCCCTGGGAATACGCCTCCTCGACCAGGCGAAGGAGACGTACCCGACCATCTCCAAGAGTTGGGTTGACACCGGCTTCAAAAACGCCGTCGTCGAGCACGGGGCCCAGCTCGGAATCGACGTCGAAGTCGTCAACAGAAACCCCGGAGTTCGCGGATTTCACGTCGTAAAAAGGCGCTGGGTAGTGGAACGAAGTATCGGGTGGATCATGATGCACCGACGTCTCGCCCGCGACTACGAAACCCTCACAGCCAGCTCCGAGGCCATGATCCACATCGCGTCGATCGACAACCTCACCAAGCGCATAACGGACGAGACCACAACAACCTGGCAAGGGACTTACTAGAGCTTAAAGGGCAATTCGGCTAGATCAAACGCCCTCTCAGAGCACGAACGCCTGGGGCGACTTCGCCGACGCCATGGTCGACTACTACAACATCCCCTAACTTGATCACTCGGTTCGGTAACCGCCGTACACGGAGGCGGCCTTCGTCTGAACATGTGCTCCGACCAAGGAACACACACGTTCAGCACGAAGGCCGTGAGGATGAGTCTGCTGCATCGCGATGCTCAGCGAGAGCCGTGAATGCACCCCACCTCGTCGCCCTCGTCCGCGCCGGAGCCCGCTTTGAACGCGGACACCTGGTCGAGCACGATGATGTCACCGCAGCCTGAACCGCTTCACCACACCATGCGGGTCCACCGGCTCAGTCCGACAGCTCCCACAACAGACGGTAATACATGATCCGTTCCGGGTCCGGCGCGACCCCGTAGGCTTCGAGCAGCGGTTCCTCCCAACCGGGACCGTAGTTCCACTGCGTACTCCACGTGGCGATGGCGAGGTCGGCCCAGCGGTCGGCGACACCGAGCGCGCCGAGGTCGACGTGGCCACTGCACCTGCCGTCGTCGCCGATCAGGGTGTTCGGAGCGCAGGCGTCGCCATGGCAGACGACGAGCTCATCGACCGGCGGGGTGTCGGCGAGCAGGCCGAGCGCACGCTCAACGGTCCCGATGTGCTGAAGGTCTTGAGGCCAGTCCGCCGGATTGATCCGGCCCGCCGCCGCTCGCGGCCGAACCGTATTCAGCCGTTGTTCGGCCGACCAGCCGAACGGGCAGTCCGCAACGGGCAGTTCTTCATGCAGGGCGCGCAGCCCAGTACCGATAGCGCGTACTGCGGTGTCGGGGTCGCGCTTCCAGTAGTCGTCCACCGCCATGCGTCCGGGCAAGCCGGCTGTGACGATCCAGGACCCCGTTTCGTCCGCGCCCTCGTCGATGACGCGCGGCACCACAGTGAACGCCGCTGCCCAGCGCAGGCGCACCACCTCGGCCGAAAGGTCGATACCACTGCCGGATGGCGTCCACTTCACAAACTGCCGTGCATCCCCCAGTCCGATCCGAAACGTCAGGCCGCCGAGTTCGTTCTCCCATACGGCCTGCACCGGCCGCCCCGCCGCCAACTCGGTGACGATCCATGGAAGCTCGACCGGTCCTTGAGGCGACGTGGCTATCACCAGGCCATTCTTGCCGGACCTGCCGACAGCCGGTCAACCAATTTTCCCGGACACCGCCGCCGGCAACTGCGGCAACTCGCAGAGAGACCCGCAGCACGGCGCGGGCGCCCCGCCTCGATCGCAAGATCGTCCAGCCATTGCGCCGCCGATCGATCCACAGGATTTGACAATTGCTCTCCCCGGAGAGGCGTGGGTCTGGGGCACGCCTGCACGGGAACGGGCCGCGCCGCACACGCCACCGATCCAACGGACACCTGGCGAGTGCCGACTATTGCTCGGCACCCTTCTATTCCTGGCCGACCATGGCGCGGGGGTTGACAATGTGGTTGAAGTCCTCGGCGTTGATGTAGCCAGACGCCAGTGCGGCCTCCCGCAGCGTGGTTCCTTCATCGTTGGCCTTGTGAGCGATTGTGGACGCCTTGTCGTAGCCAATCACCGGGGACAGCGCTGTCACCAGCATCAGGGAGCGGTCCACGAACTCGTGAACGCGGCCTTGGTTGAGTTCGACACCTGTGGTGCCTCGAAGTTCCCGGACAGGGACCCAATAGGATTGCCCTGAACAGGAAACGAGGAAGCACGAAGTGGCGCCACCCAGCAAATATTCACCGGAGTTCCGCGAGGAAGCCGTCCAGATCGCACTCCGGTCCAGCAAGACCATCTCCGAGACGGCTCGCGATCTTGAGCTGAATCCGGAGACGCTCCGGGGCTGGGTGAAGAAGCATCAGAAACAGCATGAGCCGTCTGCCGATGCAGACCTGACGGTGAGCGAGCGGGCCCGTCTGAACCCGGATCCACCGGCTGACCTCTGTGGACAACTTCTCCGGGAACGAGGAAGAGCCTTGTGACCTGCGATGATGGGAGTTCTTGAGGCTTCCAGCACGCACGATGACAAGGCTCTTCCGAGATGCAATCTTCCCATGCCGCCGTCCATGTCTCCGCACTCTTCGACGAGCCGAATCTGATCGCGGATGCGGGGCTGCTTCCGCTGATCGCGCTCGCCGAACGGGTCGGCCTGCCCGGTCTGGCCGCCCAGGTCCGCATCGAGGCGGCCGACAACAGCGGCGGCGCCCATCCGGCGGCCAAGGTGATGTCGCTGCTGGGCGCGATGTGCTCGGGGGCCGACTCCATCGATGATGCCGACCGGCTGCGGCACGGCGCAATGGACCGGGCCTTCGCCGGGATACGCGCCCCGTCCACGCTGGGCACCTTCCTGCGCTCCTTCACCCACGGCCACAACCGGCAACTCCACCGTGTGCACCGGGAATTCCTGGCCCGCCTCGCGACCCGTACCCCGCTGCTGCCCGGCGCCGGGCAGCTGATGTTCATCGACATCGACCCCACCCACCGCCGGGTCTACGGACGGGCCAAGCAAGGCGCCGAGCACGGGCGCCTGAAGGGGCAGCGCACCCTGCACCCGATCATGGCCACCCTGTCCACCCCGCTCGCCCGGCCGGTGATCGGTGCGGTCCGCCTGCGCCGCGGCAAGGCCGCCGACGTCCGCGGCGCGAAAAGCTTCGTCGCCCAGGCCCTGGCCATCGCGAAGGACGCGGGCGGAACCGGAATCCGGATGGTGCGGGCGGACAGCAAGTTCTACACCGCCGATGTGGCCGCCGCCTGCCACAGGTCCGGTGCCCACTTCTCCCTCACCACGGGCATGAACCCCTCCATCGCCGCCGCGATCGGCCGCATCACCGAGGACGCCTGGATCCCGATCCGCTACCCCGAGGCGTTCGTGGATCCCGACACCGGCGAGATGGTCTCCGACGCCGAGGTCGCCGAGACCGAGTACACCGCGTTCACCGGACGCAAGAAGGCCGAGCAGGTCACCGCCCGTCTGATCGTGCGACGGGTGCGACGCCTGAACCCGCAAGCAGCCACCGGGCAGGGCGAGTTGTTCGACTCCTGGCGCTACCATCCCATCTTCACCAACAGCCCCTTCGGCATGCTTCAGGCCGAACTGCACCACCGGCAACACGCTGTCGTGGAACAGGCGATCGCGGACGGGAAGTCCTCCGCGCTCGCCCACCTGCCCTCGGGAAACTTCCAGGCGAACGCCGCCTGGCTGATCCTGTGGGCCATGTCGCACAACCTGCTGCGGGCCGCCGGCGCCCTGGCCTCGGCCTTCCACGCCAAGGCCACCACCGCCACACTCCGCGCCCACCTGATCCACGTCCCCGCCCGACTCGCCCGCACCGCGAGGACCAAGCTGACCGCCCACCTGCCCGCCAACTGGCCCTGGCAGGCCGCCTACCAGGACTTGTTCGAGGCCGTCCATCACCCACCGTCGACACCCTGACGGCCTCCATCGACACCGCACCCTGACGGCCGCACCGGCCACCGGCACCACCGCCCCAGCCCCGACTCGCAAAACACCTCGGACAGGCCGCGACCCGAGCGCGGCGGGCGCCGCCCGCCCTCGAACCCAAGCCCCACACCACCATCAGCCCTCGGCGAGAAATCGGACCTCGGAAACATCAGCCGGTGGATCCGGGCTGAAGGAGCTTGAACGCCGTATTCGGGAAGTCGAGATGGAGAACGTCTTCCTGAAAAAATGCGCGGCGTACTTCGCGAGGGATCCCCGGTAGTGAGCAAGTACGAGTTCATCGACGAGATGCGACTCGACACGGTGGAGTACGCGTACAGCGTCGAGTACATGTGCAATCGCCTCGACGTGTCCAGATCCGGCTACTACGAATGGCGCGGCCGCCCGGATTCCGCGACGGCTCAGCGGCGCGATGAATTGAAACTGCTCATCAAGAAGGCATTCGAGGACTCAGACAGCACCTACGGCTACCGGCGCATCCATGCCCAGCTGCAACGCTGGGGCATCGCCGCGGGCCTGGAGCTGGTACGCGGGCTCATGCGCGAGCTGGGCCTAGGTCCTGTACGGAGTTCAGATCACGGTTCGGGTAATCCGCAGCGCGGAACCGTGTGCGCTTGATAGGCCATCAGGTATGGCACGTGGCGATGTGACCGATGAGCAGTGGTCCCTGATTGAGCCCCACCTCCCGCTGGGAGTATCCGGACCCATACCTGACCTGCGAAAACACTTCAACGCGACGATGTGGCGGTTCCGCACCGGCAGCCCCTGGCGAGACGTGCCTGCCGAGTACGGTCCGTGGTCGAGCGTCTACGACCGCTTCCGTATCTGGACGCGCGAGGGCGTCTTCCAGCACCTGATGGAGACGGTCATCGGTTATGCCGCAGAACGCGGTGAGGCAGACCTGTCGCTGGTCAGCGTGGACTCTGCTACCTCCCGCGCTCACCACCACGCCGCCGGGATGGTTCTGGACGAAGAGCAGTTGGAAGCGCTGGTGGAGGCCGCAGAGTCCGAAAAGGGGGCGGGAAGAAGGGACGGGAGCCGCAATACGATCAGGACGGGGACCCGGAACGAGCCGAGCGGCAGCGGTTGCGGCGACGCCGCCGGGCCCGTTTGAAGGCTGCTGAGCTCGGTCGTTCCCGGGGCGGGCTGACCAGCAAGGTGCACTTGTCAGCCGAACGGCGCTGCCGTCCACTGTCGTTCGTCCTCACCCCCGGCCAGGCCGGTGACAGCCCGCAGTTCGCGCGGGTCGTGGACAAGATCAAGGTCCGTGGCAGGAGGGGCCGGCCCCGCACCCGCCCGGACGCGGTCGCCGGCGACAAGGCGTACTCCTCCCGCCGCAACCGCGCCTACCTGCGCAAACGCCAAATCCGGGCGGTGATCCCGGAGAAGGCGGACCAGACGGCCAACCGCAAAAAGAAGGGCTCGCGCGGAGGCCGCCCCGTCAGTCACGACGCCGAGCTGTACAAGGACCGCAACACGGTCGAGCGGTGCATCAACCGGCTGCGCAACTGGCGCGGGATCGCCACCCGCTACGACAAGACTCCCGAGAGCTACCTGGCCGGACTCCACCTGTGCGGCACGATGCTGTGGCTACGCGGCATCACCCGACGAGCATGATCTGAACTCCGTACAGGACCTAGAGCCCTGCCAGCCCAAGCCGAAACGCTTCGGCCTCACCAAGAGCACAACCGGCCCCGTGCCAGACCTCGTCGGCCGCAACTTCACCGCCGGCGCCCCCGGAGAAAAACTCGTCGGAGACATCACCTATATATCGACCGGTGAGGGCTGGCTGTATCTCGCGACCGTCCTCGACTGCTGCACCAAGGAAGTCATCGGCTATGCGATGGACGACCACTACCAGACATCGCTGATATCCCGGGCCATCCGCAACGCGGCACGCAACAGGAAGCTCGCCAGGGGCGCAATATTCCACTCAGACCGTGGAAGCAACTACATGTCGGGCGAGTTCGGGCAGACACTGGAACGGTACGGCCTCCGCAGATCCGCCGGCCGTACCGGAATCTGTTTCGACAACGCCATGGCCGAATCATTCTTCGGAGTCCTGAAGAATGAACGCGTGTCCCGGGTAACGTACTTGACCCATGAGGCCGCTCGGCAGGACATCACTCGATACATCGAATTCTGGTACAATCGCAAGCGCCTTCACTCGGCGGTGGGATACCGACCTCCACTCGAAGTCCACACCGAGCACCAGAAGTTGCGAATCGCCGCGTGAAATCAACGGCAGACACCTGTCCGGGAAACGCGGGGCCCCTCAGCCCGGATCCACCGGCTGATGTTTCCGAGGTCCGATTTCTCGCCGAGGGCTGATGGTGGTGTGGGGCTTGGGTTCGAGGGCGGGCGGCGCC
The DNA here is from genome assembly GCF_035994185.1 of Streptomyces sp. NBC_01217. Lineage (NCBI taxonomy): Bacteria > Bacillati > Actinomycetota > Actinomycetes > Kitasatosporales > Streptomycetaceae > Streptomyces > Streptomyces sp. NBC_01217. The sequence goes on from NZ_CP108538.1 coordinate 8,724,561, forward strand.
CGCCGCGCTCGGGTCGCGGCCTGTCCGAGGTGTTTTGCGAGTCGGGGCTGGGGCGGTGGTGCCGGTGGCCGGTGCGGCCGTCAGGGTGCGGTGTCGATGGAGGCCGTCAGGGTGTCGACGGTGGGTGATGGACGGCCTCGAACAAGTCCTGGTAGGCGGCCTGCCAGGGCCAGTTGGCGGGCAGGTGGGCGGTCAGCTTGGTCCTCGCGGTGCGGGCGAGTCGGGCGGGGACGTGGATCAGGTGGGCGCGGAGTGTGGCGGTGGTGGCCTTGGCGTGGAAGGCCGAGGCCAGGGCGCCGGCGGCCCGCAGCAGGTTGTGCGACATGGCCCACAGGATCAGCCAGGCGGCGTTCGCCTGGAAGTTTCCCGAGGGCAGGTGGGCGAGCGCGGAGGACTTCCCGTCCGCGATCGCCTGTTCCACGACAGCGTGTTGCCGGTGGTGCAGTTCGGCCTGAAGCATGCCGAAGGGGCTGTTGGTGAAGATGGGATGGTAGCGCCAGGAGTCGAACAACTCGCCCTGCCCGGTGGCTGCTTGCGGGTTCAGGCGTCGCACCCGTCGCACGATCAGACGGGCGGTGACCTGCTCGGCCTTCTTGCGTCCGGTGAACGCGGTGTACTCGGTCTCGGCGACCTCGGCGTCGGAGACCATCTCGCCGGTGTCGGGATCCACGAACGCCTCGGGGTAGCGGATCGGGATCCAGGCGTCCTCGGTGATGCGGCCGATCGCGGCGGCGATGGAGGGGTTCATGCCCGTGGTGAGGGAGAAGTGGGCACCGGACCTGTGGCAGGCGGCGGCCACATCGGCGGTGTAGAACTTGCTGTCCGCCCGCACCATCCGGATTCCGGTTCCGCCCGCGTCCTTCGCGATGGCCAGGGCCTGGGCGACGAAGCTTTTCGCGCCGCGGACGTCGGCGGCCTTGCCGCGGCGCAGGCGGACCGCACCGATCACCGGCCGGGCGAGCGGGGTGGACAGGGTGGCCATGATCGGGTGCAGGGTGCGCTGCCCCTTCAGGCGCCCGTGCTCGGCGCCTTGCTTGGCCCGTCCGTAGACCCGGCGGTGGGTGGGGTCGATGTCGATGAACATCAGCTGCCCGGCGCCGGGCAGCAGCGGGGTACGGGTCGCGAGGCGGGCCAGGAATTCCCGGTGCACACGGTGGAGTTGCCGGTTGTGGCCGTGGGTGAAGGAGCGCAGGAAGGTGCCCAGCGTGGACGGGGCGCGTATCCCGGCGAAGGCCCGGTCCATTGCGCCGTGCCGCAGCCGGTCGGCATCATCGATGGAGTCGGCCCCCGAGCACATCGCGCCCAGCAGCGACATCACCTTGGCCGCCGGATGGGCGCCGCCGCTGTTGTCGGCCGCCTCGATGCGGACCTGGGCGGCCAGACCGGGCAGGCCGACCCGTTCGGCGAGCGCGATCAGCGGAAGCAGCCCCGCATCCGCGATCAGATTCGGCTCGTCGAAGAGTGCGGAGACATGGACGGCGGCATGGGAAGATTGCATCTCGGAAGAGCCTTGTCATCGTGCGTGCTGGAAGCCTCAAGAACTCCCATCATCGCAGGTCACAAGGCTCTTCCTCGTTCCCGGAGAAGTTGTCCACAGAGGTCAGCCGGTGGATCCGGGCTCAGACGGCGGGGGTGGCCGGAGTGTGTGTGGGTCTTGGACATAGGAATCTCCTCGGGGCGACTACCCCCCTGTGCCCGACACAAGGTGCCCGTGGCGCATGTACCGTGCCCCGTCGCTCGCACCTTTGCCGATGGCGGTAAGCCCCCCTCGGCAATCCAAGCACTACGCAGATGCGCATTTGAACACGCCGGCGGACACACGTCTGTGGCCTTCGTTGCTGGCGTACGGTCCGGAACCCTTCGTCAGCCACTGCCCTTGACATAGGCTCGTGCGGTAGGCAGCCGCCTATGTGGCCTCGGCTTCACGAGCGCCCGTGAAAGCCCGGCTCAGCGTGCGCACAACCCCTCTCGACGCAGTACCTCACCAATGCCACAACACCAATCCAGGTTAGCTCCAGCCCAACCGGCCAGCAACTTCAACCAAGCGACACACATTGGCTGCGAAGGAGACGCCGACGCGGAAGGGGCGATGACCGGAAGCACCCCTCAGCACCCCTGCGGCGGAGCCAACCATGGCGATGCTCTGAACACAAAGGCGAGTCGGCCAAACTACGTGCGGCGCGGCAGCAGCCAGCCACCAGCTTCCTGTATTGCCGCATTGCGCGGCTGCCTCGCGGGTTGCGGCATTGCGCGGCGGCTTTGTCCTGCGTACCGGCTGGCTCCTCGATACCGGACGCTTGTCCCCGTTACCACCGGACGCAGGCAACTGACGGTTCCCGACAGCCTGGTGGCCGTCTGCGGCCTCATCCACCTGGGTCTGATGCAGGGTTGGGTGACAGGTGTGGTCACGCGGCCTGGAGGGCCGGTGTGGTCATGACGGTCTCGAATTCGACGGGGGTCAGCCGGCCGAGCGAGGCTTGTCTGCGGCGTCGGTGGTACGTCCTCTCGATCCAGGTGACGATCGCGATCCGCAGTTCCTCACGGGTGGCCCACTGTCGGCGGTCGAGGACGTTCTTCTGCAGCAGGCTGAAGAACGACTCCATGGCCGCGTTGTCGCCCGCCGCCCCGACCCTCCCTATCGAACCGGCCATCTGGTGGCCCGGTGAGCGCCCGGACGAACTTCCTTGCCCGGAACTGCGATCCGCGATCGCTGTGGAGAATGCACCCGGCGACGTTGTCGCGGCGGGCCACGGCGTTGTCCAGGGCTGCGACGGCCAGTCGGGACTTCATCCGATCGTCGATGGAGTAGCCCACGATCCTCTTACTGAAGACGTCCTTAGTGGGTGGGTGTGGGGTGGTTGTGTGGTGTGGGTTGTGGGTTTTGGGGTTTGTGTGTCGTGAGTGTGGTGATGGTCAGGAGGAGGGCTGCGCCGATGAGGAAGGGTGCGCGGAGTCCGAGGAGGTGGGCGATTATTCCGCTGGTGATGGCGCCGGTGGCGCTCATGCCTGCGTTGGTCATTTGGTAGGTCATGTTGACTCTGCCGAAGAGGTGGTCGGGGATGAGGTTTTGGCGTTGGGACAGGGCGATGACGTTCCATGTCAGTGATGCTGCGCCGTAGGCGGTGATGGAGCAGCCGAATGCGATGGGGGAGGAGACGGTGCCTGCTGCGGCTATGGCTGCTGCTTGGGTGGTCATGGCGAGGGTGAGTGTTTTTCTGGGGCCGATCCGTTCGGAGAGTCGGGGGGTGATGGCGGCGCCGGTCAGGCCGCCTGCTGCGAATGCTGCCATGATCAGTGCGTAGCCGAGGCTGTCGAGTCCGAGTGTGTTTTTTGTGTAGAGGACCAGGATTGTGGTGAGGCCGACGATCACGAGGTTGGAGATGCCGCCGGTCAGGCAGAGGGTTCGTAGCTGTTGGTGGTGCCATAGCCAGCGGATGCCTTCGGTTGCTTCGTGGCGGATGGATGTTCGTGGTTTCGGGGTGGTTGTGCGTGCATGGAAATTTCCTGGGAGTGCGGCGATGAGGAGGACGGCGCTTGTGATGCATGCGGCTTGCGCGGCGAATGGTGCGGCGAGTGTGGTGAGGAAGAGCAGGGCGCCGAGTGGTGATCCCAGGAGGTTGGCCATGACTTGTGCTGTTGCCTGGAGTGCTGCGTTGGCGCGGGTGCGTGCGTCCGGGGCGACGAGTGCGGGGACCATGCCGGCCCATGCGCCCGCGTACATGACCTGTGTGGTGCCGAGCAGCAGGGCGACTGTGCTGAGCAGTGCGATCGAGGCGTGTCCTGCGAGGACTGCTGTGGCGAACGCGGCGGCGGTCAGGGCGCGCAGGGAGTCGGTGATCAGCAGGACCCGTCGGCGGTCGAGGCGGTCCGCGAGGACTCCGGAGACCGGGGCGATGAGGAGCCAGGGCAGTTGTTCGGCGAGGAAGACGAGTGATACGTCGCGCGGGTCGCTGGTGAGGTGTGCGGCGAGCAGGGGCATTGCTGTCAGGGCGATGCCGTCGCCGAGGCTGGCCGCTGTCACCGAGCTCCACAGCAGGAGGAATCGGGGGCCGAGTGGGTTGTGCAGGGGCTGTGTTCGGGCCGGCATTGATGGCGGCTCCTTCGCGGGCAGGTGACCGGGGCGGCGGTTCGGGCAGGTCGGGGGGTGCGGTCGGACGGCGGGGGAGTGCTTGTTGCGTTATCCCCCCCGGGGCGTGGTCATGTGCGGGGGTTCCGGGTGCGGTGTGCGCGCAATGTGTTCCTGGTCTGGTCGGGGCGTGTCAGTGGTTGCCCGGTCGAGGTGAGGCTGTCGTGGTCGCTGTGTTTGGTATGGGCTGGGGCTCGATCGCGGACTGGCCGTAGCCGTGTTCGTGCTGTTCTGATGACGGGCGGCTGGGCCGTCCTGGGATCCGTACGAGTGCACGCTTGAGCCAGCGGTCGGTTCCGTCGTAGCGGGCGCGGAAGGGGACCCGGCCGTGCACGACGGCGTCGTTGTCCACTACGAGTACGTCTCCGGGCTCCAGGACGACCTCGGTGGATGCTTTCGTCAGTTCGTGTCCCAGTCGCCGGTAGGCGGCCCGGTAGTCTTCGCCGGCCTGGTCGAGCGGGGTGTATGCCGGGTCGAAGCGGAGGGTGAGTCCTTCCGGGGATTCCCACAGTGTTCGCACTGCGGGGGGTTCGCCGTGGAAGTCCGGGACCTTTGCGTAGGCGTCGTCGGGGAGAATGGGCACCACCGGGCGGGTGAGCTGGGCGATGTCCTGGGTGTCGAGTGCGGTGCGGCGCACGCTTGCTGCGGTGGTGGCCACCCGGTCGTGGTTGCGCATGCAGCACAGGAGCAGCAGATGGGCGCGCTGCGGGTGGAAGGCGTCTTCGGTGTGCGGACTCAGTAGGACGGTGCTGCTGGCCCCGGTCTGTTCGTTCTCGTGGCCTTTTGCGGGGACGATGTTGTTGACTGCGCGGCCGTTCTGCTGTCCCGCCCAGGCGATGGGATGCCCCATCATGTGGACGATGAGCAGCAGGACTATGTCCCAGACCGCTCCTGCGTCTCCTGCGCGGGACCAGTGCAGGGGTGTGGGGCCAAGGGTGTTGTCATCGATGTTCATTCCCCGGACGATGAACAGGCCGGCGGAAGTGAATTCCGGGGAGAACTGCTCGTGTATGGATCGTTCCAGCAGCCCGGTGGCGTCGGGAAGGGAATCCAGAAGATTCGGGGCAGTTGCGGAGCCGTGTTCCGTGAGGAGTTTTTCTGCGACCAGAATCAGTTGTTCTGCCGAATCCTGACTCAGTCTGCGAATGGGCACGGTTGATGGCATGAAAAATTTCCTTTCCTGGATCAGGGAAAATGTGGGGAGGGGCGGTCCGGAGAGGGGAGGCCTGATCGGTAAACGTGTTCGGGAGGGTTTCGGGGTGCTGGTGTTGTCCGGCTTGCCGAACCTTTTTGGGTGCGGGTCCTTCACCTCGCAGGGGCCGGCCGGGCGCCGCCGGCCCTGGCGCGGGGGGTGTGTGGGCCGGCGGGTTCACCCGGGATGCGCGCCGTATGGCTTGGGTTTTCTCCGGGCAGTTCTCATCCAGCGGCGCCCACGGCCCGGGACGGGGCCGGACCGGCCGTGTCGTCATCGTGTTGGACTGCGGCAGCAGCCAGTGCGGCCACCGTCCCGTGAGTGAAGACGTCCCTGAGTGTGATGACCAGGCCGGCCTCGCGGGCCCGGGCCACCAGCTGGATCGAGGTGATCGAGTCGCCGCCCAGGTCGAAGAAGCTGTCGCCGGTCCCCACCTGCGGAAGACCCAGGACCTCGGCCAGCAGGCCGGTCAGCAGTTCCTCACGCGGGGTGCATGCGGCCCGCTCTGTCCGGCGGGTGCGGTACTCCGGTGCAGGCAGGGCCTTGCGGTCCAGCTTCCCGTTCGGTGTGAGCGGCAGCTCGTTGAGGACCATCAACGCCGACGGCACCATGTGGTCCGGCACGAGCGCGGCTGCATGCGCCCGCAGGGCATCGGTGTCCAGCACGGCCCCGGCTGCGGGTATCACGTAACCGGCCAGCCGTTTCACCCCCGGCTGGTCCTCCCGTACCACGACTGCTGCCTGTGTGACACCCTCGTATGCGCTCAGCGCGGCCTCGATCTCACCGAGTTCGATACGGAACCCGCGGATCTTGACCTGGTCGTCGTCCCGGCCGATGTACTCGAGGCTGCCGGCCCCGGTCCAGCGCGCCACGTCCCCGGTCCGGTACATCCGCGTTCCTGCCGGGCCGAACGGATCGGCGACGAACCGTTCGGCGGTCAGAGCGGCACGGTTGACGTATCCGCGGGCGAGTTGCACGCCGGTGAGATACAGCTCGCCCGCCACCCCGGTCGGAACCGGCTGCAGATCCGCATCCAGTACGTGCACACGGGTGTTCCACACCGGCCTGCCGATCGGGGCCGTACCCGAACCCGGCTCGATGGATGCGAAGGTCACATCGACCGAGGCCTCGGTGGGCCCGTAGAGATTGTGCAACGGCACACCGAGCAGCGCGTGGAAACGTTCCGCCACCCCCGCCGGCAGCGCCTCACCGCTGCACACCACACGACGCAGATCCGTGCAGTGCGCGGCCGACGGCTCCTCCAGGAAGGCAGCCAGCATCGACGGCACGAAGTGCACGGTGCTCACGTGCTGCCGGCGGATGAGGTCTGCGAGGTAGACCGGGTCCTTGTGTCCCTCCGGCCTGGCCACCACCAGCGCCGCACCCGTCATCAGCGGCCAGAAGAACTCCCATACCGACACATCGAAACTCGACGGGGTCTTCTGCAGCACCCGGTCCCCGGCGGTCAGCCGGTAGGTGTCCTGCATCCACAGCAGGCGGTTGGCGATACCGGCGTGCGGCACCACCACACCCTTCGGGCGTCCCGTCGACCCCGAGGTGTAGATCACATATGCCGGGTGAGCCGGATGGTAGGAGTCAGGCAGTTCCCCGGGCTCGCAGGCGTTGAGATCCTCGATGAACACCGACGGCACGCCGGACTCGGGCACGTGGACACCCCGTGTGGTCAGCACACACACCGCGCCGGAATCTGCGAGCATGAATTCCAGCCGCTGCGCCGGGTAGTCCGAATCCAGCGGCAGATACGCGGCACCTGCCCGCTGCACGGCCAGCAGTGCCACGACCAGCTCCACCGACCGGGCAAACGCCACGGCAACCACCGACTCGGCCCCGATGCCACGGCCCGCCAGCACCCTCGCCAGCCGCTCGACGCGCTCATCGAGCTCCGCATACGTCAGCGACTGCTCCTCGAAGGCCACTGCGGTCGCATCCGGGGTACGGGCCACCTGCGCACGGAACAGATCCGGCAGCGTCACCGCAGGCACCTCCCGGGCGGTATCGTTCCACCGCTCCTGCAGCTGCCGCTCCGCTGCTGACAGCAGGCCGGCACTGCTGTGGCCGGTATCGGGCCGCCGGGTCATCTCGGTCAGGACCGCGACGTAGTAGCCGTGGATCTGCTCGATCTGCTCCCTGGCGAACTGCCCCGTGTCGTAACTCAGGTAGAGGCCCAGGCGTCCGGTGGCACTGTCGACATGGAAATCCGCACTGAACGGAAAGTCGGTGAGCGCCACGCCGCCCACGATTTCGATGTCGCTGCTGCTTGCGGCATCGCGTTCGACATGGAAGTGGGTGTAGTTGAAGAACGTCTCGAACAGCGCCTGACGTCCGACGAGCCGTTTGATCTCGGTCATCGGATAGCGGCGGTGTTGCTGGATGTCACTGTCCAGATCGGCGGTCTGCCGGATCAGGTCGGTCCAGCTGCCACCGGTCAGCTGCCCGCGCACGGGCAGGGTGTTGAGGAACAGGCCCACGACCCGGTCGCCGTCCGGTTCCTCGGTGCGCCCGTTGTAGACCGCGCCGGTCACCACGTCCCTGGTACCCGCCAGCAGGCTCATGACCCGCAGATGCGCGGCCAGCACAATCGTGCGTTCCGCGACGCCGAGCGTCGCGGTCAGAGCGCGGATCCCGTCCTGCACCGGCAGGGGAATCGGCAGCCCGACGACGTCCTTGCCCGCCGCCTGGCCCGAGTCCGGTCGGCGAGGCAGCCGGGCGAAGGGCGCCCCGTCCATCTGGACGGCCCAGAACCGGCGGTCCGGCTCGCTTTCCAACGCGGCGAGTTCCAGGCGGACATAGGAACGAAAGCGTGCGGACACCGGCGGTGCGGTGTGTGTGCCGGCGTAGCGGTTGAGGAGCTCGGAGAACATCGAGCGCTCGCTCCAGCCGTCCATGATGGCATGGTGCTCGGCGACGAACAGCTGCATGGTGTCCTGCGACAGCCGCTGCACGTGGAAGCGGATCAACGGCGGCCGGGTCCAGTCGAACGGCGTTTGCAGCTCACGGTCGTAGCGTGCCTGGACGAGCGCCTCCTGGCCGGCCCGGCCCCGCAGGTCCTCCACGGTCAGCGGCAGCGGCACGGACTCGTGGACGAGCTGGACCGGCCGGTCGAAGCCCGTGAAAGCGAAGGACGTGCGGAGCAGCTCATGAGCTGCGACGAGCCCCGACACCGCCTCGCGCCAGGCCTGCTCGCTGAACGGCGCCGTGAACCGGTAGGACCCGATGTTGTGGTAGGCGGCCGACCTCTCGCTCTCCAGGACCATGCCCATCTGCAGCCGGGTCATCGGGTAGGCGTCCACCACGCCTTCGGGAACCGCCGCCCGGTCACCGCCCGGCAGCAGCGCGAACGGCTCCTCATCACTGCCGCTGCCGGCGTGCGCCTCGGCATCAGTGACGACACGGGCCAGGGAGCGGATCGTCGCATGGCGCAGGAGGTCGGCGATCTGGAAGTGCAGGCCACGCTGCCGGGCCAGCGCCAGCACCCTGATACTGCGGATGGAATCGCCGCCCAGTGCGAAGTAGTTGTCGTCGATACCCACCTCACAAAGGCCCAGGACTTCGGCCCACGCCTCGGCGAGGCCGGCCTCCACCGGGTCGCGCGGGGCCGTGTACTGAGCCGCCGCACCCCGCGCCGGCTCGGGCAGCGCCCGCCGGTCCACCTTGCCGTTCCCGGTCAGGGGGAATTGGTCCATGACGACCAGGTGCGCGGGAACCATGTAGTCCGGGAGCTTCGCCGCCAGCTGCTCACGCAGCGACCGGGCGTCCGCGTCGGTGACCGCGTAGCCGACCAGCTGATCCTGCCGATGCAGCACAACCGCCTGGGTGACTTCGTCGAGTGTGGCGAGTGCGGTTTCGATTTCGCCGAGTTCGATGCGGAAGCCGCGGATTTTGACCTGGTCGTCGGCGCGGCCGATGTATTGGAGGTTGTTGTCTGTGTGGCGTCGTACGAGGTCGCCGGTGCGGTACATGCGGGTTCCGGGCGGGCCGAAGGGGTCGGCGAGGAAGCGTTCGGCGGTGAGGCCCGGGCGGTTCAGGTAGCCGCGGGCGAGGCCTGCGCCGGCTACGTAGAGTTCGCCGGTCACCCCGGCCGGGGCGGGTTGCATGGTGGTGTCCAGGACGTAGAGGTTCAGGTCCGGGATTGAGCGGCCGATGATGCTGCCGTGGGCGTTGTCGACGGTTTCGGGGTCGAGCAGGGTGTGGGTGACGTGGACTGTGGTTTCGGTGATTCCGTACATGTTGACCATGTCGGGTCCGTCGTGCGGGTGGTCCCGGTACCACTGGCGCAGTTGGCTGAGGTCGAGTGCTTCGCCGCCGAAGATGACGGTGCGCAGGGCGGCCAGTGCGCCGGTGGGTGTGTCTTTCTCCTCGCGGAGCAGTTGGTAGAACGCCGAGGGGGTCTGGTTGAGGACGGTGACGTGTTCGCGGGCGAGGAGTTTCAGGAGGTCGGCGGGTGATCTGCTGGTCAGGTAGGGGACGATGACGAGGCGGCCGCCGGTCAGCAGGGGGCCCCAGATCTCCCACACGGAGAAGTCGAAGGCGTAGGAGTGGAATACCGTCCAGATGTCCTGGTCGCTGAAGCCGAACCAGTGGTCGGTTGCTCCCATCAGGCGTACGACGTTCTGGTGCGGTACCACCACGCCCTTGGGGCGGCCGGTGGAGCCGGAGGTGTAGATGACATACGCGGGGTGTGCCGGGGTGAGCGGGGACGGCCGGTCGGTGTCCGTGGGATCCGGGCAGGCGCCCGGGCAGGCATCCGTGTCCGTGTCGGGGGTGTTGGGTTCGTCGAGCAGGACGAACCCGGTGCCGCTTTTGCCGGCGGGCAGTTCTGGTGCGGTGTGCCGTGTGGTGACCGTGATGGCCGGTGCGGCATCGTCGAGGATGTATCTGATCCGTTCGGCCGGGTAACCGGGGTCGATCGGTACGTAGGCGGCGCCGGTTTTGAGGACTGCCAGCAGTGCGACGACCATCTGCGCCGACCGTTCCAGTGCGACGGCCACGAACTGTTCGGGGCCTGCGCCTGTGGCCAGCAGGCGGTGGGCCAGGCGGTTGGCCTGCGTGTTCAGTTCGGCGTAGGTCAGTTCCTGTCCTTCGAAGACCACCGCGGTCGCGTCCGGGGTGCGGGCCGCCTGTGCCTGGAACAGTTCCGGGAGTGTGGCCGGGGGCACGTGAGCGCAGGTGTTGTTCCACTCCGCTTCGATCTCGGCGCGTTCCTGTGCGGACAGCACGTCCACCCGGGCTACCGGCATCTTCGCGTCGGTGGTGAATGCTTTCAGGATCTGCTGGAGGCGGGTGGCCCACTGCTCGATGTCCTGGCGGTCGAAGATGTCGGGCCGGTAACTCAGTGCCAGGGTCATCCGGGCCCCGGGGAAAGCCGTCAGGCTGAGCGGGTAGTGCATGAGCCCCGCCCCGTCGTCGTGGTGCAAGGGACTCACGCGCAGGTCACCGGAGTGCCCGAGGGCACCGGTGTCCCAGGGCATGTTCTCGAACACGGTGGAGGTGTCGAACAGTTTGGTGAAGCCGGAGAGTTGCTGGATGTCGGCTAGGGGCAGGTGTGCGTGGTCCATGAGTGCGGTCTGCTGGTCCTGGATGCGGGCCAGGAGGCGGGTCAGGGTGTCGGCGGGGTCGATGCGGACGCGGACCGGGACGGTGTTCATCAGCAGCCCGACGATGTCCTCCACGCCGGGCAGTTCGGGGGGCCGGCCCGAGACGGTGGCGCCGAAGACCACGTCGCTCTGTCCGGTCATCCGCGACAGCATCACGGCCCAGGCGCCCTGGACCAGTGTGTTCAGTGTCAGGCCGGCCTTGCGTGCGGTGGCGGTCAGCGCGGAGGTGAGTTCCTCCGGCAGCTCTGTCACGACCATTTCGGGGGTCACGGAGGCGTGAGCGGTGTCGGCGGGAGCGACCAGTGTGGGTTCCTCCAGGTCGGCCAGTGCCCCACGCCATGCTGTCTGGGCTGCCTGCGGGTCCCGGCCGGCCAGCCATCTGAGGTAGTCGGTGAACGGGGTGACCTGCGGCAGTGCGTGGTGCTCCCCGTCGCCGGCGTAGAGGGCGAACAGGTCCTCCAGGACCAGGGGCACGGACCAGCCGTCGAGCAGGATGTGGTGATTGGTCATCATCAGTACGTGCCGGTCGGCGGCGAGGCGGACCAGGGTGAACCGGACCAGGGGTGCCGCTGCCATGTCGAACCGGCGGGCCTGGTCCTGGCTCAGCAGCCGCTCCAGCTCCTGCTGCTGGGGTGTGGCGTCCAGGGTGCTCAGGTCCGTCTCGGACCATGCAAGGTCCACGTCCCGTGCGATCACCTGCACGGTCTGGCCGGAGCGCCGTTGCAGGAATCCCGTGCGCAGAACGGCGTGCCGCTGCAGCAGCGCCTTCGCCGCGGCTCGCATGCCTTGCGCCCGCAGCGGTCCCTCGATCTTCATGGCCGACTGCGTGATGTAGGGATCCACCGTGCCCTCGTCGTACAGGGCGTGGAAGAGGAACCCTTCCTGCAACGGCGACAGAGGCAGAACCGCTTCAAAACCTGGCTGCTTCACTTCGACCTCCGCCATTGGGCGTGCATCATGTCCATTTCGTCTTCGTCCAGTTCGATCAACGGCACAAAGCTGCTTTCCTTGCCGGCCCCCGGCTCCACCGGCTCCGCATCCCGCACCACCCCGGCCAGCGCCGCCACCGTCCTGTGGACGAACACGTCCCGCGGGGTGAGGACCAGGCCGGCCTTGCGGGCCCGGGACACCAGCTGGATCGAGGTGATCGAGTCGCCGCCCAGGCTGAAGAAGCTGTCGTCTATGCCCACCGACGCCAGCCGCAGCACCTCGGCGAACAGGCCGGCCAGCAGCTCCTCACGCGGGGTGCGGGCCGCGCGGCTCGACAGAGCGGCAGCCGGCGTCGGCGCAGGCAGGGCTTTGTGGTCCAGCTTCCCGTTCGCAGTCAGCGGCAGCCTTTCCAGCACCACGAACGCCGAGGGCACCATGTAGTCCGGCAGCACTGCCGACAGCGAGTGGTGGAGCGCGGTGGTGTCGGTCTCGGCGGGTGTGTCAGTGATGACGTAGGCCACCAGGCGTTTGACACCCGGCTGGTCCTCCCGCACCACGACCGCGGCCTGGGTGACTTCGCCGAGTGCGGCGAGTGCGGTCTCGATCTCACCCAGCTCGATACGGAAGCCGCGGATCTTGACCTGGTCGTCGGCCCGGCCGACGAATACCAGCTCCCCGCCGGTGTTCCACCGCACCAGGTCGCCGGTGCGGTACATGCGGGTTTTGGGCGGGCCGAAGGGGTCGGCGAGGAAGCGTTCCGCGGTGAGGCCCGGGCGGTTCAGGTAGCCGCGGGCCAGACCCGTGCCGGCTACGTACAGTTCGCCGGTCACCCCGACCGGAACCGGTAGCAGGCCCGCGTCCAGCACATACATTCGCATGCCGTCCATCGGCCGGCCGATCGGCACCGTGTCCGCAACTTCCGCCGGCGACCGCAGCGGATGGCACGTGGCGAACGTCGTCGTCTCCGTCGGACCGTACACATCGGTGACCACGGTGCCCGGGCATGCCTCCAGCACCCGCCGCAGGGCCGGGGCCGGCACCAGGTCACCGCCGGTCCACACCTCACGCACCCCGGCA